>JAPLQZ010000104.1 GCA_026399415.1 Rhodocyclales bacterium | reverse complement strand
TTTTCCGCTATCGGTTGCCAAGAGCAGCGTGTCGGCCAGCACCATGCGGCCTTCAGCATCGGTGTGCACGATCTCGATGGTGGTGCCGTCGAGCGCCGTAATGATGTCGTTCTGCTTGTAGGCGCCGGGCGACAGGTGGTTGTGGGCGATGGCCAGCCAGCAGTCGATGGTCACCGGCAGTTGCATCTCGGCCGCCGCCAGCGTCAGCGCCAGCGCCACCGCGGAACCGTTCATGTCCTCATGCATGCCGGCCATGTAGCGGGCGGGCTTGAGGTTGTGGCCGCCGGTGTCGAAGCAGATGCCCTTGCCGACCAGCGCCACTCTCTTGGTGGCTATCTTCGGTCGCCACGACAGGTGCACGATCGCGGCATCTTCGTGGTGCGAACCCTGCGCCACGGCACAGAAAGCCCCCGCCCCCATTTTCTTCAAGGCTCTGAAATCGAATTCCTCGATGGCCAATCCGGCCTCTTTTGCCACGCTGCGGATGCGCTTGCGATAGGTGGCCGGCGTCAGTTCGTTGGGCGCCAGGGCGGTGAGTTCGCGCGCCAGCAGGTTGGCGCGGGCCAGCGCAGCGACCGGGGCGAGATCGGAAATTGTCAGCGAACTGAACAGATCGATCTGCGCCAGGGCCGCGGCCGGCTTCTTCTTGCGTGCCGGCAGCGGCACGCCATTGATCTGCGCCACGTAGGCCGCATCGCGCGCCACGTCGCCCATGCCTTCGCCCGCCGCGACCCAGATCGAAAGCCGCTTCGGCGTCTCGTCCAGCAGCAGCATCGCAGCCTTGCGCAGACGCGTCAGGCGCTCGAAGCGCGACAGCGTGCAATCCGCCATGAGCAGGGCAAGACGCCGGCCATCGGGCAGATCGAGGGCCAGCGGCGTCTTGGCCAGTTCCTTCGGCTTCATCTTCTTGCGCTTCAATATCGCCAGCCACTGCGCTTGCTGCGGCAAGTCAGGCGGCAGGACGTCGCCCGCCCGCAGAATGATCAGGCCATGAGAGGCCGCATCGAGCTGCGTGTAATCGCGTGCCGGCTGCGATGCGAGACGAGGGAGCGTCATGGACGATTTCATAACCGGTAAAATGGGGGACCGATTATAAGTCCCGCCGCCCCCTTCCATGCGCCCCTACCTCGACCTGATGCGCCACGTACTCGACCACGGGCACGAGAAAGCCGACCGTACCGGCACGGGTACCCGCTCGGTATTCGGCTGGCAGATGCGCTTCGATCTGGCCGAGGGTTTTCCGCTGCTGACCACCAAGAAGCTCCACCTGCGCTCGATCATCCATGAATTGCTGTGGTTCCTGCAGGGCGATACCAACATCCGCTACCTGAAGGAAAACGGCGTCTCGATCTGGGACGACTGGGCCGACGCCAAGGGCGATCTCGGGCCGGTGTATGGCCATCAGTGGCGGCACTGGCCGGACGCCTCAGTTGCCAACCCCAGCGGGGAGATCGACCAGATCACGCAGCTGATCGAAGGCCTGAAGAAGAATCCGGATTCACGCCGGCACATCGTGTCGGCCTGGAACCCGGCCGATATTCCGCAGATGAAGCTGCCTCCCTGCCATGCCCTGTTCCAGTTCTATGTTGCCGATGGAAAACTTTCCTGCCAGCTCTATCAGCGCAGCGCCGACATTTTCCTCGGAGTGCCCTTCAACATCGCTTCCTATGCCTTGTTCACGCTGATGGTGGCGCAGGTCTGCGAGCTCGCCCCCGGCGACTTCGTGTGGACCGGCGGCGACTGCCATCTCTATTCCAACCACATGGCACAGACCCGCCTGCAGCTCTCCCGCGAACCACGCCAGCGCCCCACCATGCGCCTGAATCCCGAGGTGAAGGACATCTTCGGCTTCCGCTACGAGGACTTCACGCTGCAAGGCTACGACCCGCATCCGCACATTGCCGCGCCGGTGGCTGTGTGATTCTCGGCGCAGACATAGGCGGCACCAAGTCGCTGCTGGGCATTGAGCGCGACGGCAAACTCGCGTCCAAACGCCATTACGCCAACGCCGACTTCGAGGATTTCGCTTCAGTCCTCGCCGCGTTCTTCGCCGACACGCAGACGGACCCGTCACTGATCAGCGGCGGCTGCCTCGCCGTGGCCGGCCCGATCGCCGATGACGGCCGGCAGGCAGATCTGACCAACCTGCCCTGGAGCATCGACGTCGATGCCCTGTCGCGGCGCTTCGGCCTGCCCGCCCTGCGCCTGGCGAACGACTTCGCCGCCGCCGCGCTAGGCGCCGTCGCTGCGTCCTCCGCGCAACGGCTCACGCTGCAGGCTGGAGAACCGCTGACCACGGCGCCCTGCCTGGTCGTCGGTGCCGGCACCGGGCTGGGCATGGCCATCGTTCTGCCGCAGGGTGGGCAATGGCAGGTCGTTGCCGGCGAAGGTGGCCATGCTGCCTTTGCCCCGGCTGACGAGCAGCAGATGGCCCTGTGGACTTTTCTGCAGGCGCGGCATGGCCGCGTCACCTGGGAACGAGTGGTTTCAGGGCCGGGGCTGGTCGCCATCCACGAATTTGTCGCAGGAGTCACCTTGCGACCGGAGGAAATCGCGACCCGCGCGCTGGCCAACCCGGATAGCACCGAACATCGCTCGCTGGACCTGTTCCTCGCCGCCTACGGCGCCTTCGCCGGCGACATGGCCCTGGCTTGCCTGGCGCGCGGCGGAGTTTTCCTGGCCGGTGGCATCGCCGCCAGACTGCTGCCGATGCTACGACAAGGCGGCTTCCTCGCGGCCTTCAACGCCAAGGCCGAGCACGCCGCCATAGCAGCGCGCATGCCGATCCACGTCGCCACCGATGCAGTGCTCGGATTGCACGGCGCGTTGCGCCTGGCACGCCTATAACTGTTGACGATTGTCAATACTTTGTCATGTAAGGAGCGCAGCATGATGACAGTGTTTCCACGATCAGGAGGAAGCGACTATGGCAACCACCAAGAGCAGCACAAAGGCTGCGCCCACCAAGCGTTCGACACCAGCAAAGGCGGTTACTGCGGCCAAGGCCAAACCGGCAGCCAAAGCCAAAGAGACTGCTAAAGCCAAGCCGGCCCCCAAAGCGAAAGCAGCGCCCAAAGTCGTCGCCGCAAAACCGGCACGGCCGCGTGTCAGGAAGCCGGCCGGCATCCCGCTGGAGCAGCGCAAGCACTACATCGAGATGGCCGCCTATTACATCGCCGAACGGCGCGGCTTTGCCCCGGGCAATCTGCTGGACGACTGGGTGCAGGCCGAAGCCGAGATTGATCGCCTGCTGGCGGAAGGACTTCTGGGCGGCTGAATCCGGCGCTGGTCAGGCCGGCAGCAAGACCAGCGCGGCCAGAGGCGGCAGGGTCAGCGACAGTGAGGCGGGGAATCCCATCCAGGGCCGGGGCACGGCGCCGACGCGGCCGTTGTTGCCGAGGTCGCTGCCGCCGTAGTGCGCCGAATCGGTGTTGATGCGCTCCAGATAATCCTGAGCCAGCGGTACGCCAAGGCGATAACTGTGGCGCGGCACCGGCGTGAAGTTGAGCACCACCACGGCATGGCGGCCGTCTCGCGAACGGCGCAGCCAGCTCACCACCGACTGATCGGCGTCGTGACAGTCGATCCACTGAAAGCCGGTCGAAGAAAAGTCCAGTTCATGCAATGCAGGTTCGCTCACATAAAGCTGGTTGAGCTCGCGCGCCAGACTCTGCACGCCGGCATGCAAGGGGTATTGCAGCAGGTGCCAGGGCAGTTCTTCGCCGGCGCGCCATTCCCAGGACTGGCCCAGTTCCGCCCCCATGAACTGCAGCTTCTTGCCCGGCGCCATCATCTGGTAGGCAAGCAACAGGCGCAGGTTGGCAAAACGCTGCCACTCGTCGCCCGGCATTTTCCCCAGCAGGGAACTCTTGCCGTGCACCACCTCGTCGTGCGACAGGGGCAGCACGAAGTTCTCGCTGTAGGCATAGAGTTGGCCAAAGGTCAGCCGCTCGTGGTTGAAGCGGCGATACACCGGATCGTGCTGCATGTAGTCCAGGGTGTCGTTCATCCAGCCCATGTTCCATTTCATCGAGAAACCCAGGCCGCCGACCCAGGTCGGCCGCGACACCATCGGCCAGGCGGTGGATTCTTCGGCAATGGTCAGCGCGCCGGGAAAGTCGGCATGCACCATTTCGTTCATTTCGCGCAGGAAGGCAATGGCTTCGAGGTTCTCGCGCCCGCCATGCACGTTCGGCGTCCACTCGCCGGCCTTGCGCGAATAGTCGAGATAGATCATCGAGGCCACGGCATCGACGCGCAAGCCGTCGATGTGAAATTCGGACAGCCAGTAGTACGCCGAGGACAGCAGGAAGCTGCGCACCTCGTTGCGCCCGTAGTTGAAGACATGCGTACCCCAGTCGGGATGCATCTTCTGCTTCGGATCGGCGTGTTCATAGAGCGCCGTGCCATCGAAATGGGCCAGCGCCCAGTCGTCGGCCGGAAAGTGGCCGGGCACCCAGTCGAGGAGGACGCCGATGCCCGCCTGATGCAGGCTGTCGACCAGGAAGCGCAGGTCGTCGGCGCTGCCGAAGCGCGAACTCGGGGCGAAGAATCCGGTGCATTGATAGCCCCAGGACTCGTCCAGCGGATGCTCCATCAGCGGCATGAATTCAACGTGGGTGTAGCCCTGCGCGACAAGATAGGGCACCAGCCGCGCGGCCAGGTCGCGGTAACTGTAGAAGCTGCGATCGGAATGCCGCATCCAGCTGCCCAGATGCATCTCGTAAGTGCTCATCGGCGCCGAGAGCCAGTCGCGCGCTGCCCGCTCCTGCATCCAGCGGCCATCATTCCAGACGTGCGTCGAGACCGGCGCCACACAGCAGGCCGAGGCCGGGCGCCGCTCGAAACCGCGCGCATAGGGGTCGATCTTGAGCCGCAGCGCGCCGCTGCCGCGCACGCGCAATTCGAAGCGATACAAGGCGCCGGCCGGAAGTTCGGGAATGAACAGTTCCCAGACGCCGGAGCCGCCCAAAGTCGCCATGGGATGGACGCGACCGTCCCAGCCATTGAATCCACCCACCACCGAGACCCGCTCGGCATTCGGCGCCCAGACGCGGAAGCAGACGCCGGCGATGCCCTCGCGAGTCTCCGGCAGCGCACCAAAAGTGCGCCACGCCTGACGCAAGCGTCCGGCGTTGAGCAGATACAGATCATCGGCCGGCGGCTTCGGCGGAAAGGCATAGGCATCGTATTGCGCTACGCCATCGATCTTCAGGCGCCACGGCCGGGGCGGCGGCGTGGTGCCGTGCCACTCGAAAAGATCCGAACCGCTGCGACGCTTCAACGGCAGCCATTCACCATCGGCCAGCGCCACCGCGACCGATTTCGCCTGCGGGCGGAATACCCGCAGATGCCAGGCCGCGCCCTCGGCATGGAGACCCAGCACCGAAAACGGATCGTGTTCGCGCGATTCGAGCAAGGCGGCGCAGGCAAGGTTCGGCATGGGTATATATTTGAACAGTTTTTTTGCTATCGTGCGGATTGTAGCCGCAACGGAGAAACCACCATGAACCGGGAAAGAGCAATGGGACGCAAAGTCGAAAGAACCGGGGGTTTGTGATGCATGTAAGCGAACTCACGCGCAACAGCTTCGGCATCGTGCTGGCCGGCGGTCGCGGCAGCCGCCTGATGCAACTCACCGACTGGCGCTCGAAACCGGCGGTGCCGTTCGGCGGAAAATTCCGCATCATCGACTTCACGCTGTCCAATTGCGTCAATTCGGGCATCCGCAAGATCGGCGTCGCCACGCAGTACAAGGCGCAGAGCCTGATTCAGCACTTGCAGCGCGGCTGGAGCTTTCTTGACGGCCGCTTTCACGAGTTCATCGACATCCTGCCGGCACAGCAACAAGTCGGCGAGAACTGGTATCAGGGAACGGCCGATGCGGTATTCCAGAATCTTGACCTGATCCGGCGCAGCCGGCCCAAGCACGTGCTGGTGCTTTCCGGCGATCACGTCTACAAGATGGATTACCGGCGCATGCTGTCCGAGCACGCGCACCGGCAGGCCGATCTCAGCGTGGCCTGCATCGATGTGCCTCTCGCCGAAGCCAGCGGCTTCGGCGTGATGCACGTCGGCGACAACCAGCGCGTTTCAGCCTTCGTCGAAAAGCCGGCGAATCCGCCGCCGATACCCGGTCGTCCGGACCGCGCACTCGCCAGCATGGGGGTGTATGTATTCAACGCCGATTTCCTCTATGAGTTGCTGATTCGCGACCACGACGATCCGCACTCGTCGCACGACTTCGGCAAGAACGTCATTCCGCATTGCGTCGACCGCTATCGCGTGTTTGCCCACAACTTCGCCCACTCCTGCGTCGGCATGGACAGCAACGGGATTCCCTACTGGCGCGACGCCGGCACGATCGACGCGTACTGGGAAGCCAACATGGAACTGACCAAGGTCACCCCCGAACTCAATCTTTACGACGATGACTGGCCAATCTGGACCCATCAGGAACAATTGCCGCCGGCCAAATTCGTCTTCGACGACGACGGACGGCGCGGCATGGCCGTCGATTCCCTGGTTTCGGGTGGCGACATCATCAGCGGCGCCCTTGTCCGCAAATCGCTGCTGTTCTCGCGCGTAAACGTGCATAGCTACGCGGAGATTGAGGACTCGGTGATCCTGCCGGATGTTGACATCGGCCGCCGCGCAAAACTGCGCCGGGTGGTAATGGACAAGCATTGCCGCATTCCGGCAGGCATGACCATCGGCTACGACATCGAAGCCGACCGCCAGCGTTTCCATGTCAGTGAAGGCGGCGTCACCCTGGTGACGCCGGAAATGCTCGGCCAGCCGGCGCATCACATAAGATGACTTTCAAACTGAAAGTCATCAAGGTCACCAAGGCCCCCCACCCCTGTTTCCCGCCCCGGGGCGGGGGGCTAAATTTGCTCGCTGCGCTCGATATCATGAATGGCGCTCACGGTCGTTGGGTGCCGAACAGATCATGAAAACCCTCGACCTCGTCTTTCTCTGGCACATGCACCAGCCGGACTATCGCGACCATGGCGCCCCAATAGTCGGCGCTGGCGGTACGGCGACGGGAGAATTCGTCCTGCCCTGGGTCTACCTGCACGCCATGAAGGATTACGTCGACATGGCGGCGCATCTTGAACGCCATCCGCGGATCCATAGTGTGGTGAATTTTGTGCCGGTACTGCTCGATCAGATCGAGGACTACGCGCGGCAGTTTGCCAGCGGCGAGTTCCGCGATCCGCTGCTGCGCATGCTCGCCACACCCGATCTGGACCGGATCAGCGATGCGGATCGGCGCCTGTTGCTGGCCGCCTGTTTCCGCAGCAATCACGTCACCATGCTGACGCCCTTCCCCCACTACCAGCGCCTGCACGACCTTTACCTGATGCTCTCCAGGGAAAGCGAAACGGCCTACCGCTATCTCTCCGGCGCCTATTTCTCCGACCTCGTGACCTGGTACCACCTGGCCTGGACCGGCGAGACCGAGCGCCGCCGCAATCCGCTGCTGGCTGCGCTGATGAGTCAAGGCGAAGGCTATGACGCGAACGACCGGCAACAGTTGCTGGCGAGCATCGGTGAGTTGATGACCGGACTGATTCCACGCTGGCGGGCGCTCGCCGCAAGCGGCCAGGTCGAACTCTCATCGACACCGCAAACGCATCCGCTGTCTCCGCTCCTGCTCGACTTCCGCGTCGCACGCGAAAGCGTGCCCAACGCGCCGCTGCCGTTTTCTGCCGCCTATCCCGGCGGACGCAGCCGCGTCATCGCCCAGATAGACGCAGCGCGGATCAGCCATGCCAGGCGTTTCGGCGCACCGCCGGTCGGCATGTGGCCGGCCGAAGGCGCCGTTTCGGATGACTTCGTAAAATATCTGGCCGCCGCCGGCTGTGGCTGGATCGCCAGCGGTGAAGGTGTCCTGAAAAACAGCCTCGCCGCCAGTGGCATGGCCGACCCGCGTGCTGCCTACCGCTCCTGGCAGCTGGAGAAAGCACCGGGATTGAAGATGTTTTTCCGCGACGAGCGGCTCTCGGACCTGATCGGCTTCGATTATGCCAAATGGCATGGCCGCGATGCCGCGCAACACCTTGTCCTGCAACTGGAGGCCATCCTTGATGCCGCCGCGGAGACCGAAACACCGGTGGTCAGCATCATTCTCGACGGTGAAAATGCCTGGGAACACTATCCCTATAACGGCTACTACTTCTTCGAGGATCTCTACGGCCTGCTGATCGAGCATCCGCGCATCCGTACCACGACTTACGCCGAGCTGCTGGCGCGGGCAACGCCGCCGGTCGCCAGTGCACTGCCTCACCTGACGGCGGGCAGTTGGGTCTATGGCACGCTGTCGACCTGGATCGGTGACGAAGCAAAAAATCGCGGCTGGGATTTGCTGTGCGAAGCCAAGCAAAGCTGCGATCGGGTCCTCGCCAGCGGCCGGCTCGATGCGGCGCAAGTCGCAGCGGTCGAAACGCAGTTGGCCATCTGTGAAAGCTCCGACTGGTTCTGGTGGTTCGGCGACTACAATCCGTCCGCCGCGGTCGCCAACTTCGACAGCCTGTACCGGCGCAACCTGACGCGACTCTATCGCTTGCTGCAACTGGAACCGCCGCCTCAGCTGGAAACCCCCATTTGCGCCGGATCAGCCACCGCAGCAGGCGGCTCCATGCGTCGCGTCACCATTCCGTCCGGCTAAACCACGCATGTCGATTACCCTCCTCTTCGGGGTTCACGCCCACCAGCCCGTCGGCAATTTTCCGGCCGTTATCGACGACGCCCATGTCCGCAGCTATGGCATGTTTTTACGCGTCATGGAACGCTATCCCGAGTTCCGCTTCAGCGTGCACTTTTCCGGCTGGCTGCTGGATGTCCTCTTCGAGCGTTTCCCCGACGACATGGCGCGCCTGACGGCAATGACCCGCAGGGGGCAAGTCGAGTGGTTCGGCTCTGGTGACTGCGAGCCGGTACTGGCAGCGATTCCACATCGCGACCGGGTGACGCAGATCGCCACGCTGTCGGACAAGATCGAACGACGCTTCGGCAAACGCCCCGCGGGGGCCTGGCTGACCGAAAGAGTGTGGGAATCCTCGGTGGTACCGGCGCTGGCGGAAACCGGCATCCGCTATGTCGCCGTCGACGACTACCACTTTCTTTGTGCCGGGGAAGACGGCGCCAGGCTCGACAGCTTCTACACCACGGAAGAGGACGGGCGGTGCCTCGACCTGTTCCCGATTTCCGAAGCGGCGCGCTACCGGCTGCCTTTTTCGCCGGCAGCCGAGGCCGTCGCCTGGCTCGAGGATCTGGCGCGACAGGGTCATCGCGCCTCGATCTATTTCGATGACATCGAAAAGTTCGGCATCTGGCCCGAGACCTATGAATGGGTTTTCGAGAAAGGCTGGCTGACGCAGTTCGTCGAAGGCGTGCTGGCGTCCCCGCTGATTCGTACCGACACATTTGCCGACTATCATGCCCGCGAGAAAACGCGGGGTATCGTCTATCTGCCGACCACCTCCTACATCGAGATGAACGAATGGACGCTGCCGGCACCGCGCGCTGCGGCCTACCACGCCCTGATCGATGCAGAAAAGGCGGCCGGCCGCTTCGAAGCGCACAAGCCCTTCTTGCGCGGCGGCATCTGGCGCAATTTCATGTCGCGCTATCCGGAAGCCAACTGGATGCACAAGCGCATGCTCGATGCCTCGCAGCGACTGGCGATGCTGCCGCCGGAGCAGTACGACGCCGCGATGCAGGAGCACCTGCATCGCGCGCAGGCCAACGACGCTTACTGGCACGGACTGTTCGGCGGCCTGTATCTGCCCCACCTGCGCCGCGCCGTCTGGAACAACCTGCTGGCGCTGGAAGCGGCGCTTTCCGCCGTGGCGCCAGCGCCGACTTGTGAGCAGCTCGATCTCGACCATGACGGTCGTCTTGAGATCGCCTTGCGCAACAGCGAATTGCAGGCCTTTGTCCGTGACGATGGCGATGCGGCACTGGTGGAGTTTTCCAGCCTGGCCCTGGCGCACAACTTCGGCGACACGCTGCGTGCCTATGCCGAGGCCTACCACGCCAAAATTGATCAGACCAAAAAGACGCTCGCAGAGCAGCAGACGGGCGAGGGCATTGCCTCGGCCCATGACCGCGTCGCCTTCCTGCACGCCATCCTGCCCGCGGATGCGGCACCGGACATCCGTCCGCGGGGAATTTTCCTGGAGAGCGTAGTTCCGGCGGGCAACGCCGGCGGCACGCTTCAGGCCCTCGATAGTTACCACGCCGGCGACCAGGCGGGTGTCTGGATCGCCACGGGAGAAGGCTGGCGCATCGAGAAAACCTATCGCCTGGAGGGCGACACCCTGAGCGTTGTCTTCCGCGCCGAAAGCGACGGACTTCCTTTCCTGATCGAGACCGAACTCAATCTCGCGCTGCCCAGCTGCGATGGTTATGGCGGACGCTATGTGCTTGCCGACGGCAGCATTCCCGGCGGCTTCGGCGAGAAACTCGATCTCGATCGCATGCAAAGAATCACGCTGGATGACAGCGAACTGCACGGCGCGCTGCAGATCGAGGCCAGACAGCCGGTGCGCTTAAAGGCGCGACCGCATCGCACCGTCTCGCAATCGGAAGCCGGCTTCGAGAAAATCATGCAGGCCGTCTGCGTCACGCTTGCCTGGTCGCCTGCATACGGATTCGATCAGCGCATCACGCTCAGGGTGATTCCTGCATCGTAGAATGCAAAGGCGCAGGAGTGACGCCCCCCACCCCCCAACCCCCGCCCCGGGGCGGGGACGACTGATCAGCTCGCTGCGCTCGAAGGTCGTGAGGCGCATCGCTAACTAAAACGGTAACTGTCATGCCCGGCACCCGCTATCAGCTCGAAGTCAATCCCGATATTCCACCGCGCCTGGCGCGCCTCGATGAACTGGCCAACAACCTGTGGTACAGCTGGGACCGGCCGACCCGCTCCCTCTTCGCACGCCTGGGTTCAGGCTTGTGGCGCGCGGTGCATCACAGCCCAAAGGCCTTCCTCAAACGCATCGACCAGAAGCGGATCAAGGAGGCGGCCGACGATCCGGTATTCCTCGGCACGATGAACCGGGTGCTGTCGGCCTTCGATTCCTATCATTCGGAACCGCGGCTGGAACTGCCGGGCAAACCGCCGCTGCAGGCGACCGATCTGATCGCCTACTTCTGCGCCGAGTTCGGCTTTCATGAAAGCCTGCCGATCTACTCGGGCGGTCTGGGCATTCTTGCCGGCGACCATTGCAAGGGCGCCTCCGACCTGCGCCTGCCTTTCGTCGCCGTGGGCCTGCTCTACCGCCAGGGCTATTTCCGCCAGACCATAGACCGCGAGGGCAATCAGACCGCCCATTACGGCGACAACGATTTCGACGACATGCCGATCGAACCGGTGCGCGCCGAAGACGGCCGTGAGTTGCACGTCGGCGTGGACTTTCCCGGCCGTACCGTGTGGGCCAAAATCTGGCGTGCGCGGGTCGGCAACAACAGCCTCTACCTGCTCGACACTCAGCTCGAAGAAAACAGTGAAGCCGACCGCAGCATCGCTTATCAGCTCTATGGTGGTGACCGGCGCACCCGCATCGAGCAGGAAATCCTGCTCGGCGTTGGCGGCGTGCGCGCCCTGCGCCTGCTCGGGCTGCACCCTACCGTCTGGCACATCAACGAAGGCCATGCCGCGTTCCTGGTGCTGGAACGCATTCGCAATCTGGTCAGCCAGAATATTTCATTCGCCGCCGCGCTCGAAGCAGCCGCCGCCAACACGGTATTCACCACGCACACGCCGGTGCCTGCCGGTCACGATCACTTTGCCGATGACATGGTGATGCACTACTTCAGCAACTTCTGCACGGCGACCGGCCTCGATCGCGACAGCCTGCTCGGCATGGGGCGCATCGGCGGCGGCGGCGAGTTCAACATGACCGCGCTGGCCCTGCGCGGCTCGCGCTTTCACAACGGCGTCTCGCGCATTCATGGTGAGGTGTCGGCGCGCATCTGCGGCGACATGTGGCCGCAAGTCACCGCGGCCGAGAACCCGATGGATTTCGTCACCAATGCGGTGCACGTACCGACTTTTCTGGCCAACGACTGGTACGAAACCTTCGACCGCCATCTTGGCCTCGGCTGGCAACACCGCCTCACCGATCAAAGCTGCTGGAACGGCGTACAGCGCATTCCGGACCAGATCTTCTGGAGCATCCGCCAGTCGCTCAAGGCCCAGCTGCTGCATCTGGTACACAGCCGGGTACGCCAGCAGCATCTGCGCAACCAGGGTTCGGAGGCGCACCTGGACCGTGTCCTGCGTGGCGCCGACCCGGCCAATCCGACGGTACTGACCATCGGCTTCGCCCGACGTTTTGCCACCTACAAGCGCGCTGCGCTGCTGTTCAACGACCTCGACTGGCTGCGCGAGATTCTTTCCGATGCGCAGCGTCCCGTGCTGTTCATCTTTGCCGGCAAGGCGCACCCGGCAGATGAACCGGGGCGACAGTTGATTCGCCGCATCGCCGAGCTCTCGCATCAGCGCGAATTCGAAGGCCGCATCCTGCTGGTCGAAGGCTACGACCTGCATCTGGCCCGGCGCATGGTGGCCGGAGTCGATGTCTGGCTCAACAACCCCATCTATCCGCTGGAAGCTTCCGGCACCTCGGGCATGAAAGCAGCGATCAACGGCGCCATCAACCTGTCGGTCCTCGACGGCTGGTGGGGGGAAGGCTACGACGGCAAGAACGGCTGGGCGATCAAGCCGGCGGCCGATGGCCTCGACCCGGCCCAGCGCGATGCGGACGAGGCGCGCACCCTGTACGAACTGCTGCAGGACAGCGTTATCCCGATGTACTACCGCAACACCTCGCTCGGCTATTCGCCGGAATGGGTGGCGATGGCCAAGCAGTCGATTGCTTCCATCATGCCCCGCTTCAACATGCAGCGCATGCTGACCGACTACGCCGAAAAATTCTATTCGCCGGCCGCGGAGCAATGGCGCCGGTACGCGACCGAAGGCTTTTCCGGCGCCATCCATGTCGCGGAATGGAAGGAGCGGATCCGCGCCGCCTGGCCGCGCGTCGGCCTGCGCCGCATCGACCAGACCACCGCGCGCATCCGCTACGGCGAGACACTGCATTTCCAAGTTGCGGTCCAGCTTGACGGCCTGACGCCGGAGGATCTGACCGTAGAACTGGTGTTCACCCGTCCCGGCGAGCCGACCACCGCCCGCGCCCGGCGCTATGTGCTGCGCCATGAGCGCCCCCTGGAGACCGGCGAGCACCTGTTTTCGCGCGAACTGACACCCGATCAGTGCGGAAAAATGGAGTACCGCATCAGGGTATTTCCGACTCACGAGTTGCTCACCCATCCCTTCGAGATGGGCATGATGCTGTGGCTCTAAGAGTCCACCCGTGAAACCGGCCACGAGAGCTGCCTGGGGAGCACTGGCGCACGCCGCCGAGGCGGCCCGCGGCGTCCATCTGCGCGACATGTTCGCTGCCGATGAGCGACGCTTCGAGCATTTGTCGGTCTCGTGGAACGACTGGCTGCTGGACTACTCCAAGCAGCGCGTCACTATGGCAACCATGGTGCTGTTGCGCGGGCTTTGGCAGTCAGCCGATGTGCCGGGCTGGATTGCGCGCATGCGCGCCGGCGAGGCGATCAACCACAGCGAAGGACGCGCCGCGCTGCACATCGCCCTGCGCCATCCGGCACACGCGGGACCGATCCTCTGCGGCGGGCATGATGTCATGCCCGGCGTGCTCGGCGAACTCGAAAAGATGCAACGCTTTGCCGCGCAGATACATGGCCGGCACTGGCGCGGCGCGACCGGAGAGCCGATCAGCGACATCGTCAACATCGGCATCGGCGGCTCGGACCTCGGCCCGCGCATGGCCACCCAGGCACTGGCCGCGTTTCGCCACCCGGAGCTGAAGGTTCATTACGTGGCCAATCTGGATGGCGCCGACCTGGCCACCGTGCTAGCCGGATTGCAGCCGCGCACCACCCTGTTCATCATCGCCAGCAAGACCTTCACCACGCAGGAGACCATGCAGAACGCCGCCTCGGCGCGCCACTGGCTGGTCCGGGCGCTGGGCGAGGCCGCGGTGGCCAGACACTTCGTTGCCGTGTCGACCAATCTGACAGAAGTGGCCCGTTTCGGCATCGACCCGGCCAACGCCTTCGCCTTCTGGGACTGGGTCGGCGGGCGTTATTCGATCTGGTCGACAATCGGCTTGCCGCTGGTGCTGGCGGTCGGCTTCGACAAATTCCGCCAGTTGCTGGCCGGTGCTCATGCCATGGATGAGCACTTCTTTTCAGCGCCGCCCGCGGAAAACCTGCCGGGCCTGCTGGCGCTGCTGGAAATCTGGAACACCAACTTTCTCGGCGCCGGAAACCGTGCCCTGCTGCCTTACAGCCAGTCGCTGGGCCTGCTGCCGCGCTATCTGCAACAACTGGAAATGGAATCCAACGGCAAGCAGACGGACCGGCAGGGCCTGCCGCTGGACTGCGCCACAGCGCCCATCCTCTGGGGCGAAGCCGGTACCAACGGCCAGCACGCGTTCTACCAGCTGATCCACCAGGGCGGCCGTCTGGTGCCCTGCGAGTTCATCATCTGCAAGCAGCCCGACTTTGCCCTCCCCGGGCATCACGAAAAACTGCTGGCCAATTGCTTCGCCCAGAGCGAAGCCCTCATGCGCGGCAGGACGCTGGCCGAAACCACGGCAGAACTCGCCGCCGGCGGCATGACCGCCGCGCAAGTGGCCTTGCTCGCCCCCTACCGCAGTTTTCCCGGCAACCAGCCGTCGACCACGCTGCTGCTACCGCGCCTCGATCCATTCACACTGGGCGCTCTGCTGGCGCTTTACGAGCACAAGGTCTTTGTCGAGAGCGTGATCTGGGATATCAATCCCTTCGACCAGTGGGGCGTCGAGTATGGCAAGCAACTTGCCAGCCGCCTGCTGCCGGTGATCGTCGGCACGACTCCGGGCGAGCAGCTCGACAGTTCCACGGCCGGACTGGTCGCCGCCTGCCGCAGCAACTGAGGACGCAAAGAGCAAGCGATGAAAGTCCTTTTCGCCACCTCGGAACTCGCCCCCTGGGTCAAGACCGGCGGTCTCGCCGAGGTTGCCGGCAGCCTGCCCGCCGCGTTGCGCGAGCTGGGGCTGGATGTCCGCGTGCTGGTTCCCGCCTACCCCGCGCTGCTGGAGAGTTTTTCCGACGCCGAGGAAATCGCGAAGCCCCATGGCCTGGGCGGTTTGTTGCCGACCCCGGCCCTGAGGCAAGCCCTTTCGCCCGATGGCACGCCCCTGCTGCTGCTGGACTACCCGCCCTACTTCAATCGCCCGGGAAGCCCGTATCTTGGCCCCGAGGGACGCGACTGGCTCGACAATCACCTGCGCTTCGGGATGTTGTCGCGTGTCGCCGCCTGGCTGGGATCGGAGGCCAGCACGCTGGACTGGCAACCCGATATCGTCCACTGCAATGACTGGCAAACCGGACTCGCCGCGGGCTATCTGCGCTACCTGCCGGGGCGACGCGCGAAGTCGCTGTTCACCTTGCACAACCTGGCCTTTCAGGGCCTGTTCGACCATGCTTCGCTGTTCGAACTGGGCCTGCCGGACGAGGCCTGGCGCATCGAAGGCGTCGAGTATTACGGCTACCTGTCATTTCTCAAGGCCGGTCTGCAGCATGCCGACGCCATTAACACGGTGAGCCCCACCTACGCCATGGAAATTCAGACCGATGCCGAAGGCATGGGCATGGCGGGCCTGTTGCGCCATCGTGCCGCAGAGCTGTCCGGCATCCTCAACGGCATCGACACCGGGATCTGGAACCCGGCCACCGACCATCACCTCTACCGGTGCTACAGCGCCCGTCGCCCGGATGGCAAGGCTATCAACAAGGCGGAACTGCAGGTCGAGCTCGGTCTCGAGAAGAACGAGGACCTGCCCTTGCTGGGCGTGGTCAGCCGCCTGACCGAACAAAAGGGGCTGGACCTGCTGCTCGAGGTGGCGCCGCAGGTGTTCAAGCTGCCGGCTCAACTGGCCGTCCTCGGCACCGGCTCGCATCAACTGGAGATGGCCTGGGCCACGCTGGCGCGCAAACATCGCGGTCAATGCGCGGTGACCCTCGGCTTCGACGAGGCGCTGGCCCATCGCATCGAAGCAGGAGCCGATATCTTTGTCATGCCCTCGCGCTTCGAACCTTGCGGCCTCAACCAGATGTACAGCCTGCGCTACGGCACCCCCCCGGTGGTGCGCGCCACGGGCGGACTGGCCGATACCGTGATCGATGCCGCCGACGCCAGTCACGGCAACGGCTTTGTGTTCGGGCCGGCTACCAAAGACGCCCTGCTGCAGGCCTTGTTGCGCGCGACGAAGGCGTGGCACGATCCCAAGCTCTGGCGCCGGCTGCAGAAGCATGGCATGGCGTGCGATTCGAGTTGGGCGGAAGCGGCCCGGCAATATGTCGAGCTTTACCAGCGGCTATAATCGCCGCCCGATGCCAAGACCCATTCTCACCCTGATCGCCGCCGTCGCCAGAAATGGCGTGATCGGCATCGACAATCGCCTGCCCTGGCGCCTGCCTGCCGACCTCAAGCACTTCAAGGCGCTGACGTCGGGGCATACGGTGATCATGGGACGCAAAACCTGGGAATCGCTACCGGCCAACTTTCGCCCGCTGCCCGGCCGTCGCAACATTGTGGTGACCCGCGATGCCGGCTACCGCACCGAGGGCGCCACGGCTGTGTTGTCGCTGCCGGCAGCCATCGGTGCGGCGGACAGCGGCGAAGCCTTCGTCATCGGCGGTGCCGAACTCTACGCGGCGGCACTGCCGCTGGCGGACCGCTTGCAATTGACCGAGATCGACACCACCTTCGAAGGCGACACCTGGTTCCCCGCCATTGACCCCCGTCAATGGCAAGAAACTGCACGTGAAACACATGATGACGCGGCCGGTTTCGGTTATGCGTTCGTCACCTACCAGAGAAACTGAGGAGAATCACCATGTCCGGCGGACACTTTCACGTACACGGCCCCCACGACCACGCCGTCGAGCACGCAGCACACGGCGGCGGCCATGGTGGCGGCGACAGCTTCGTTTCCAGGATCGCCGTCGCCACGGCCATTCTTTCCACGCTGGGCGCGGTGGGCGGCTACGAGGCCGGACACACCCAGAACGCTGCCCTGCTCTACAAGAACGAGGCCGCGATCCAGAAGACGGCAGCCTCCAACCAGTGGAACTACTACCAGGCCAAGAGCAACAAGCAGAATCTGGCCGAGTTGTCCGTGACGCTCACCAGCGGCGAGGATCGTGAGCGCTTCAAGCAGGAAATCGAGCGCTACAAGAAGGAAAAAACCGACATCAAGGCCGATGCCGAGAAGCTCGAAGCCGCAGCCAAGGAGGCCGACAAGAAGAGCGAGATGGAGATGAACGTCCACGGCCGCTGGGCGCTATCGACCACGCTGCTGCAGGTCTCCATTGCGCTCTCCGCCATCGCGCTGCTGACGCGCAAAACATGGCTGCTGTATGGCGTTTTCGCTGCGGCCGGCATCGGCATCGCGTTTGGCGTGATGGGCATGCTGCACATATAACCCGCCACTACCGCCAAAGAAAAGGGCGCCCGTGAGCGCCCTTTTCTTTGGCGGTAACCGCGTGCGTGTCTCAGTTCGCCACACAATCCACGTAATAGCGCACCGCGCCGTTGGTAGCGTCCTTCACCAGGCCGTGAATGTCGGTCTCGAAGCCGGGAAACTTCTCGTTGAACTCGCGGGCGAATTTCAGGTAGCGGACGATCGTGGCATTGAAGCGTTCACCCGGAATCAGCAGCGGAATCCCGGGCGGATACGGCGTCAGCAGTACCGCGGTGACGCGGTTTTCCAGCTTGTCGATGGAAACGCGGTCGATTTCCCGATGCGCCATCTTGGCGAATGCGTCCGCCGGGCGCATCGCCGGCACCATGTTGGACAGATACATCTTGGTGGTCAGGCGGGCGATGTCCCTGGCCTTGTAAACCTCATGAATCTGGGTGCACAAATCCTTGAGGCCGACCCGCTCGTAACGCGGATGCTTGACCACGAACTCGGGCAGCACCTTCCATAGCGGATGGTTCCGGTCGTAGTCGTCCTTGAACTGCTGCAGGGCGGTGACCAGGGTGTTCCAGCGGCCCTTGGTGATGCCGATGGTGAACATGATGAAGAAGGAATAAAGCCCGCACTTCTCGACGATCACGCCGTGTTCGGCGAGGTACTTGGTGACGATCGCCGCTGGAATACCGTTGTCATCGGAAAAGGCCCCGTCCACGTCGAGGCCCGGTGTGATGACGGTGGCCTTGATCGGGTCGAGCAGGTTGAAACCCTTGGCCAGCTTGCCGAAGCCGTGCCAGCGCGCACCGGGCTTGAGCATCCAGGCGTCGCGTTCCTCGATGCCTTCCTCGGAAAGGTCGTCCGGACCCCAGACCTTGAACCACCAGTCGGCGCCCCACTCCTTGTCCACCTTGCGCATGGCGCGGCGAAAGTCGAGCGCCTCGGCGATGGACTCCTCGACCAGCGCCCTGCCGCCCGGCTCCTCCATCATCGCCGCGGCGACGTCGCAGGAAGCGATGATCGAGTATTGCGGTGAGGTCGAGGTGTGCATCAGATAGGCTTCGTTGAACACGTCGCGGTCGAGCTTGTTGTTCTCGGCGTCCTGCACCAGGATCTGCGACGCCTGCGAGAGTCCGGCCAGCAGCTTGTGCGTCGACTGCGTCGAGAACACCATGGATTCCTTGCAGCGCGGCCGGTCGGCGCCGATGGCGTGGTAGTCGCCATAGAAATCGTGGAAGGCGGCGTGCGGCAGCCAGGCCTCGTCGAAATGCAGGGTGTCGATCTTGCCGTCGAGCATCTCCTTGATTTCCTCGACGTTATACATGATGCCGTCGTAGGTGCTCTGGGTGATGGTCAACACCCGCGGCTTGGCGTTCTTGTCGGTGGCGAAGGGGTGGGCGGCGATCTTCTTCTGGATGTTCTTCCAGCGGAACTCCTCTTTCGGGATCGGCCCGATGATGCCGTAATTGTTGCGCGTCGGCATCAGGAACACCGGGATCGCGCCGGTCATCATGATGGCGTGGAGGATCGACTTGTGGCAATTGCGATCGACTACCACGATGTCGCCCGGCGCCACCGTGGAGTGCCAGACGATCTTGTTCGAGGTGGAGGTGCCGTTGGTGACGAAGAACAGGTGGTCGCAATTGAAAATGCGTGCCGCATTGCGCTCGGACGCCGCCACCGGACCGGTATGGTCGAGCAGCTGGCCGAGTTCCTCGACCGCATTGCAGACGTCGGCGCGCAGCATGTTTTCGCCGAAGAACTGGTGGAACATCTGGCCCACCGGGCTCTTGAGGAAGGCGACGCCTCCCGAATGGCCGGGGCAGTGCCATGAGTAGGAACCATCTGCAGCGTAGTGCACCAGGGCGCGGAAAAAAGGCGGCGGCAGCGAATCGAGGTAGGTTTTGGCCTCGCGCACGACATGGCGGGCGATGAACTCCGGCGTGTCCTCGAACATGTGGATGAAGCCATGCAGCTCGCGCAGGATGTCGTTCGGGATGTGGCGACTGGTGCGCGTCTCGCCGTGCAGGAAGATCGGGATCTCGGCGTTCTTGTAGCGGATTTCCTCGACGAAGGCGCGCAGTTCGGCGATGGTTTCCTTTTCCCGGTTGGCCAGTTCCTCGTCGTCGACGGAGAGGATGAAGGCGGAGGCCCGGCTCTGCTGCTGGGCGAATGAGCTCAGGTCGCCATAGCTGGTGACGCCCAGCACATCCATGCCTTCTTTTTCGATGGCGTCCGCCAGTGCGCGGATGCCGAGGCCCGAGGCGTTCTCGGAGCGGAAGTCCTCGTCGATGATGATGATGGGAAAGTGGAAGCGCACGGCCGGTTCCTTCGCTCTAGATCTTCGGCAAGGTCACGCCGACCTGCCCCTGGTACTTGCCGCCGCGATCCTTGTAGGAGGTTTCGCAGACTTCGTCGGCTTCGAAGAACAATACCTGGGCACAGCCTTCACCGGCGTAGATCTTGGCCGGCAGCGGCGTCGTGTTGGAAAATTCCAGCGTCACGTAGCCCTCCCATTCCGGCTCGAACGGCGTCACATTGACGATGATGCCGCAGCGCGCGTAAGTGCTCTTGCCGAGGCAGACGGTGAGGACATTGCGCGGAATACGAAAATATTCCAGGGTGCGCGCCAGGGCGAAGGAGTTGGGTGGAATGATGCAGTGGTCGCCGTCCATCTCGACGAAGGAATTGGGGTCGAAATTCTTCGGATCGACGATGGTCGAGTAGATGTTGGTGAACACCCGGAACTCGCGCGAGCAGCGGATATCGTAGCCGTAGCTCGAGGTGCCGTAGGACACGATCTTGCGGCCGTCGATCTCGCGCACCATGTCGGGCTCGAAGGGTTCGATCATTCCATGCTCGGCCGCCATGCGGCGGATCCATTTGTCACACTTGATGGTCATGGTTCATCCGTAAAGAAGGACTCAAGGGGGCGCAGTATACGGCCTGCGGCCAATTCAGCACAGTAGCCCGGCCAGCCCGGCGACATCGGCTCGGGCGCTGTCCCGGGCGATGGCCGCCAGAGGAATGCCGGCAACAAAGCGCGACAGGGCTTCCAGCGTCGCATCCAGCGCAACCGTCGAACCCGGCGTTTCGTTGACGACAATCGCCGTCACGCCAGCGCCGACTCTTTGCAAGGCCTCCAGCGCCGTCAGGGTATGGCTCAGGCTGCCCAGATAGCTGCCGGCCACCAGGAGGCAAGGCAGGCCGCTGGCGGCGATCCAGTCGCGCACCGTGTGTGTCTGGTCCAGCGGCGCCATGACGCCGCCTACAGCTTCGATCAGCAGTGGCCGCGGCGACGCGGCGGCAGCCTGACGCGAGAAAGCGACCAGCTCGTCAAAATTGATTCGGCGTCCTTCCCGCGCCGCCGCCATGTCCGGCGACAGAGGCGCGGCGAAGCGCCAGGGAGCGATGGCATCCAGTTCGGCCGTGCTCGACTCACGCCCCAGCGCGAACAGCAACTGACCGGCATCGCTCAGCTCGGGGCGCAGCGCATCGAAGCCGGACAGCACCGGCTTGAAGGCCGCCGGCGCCAGTCCCGCCGCCCGCCAGTGACGCAGCAGCGCGCAGGCAAGCCAGGTCTTGCCTATGTCGGTACCCGTGCCGGTGATAAAATTCGCGCCCATTCTTCCTCCGCCGCGCCATTCTAGCCGGCGTACCTGTTCGCGTTCGATATGTCCGACTGGCTCACCGAAGGCCTGCCCCACATCTGGCTGCCCTACACCCAGATGGCTACCGCTGCGACGCCGCTGGCGGCGGTCGCCACGCAGGGCGCGCGCATCCGCCTGGCCGACGGCCGCGAGCTGATCGACGGCATTTCCTCGTGGTGGACCGCCTGCCACGGCTACAACCATCCGCACATTCGCGCCGCCGTCGAACAGCAGCTCGCCACGCTGCCGCATGTGATGTTCGCCGGCCTGGTACACGAACCGGCGCTGCGTCTCGCGCAACGTCTGACCGCGCTGCTGCCGGGCGACCTGGAGCGCGTCTTCTTCACCGAGTCCGGCTCGGTGGCGGTCGAAGTAGCGCTGAAGATGGCGATCCAGTACTGGCGCAACAAGGGTCAAGGGGAAAAGAAGCGCATCGTCTATTTCCGCCACGCCTATCACGGCGACACCTTCGCCACGATGGCTCTGTGCGATCCGGACGAAGGCATGCACACGCTGTTCGCCGGCACCATGCCGGATCAGTTGATGGCCGAGCTGCCGACTGACGAGAGCCTGCGCCGGGCCTTTGACCTGCTGCTGGACACCCACGGCGAACGACTCGCTGCCGTCATCATCGAACCGCTGGCGCAGGGCGCCGGCGGCATGAAGATGCACAGTACGCAGACGCTGGCCTTCATCGTCGAAAGCTGCCGGCAGCACGATGTGCTGCTGATCGCCGACGAAATCATGACCGGCTTCGGCCGCAGCGGGCGGATGTTTGCCTGCGAGGAAGCCGAGGTTGTACCCGACATCATCTGCCTGTCGAAGGCGCTCACCGGCGGCACGCTGCCGCTGGCGGCTACCGTGACGCGCCGCCATGTGTTCGAGGCATTTCTGTCCGACGACCCATCTGCCGCGCTGATGCACGGCCCCACCTACATGGCCAACCCGCTGGCCTGCGCCGCCGCCAATGCCTCGCTCGACCTGTTCGAGCGCGAGCCCCGGCTGGCGCAGGTGGCGGCGATCGAAGCGCAGTTGATGGCGGAACTCGCGCCCTGCGCCGAACTCGCCGGCGTTGCCGACGTGCGGATCAAGGGCGCCATCGGAGCGGTGGAATTGAGCGGTGCCATCGATCTCCAGCACACGCGCCGGCGCTTTGCCGAGCTTGGCGTCTGGGTCCGGCCCTTTGGCAACGTGGTATATCTGATGCCGCCCTTCGTCATCACCGCCGACGACCTGGCGACACTTACCGCTGCCGTGCGCCAGGTGTTGACGGAACGCGCAGCTTTGCTCTGAAATGGATGCAAGTCTTGATGCTTTGCTGACCGCACACCTGGCCGAACTGGCCAGAACCAACCGTCTGCGGCGCCTGCGGCCGTGGCATTGGCACAGCGGAGAGTTGCGCGATGCCGATGGCCGCATCTTGATCGACGCATCGTCTAACGACTATCTGGGCTTGAGCCAGCATCCCCTGGTGAAGGCACGCGCTGCGGAGTGGGCCGAGCGCCACGGTGCCGGCGCGCCGGCCTCGAGGCTCGTCACCGGCACGCGCGACATCACCCTGGCGGTCGAGGAAAGGCTCGCCGCCTTCAAGGGTTGCGAGGCCGCCCTGCTGTTCTCCAGCGGCTTCCAGGCCAATGCCACGGTAATCCCGGCGCTGACAAGAGTCGGTGCTGGTGAGACGGCGATTTTCAGCGACGAACTCAATCACGCCAGTATCGTGCACGGCTGCCGCGCCGCCAGAGCAAAGACGCGGGTCTTCCGCCACAGTAATCTTGATCATCTCGACGAGTTGCTGCGCCAACATTCGGGAAAATTTGGCCGCAAGCTGATCCTCACCGAATCCGTATTCAGCATGGACGGCGACCGCGCCGATTTGCCGGCACTGGTGCAACTCGCCGAACGGCATGGTGCTGCGCTCTACGTCGACGAAGCCCATGCCAGCGGCGTGCTGGGTCCACAGGGACGCGGACTCGCGGCTGACTGCGGCGCCGACATCGTGATGGGCACTTTGGGCAAGGCCTTCGGCGCCTTTGGCGCCTACATTGCCGGATCGAGGACGCTGATCGACTGGCTGGTAAATCGCTGCCCCGGCTTCATCTACACCACTGCCCTGCCGCCCGCGGTACTCGGCGCCGTCGATGCGGCGCTCGATCTGGTGCCGGGCATGGATGACGAGCGGGCGCGTCTGGCACAGAATTCGCAGCGGCTGCGTGAAGTTTTGGCGCAGCGAAATTACGATACGCTGGGATCAAGCACGCAGATCATTCCCGCCGTGATCGGCAGCGAAAAAGACGCGCTGGCCGCCGCGCAGCGACTGGAAGCCGCCGGAGTTCTCGCGGTTGCCATCCGCCCGCCGACGGTGCCGGAGGGCACCAGCCGGCTGCGCCTGACGCTCAGCAGCGCGCTTGGCGAAGCCGACATACAGCGACTGCTGGACGCCGTCGCCGCGTGTCTGCCGCTGCGACAAAAAGATTAGGTGTTGACTACCTTGATGCTGGGGAACTTGCTGGTGTGGTCCTTGGCCCGCTCGGCGATCTTCACCGCGATGCGCCGCGCGATGCCCTTGTAGATCAGGCTCGCCGGACCTTCCGGATCGGCCTCGACGGTCGGTTTGCCACCGTCCATCTGCATGCGGATCGCCATGTCGAGCGGCAATGCGCCCAACATTTCCACTTCGTAGTCCCTGGCCATCCTGTCGCCGCCGCCGGAACCGAAAATGTGTTCGGCATGGCCGCACTTGGAGCAGATGTGAATGCTCATGTTCTCGACGATGCCAAGGATCGGGATGCCGACCTTATCGAACATCTTGAGGCCCTTGCGCGCATCCAGCAGCGCGATGTCCTGCGGCGTGGTGACGATGATGGCGCCGGTCACCGGCACCTGTTGCGCCAGCGTCAATTGGATGTCGCCGGTACCAGGCGGCATGTCGATGACCAGATAATCGACATCGCGCCAGCGCGTCTCGGTCAGCAGTTGCGTCAGCGCCTGCGTCACCATCGGGCCGCGCCAGACCATGGGCTGCTCGGGGTCGATCAGGAAGCCGATCGACATGGCCTGGATGCCATGCGCCTCCATCGGCTCCAGGCCCTTGCCATCGGCCGACTCGGGACGGCCGCTGGCGATGCCCAGCATCTGCGGCAGCGAGGGGCCATAAATATCGGCATCCAGCAGGCCCACCGTGGCGCCTTCAGCAGCCAGTGCCAGCGCCAGATTGACGGCGGTGGTCGACTTGCCGACACCGCCCTTGCCGCTGGCCACCGCGATGATGTTCTTGACGCCGGGGATCAGCTTGACGCCCTTCTGTACGGCGTGCGTGACGACCTTCGAATAGACGTTGGCGCTGACATTGCCGATGCCGGGGATGGCCTTCAACTGCGTGATCACTGCCGCACGCAAGCCCTCGATCTGGCTCTTCGCCGGATAGCCGAGTTCGACGTCGAGCGAGAGAGCGAGACATCGCTGCCGCTGATGCGGATGTTCTTGGCACTGCGGGTGCTGACCAGATCCTTGCCGGTATTGGCGTCGACCACAGTGCTGAGCGCTGCCTGAATGGTTTGTTCGTTGATGGACATGAAAGGCCTTTGATGGTGACGAAAAGTGGGGAGGAAATCGCGAGCGGCGGATTATCGCCCGGAACGGGCACGCCATACTTGAGTTAATTAGTCGGGATTTTATATCAGGCCCGGCTGATTCGCCATCCCGATGGAATCGTCTGGAAGCTATTACTGAAAAGAAGTTGCACTGCCGGTCTCGATTGCCCATGCAAAGAGAACGGCCACCCGGGATAGCATAGCGGCGCCGGCACCGGCACGCGGCATCCCCTCAGCGACCCTCGGCAAGCATCAGAGCGAAAGAATCCACCGCGCCAGATTTTCGAGTTCGGCGGGGTCCTTGGTGTCGATGATCTTGTGCCTTTCGTCGCTACCGTCCACCAACTGAATCATGGGGCCGGTGGTGATGTGCTCGACGATCGTTTCCACGCCATCGGGCTTGGTCTTCAGACGGGCGGCTACCCTTTTGTAGGAGGGGCCCTTCTTGGTCTTGTCGATGGCGTGGCACTTGAAGCAGTCGTTCCTTTTCGCCAGCGCCTGGGCGGCCTCGGCGTCAACCTGCGCCTGTGCCGGGCCAATGCAGGCGAGAGCAAGCAGCACTATTCCTGTCAGGGCAATAGCATTATTCACTGTTATAACAACTACATGTGCAACAACGGATTCATCACACCGCCAATAATGGTCCAAGCGGTATAAATGACAATAACGGCAGGGACGGCGGCAAATGCGAGCTTGATGAGGAACCAGAACATCGTGGTGAACTTCATATCCAGGTCGGAGATCTCAACCGGCAACGAGTGGGCCGGATCTAGGGGTATGGCTCCGCAATGAGGGCAGCTGGCCGCGGAGTCGCTTACCTTGGCCTGGCATTCGTAGCAGTCAATTAACACGACAATTCCTTTCGTTTCGATCATCCAACATCGGTCGGCCGAAAAAACGGGAAGCTTGTTGCCGGTCCCGTTTCCCCCTACGCTTGCCGCAAACTCATTTCTTTGCCGCCTCAGCCGCGAATATTTCCTGCGGTCCAGGACCCTCGGGTTCGTTATGCGAGATGGCGAAATGACACTCGATGCAGGTCAGCCCTTCTACGCGGCCCTTGTCGTGGCGCTTCTGTGCCTTCTCGGACACCCTCTTAGGATCCATCTTGCCACTGTTGTGGCAATGGCGGCATTCGCGCGAGTCGTTCGCTTTCATATCGACCCACACCCGCTTCGCCAATTCGGAGCGTTTGGCCTCGAATTTTTCCTTGGTATCGATCGATCCCGTGACGAAGTGGCCCCAAAGATCGGATAAAAGGCCCAGTTTGGCGATGTAATTCGGTATGTAGCCGTGGGGAACATGGCAGTCGTTACAGGTGGCCCGCACACCGCTTCGACTCGTGTCGTGAATGCTGCCCTTGTACTCCACCGCCACGGTGCTGGTCATCTCGTGGCAGGCATTGGCGCAGAAGTTCTCCGAGTTGGCATAGACCATGAAAGTCCCGGTGGACGCTAAAACAACCAAGCCTGCGACAAGACCTGCAACCAGCACGCCTAGCGATCCGGAGCCCGAAGCCCAGCTGCGGATTTTCTCAAGAAACTTGGACATCTGGCCCTTCTCCTCTGACACACACAACGCCGATGGAAAACGCGGAAACCGCTGCAATCAGGCGTGAATTAAAAAATCGCCCCTTTCGAAATCAGGCTCTTGTCCACTTCCAGTTCCTGCGGTCCCACGCCGCCTTCAGGCTCATTGTGAGCGATGGCGAAGTGGCAGTCGATGCAGGTCAGGCGCTCCTTCTTGGCCTTGGCGTGCCGTGCCTGTGCCTTTTCGGACTGTTTCTCGGGGCTCATTTTCGCGGCGTTGTGACAACCGCGGCACTCGCGGGAATCATTTTCTTTCATGTAGATCCAGACCCGTTCGGCCAGTTCCTGGCGCTTGGCCTCGAATTTCTCCCGGGTATTGATCGAGCCCGTGACGAAGTGTCCCCAGAGGTCGTGTACCGCGCCCATCTTGCGGATATAAAGCGGCACCTGGGAATGGGGAATATGGCAGTCGGGACAGGTGGCGCGAACGCCGGTGCGGTTCTTGTCGTGAATGGTTCCCTTGAACTCCATGGCCACGTTGGTGGTCATCTCATGGCAGGTGGTGGAGCAGAACTCCTCCGTGCTGGTATATATGATGGTCGTGGCGGTCAGGGTCACAACCACTATGCTGACGACAAGTCCCGTCAGAAGCACAATCGGGGCTTTTTTCCCCTCGCTCCACTTGCGCACCCTTTCAAGAACTGTACGTAATTTACGAGGCAGCATTTGCCCTTCCTCCACGATAAGACACGCATCAGCGCACCGATTTACTTGCGCGCAGGCACTCTACAACATCGCCGGGCCAGTACCCTTTAGTGGGTACTGGCCCGGCTAATTTTTGTCAAACCGACAAACCATTACTACAGCGACAGAATCCACTGCACGACGTTCTTGATCTCGGGGGCGTTAGTACTCTCGATCGCCTTATGCTTTTCTTTCTTGCCGTCCTTGTTCTCGATCATCGGTTCGAGGGTGATGTGCTTGGTCAGCTTGTCTTCCGCATCCGCCTTACCCTTGTATTTCGTTGAAGTTTCCTTGTAGGACGGGCCATCCTTTTTCTTGTCAATGGCGTGGCATTTGAAGCAATCGCTCTTTTTCATCAACGCCCGCGCTGCATCTGCGTCCACTGCTGCGTAGGCAAACGAGGCCGTCATCAAGCCACCGACCACCATCAAGCTCGCGAGAATTTTCATGCGGGTACTACTCCTCTAAATAGAAAACAAAAATAAAGCGGCCCAAGTCGCCCCTGCGACTTTGCGCTCCAGTCCGTTCCGTGTCCAACTGCAAAAACTACGCCGTGCATTCTAGACCAATGCCGGCTCCGGCACACGCAGCAAAAACAGCCGGGCGACTGCCCGGCTGTTTTGTCAGGCGTGACCGCCACCAAAGAACCCGATTGCGACCAGCACCAGGATTACCAGGCCGATGGCGAGCAACGTCAGGCCAAGAATCTTGGAACCGCGTGTGAAGGGAGCTGACGGCGCATCCACCAGGTACTTCTCCAATTCGCCCGCCTTCACCAGGCGCAAGTACTGCTCCGTGTGCTCGTGCTTGAACTCTTCCAGCGATTGCACACCGGTGAACATCACCACATCCGGTGGCGGCAGTTTGTCGGGGCGGAAGTGGTTGTTGAAGAAATGCACCGTGAAGAGGAAGACTGCCGCGAGGAAGGCTTCTTCGCCATGCACCACCATTGCCACGTTGAACACCCAGCCGGGGAAGACTAGGGCGACGAGGTGCGGGAAGGCGAGCGTCATGCCGCTGCCGCCGATGATGGCCATACCCCAGAACACCGCCCAGTAATCGAACTTCTCCCAGTATGTCCAGCGCTCGAAGGTCGGACGCGGACCCAGGCCGAGGAACCACTTGAACATGCCGACCAGGTCTTTTCCGTCCTTCCAGTTTGGCACGAACGAGTTGGGGCCGAAGAACTCGAAGGTCTTCCAGTTCCGCCCGATGTTGACGGTTACCGCAATCAGGTGAATGAAGAAAATCCCCAGCATGATGAACGCGGCAATGCGGTGGACCCAGCCTGCCGCCTTGGGACTGCCGATCACACCGACAACAACCTTGGCCCAGAGGGTTTCCGCGTAGAACGGCACCATCCCGGTAAGCACCAGTGTCATCACGCTGATGGCGAAGAGCAGGTGTGCGATGCGCCACATGGGACCGAAGCGACGCACGTACTTGGTGGCAAATTCAGCCGGCAATGCATCGGTGCGGACATGCGGGCGCGTCTTGCCGTCCCGGCGATCCGCGTACTCGCGATACCACCAGAGGATGGAATGCGCCCAGAAGAACGCAAAGACGCCGATCAGCAGCGCCACCATGAACTTGGTGGTAAGCCAGATTTCAGGATATTTGGCAAAGTCGTGGCTGTTGCCGTGCGGACTGAACGTGACGAAGCCCGGCGTGGCGTCGAACATGCCCGGCTTCTTGTCGTTGTGACACTGCTTGCAGGTCTTCAGCCGGTTCTTGGGATTGACTTTCGAGCCGGGATCGTCGGACTTCTGGATGCCATGGCTGCCGTGACAGTCGTAGCACTTGGCGGTCGTGGCATAGCCCAGGGAATTGACCTGGCCATGGTAGGTGTCGCGGTAGGTCTTGAGGTTGTCCTCATGGCAGCCGCCGCACTTTTCGGTGAGTCCCAGCTTGATCGGGTTTGCCGAGGTGTTGCCGATGCCGTGCGAGGTATGGCAGTCGATGCATACCGCCGCCTTCAGATTGTTCTTGTCGTTGAGCGCCTTGCCATGCACCGAGCCGTTGAATTCTTCCAGTTCGTCGCTGTGACACTTCTCGCCGCAAACATTGGGCACGGTCCGACGCCATTCGTCGGCCCGTTTGGACGTGCCGCGGGGGGGGACATTGAAGGTATGCACATCGTGGCAGTTGTCGCAGGTGGCATTGACGCGCGTCTTGTCTTCCTTGTTCGGCCGGGAATGGAAAGAGTTCTTGTAGGCCTCGATGTTCTGCACCACGATTCCCAGTCGGGTCTTTTCCTGGGTCATCTTGTCTTTTTTGGCCGTTTCCCACAAAGCGGTGTGGCACTGGACGCAATCCGGCTTTTGCGCCGCGTCCCTCTTGTGCGGCGTTACTGCGTCGGTGATGTCCTTGTGGCAGGAGCCGCACTGCAGCGACCCATGGACGCCCTTGCCGTACTTGTCGTCAGGAATCTGATCCAGCGTCAGTTTCGCGCCATCGGCGCCAATGGTTTCCAGTTTGCCTTTCTTGCCATCGTGGCAACTCTGGCAAGTGGCGTTGTCGAGTTTGGCCGCAACGGGTGGTGCCGCGTCCTTGCTGTTGGCGGCGGCTACTGAACCGCTGATCCATGTTCCGGCCAGACAGACCGTCGCTGCCACAACCCAGACTGCAAACTTGTTGGTACGCATTGTGTTGATTTCCCGATGGCTCATGATTTCAGATGCTTGCACAAAAACGTCGGCTCAAAACGAAACACTGCCGGGACCTGGCTAGCAGGTCCCGGCAGTATGTTGTGCTGGATCAGCGTGAAAGAATCCACTGAGCCAGGTTCTTCAGCTCCTTCGGGTCCTTGGTGTCGATGATCTTGTGCTCTTCTTCCGTTCCGTCTTCGAGCTTGACCTTGGGACCGGTGGTCATGTTCTTGATGGCCTTTTCTTCACCATCGGCCTTGCCCTTGTACTTCTCCGCGATCTTCTTCAGGGAGGGGCCCTTCTTGTTCTTGTCAACCGCATGGCACTTGAAGCAGTCATTCTTCTTGGCGAGCGCCTGGGCGGCAGCTTCATCGACCGCCGCCTGCGCCGGGGTCAGTCCGGCCAGGGCGAAGAACAATGATCCAGTCAGCAAAAGGGTGGTTTTGGTTTTCATAGTAAAGCTCCGATAAGAGTTGTACAAAAGTTTGGCCGCACAGCTTGCTACAAAAAAGCCCCTCGATCTTGATTCAAATCAATAAGCGCGCAAAGAGTTTCATCGAACGGACTTATTCCGTCATTATCTTGCGTTACCTGCAATTTGGGAACATCCGCTGTCTATCGAGACTCCCCGGGCTCAGACTCAGTGCCGACGCGCCAGATCTGCCTCCATCCGCACGAACCGCTCGGTAAACTCCGCCAGCTCACGGTAAAACGCGGTTTCGGCGCCCGACTTGACCGCCGCCGCGAACGCGTCGATCCATGCTTCCAGATGTTCGACAACGAAGCGGCGATGCAGTGCATTGGCTGCCACCAGGTCGAACATGGTGCCGCCGATTGGCACCTGGTTCTGGGCGAAGATCAGCAGGTACAGAAACTCCAGCTCCACCGCGATATGGTCCGGCAATTCGTGCAATTCTTCGCTGACGTCGAAGCCGCCTTGCGCATAGAGATCGAGCACCGCCATGGTCGCCTCGTGCCGCCCTGACTGGTCGTCGGTCAGCCAGAACGAGGCGTAGGGCATTGCCCTGGGTTGCGAAGGCCCGATGAACAGCGCGGTGTGGTCAACCAGCAGCGTCTGCATGTCCTGCGCCGCAAATGCCGCGCCCAGTTTGCGGGCACGCTCGGCGAGATCCGGATCAATCGCGCTCGCCGCGGCCAGCATGGACTCGAACAGGTGCTCCTCGCTGAAATCCGTGCTGGGTTCGTAATAGCAGGCGGCAAGGAAGCGGGACAGATCTTCGCGCGCGCCAGCCTTGCCATTGACATAGTCGGTCATTGCATCTCCGGAAACGGGACGAAAAAGGGCCGGTGAAAAACCGGCCCCCAATCGTATTACATCAATCGATCAGGCACGCGGACTGTACTTGCCGATGTAATGCACATTCGGCTTGGTGCCTTTTTCTTCCTGCAGGCGGAAAGACTTTTCCTTCTTCAGTATCTGCGAGATCTTGCTGTTCGGATCGTCCTTGTCGCCAAAGATGCGGGCCTGGGCAGGACAGGCCTCGACGCAGGCTGGTTGCAGGCCATTGAGCGTGCGGTGATAGCAGAAGGTGCATTTCTCGACCACGTCGTCCTTGCGTATCGGCTGCAGATCGCCGGCCTGCCACACGTTCATCGCCGGGATCCGGGTGCCGGCCTTGGCGGAAACTTCGGCGCCCGACGAGGTGGCGCCGGGAATCGCCGATGTCTTGTCGGCCCAGAATGGCTGCGGTTCTTCGTCCATCGCATTGAGACTGATCACGCTATAGGTCTCGCCATTCAGGCTGTTCGCGCCAAGTTTCTCGTGGCTGTAGGGACAGCCTATCCTCTGGCAGTCGCCGCAACCGACGCACAGTTCCGGATCGTGCAGGGTAATGCCTTCCGGCGTCTTGAACAGCGCCTTGTAGGGCTTGCCCTTGCCGGCCTTCTCCTTGTTGCCCGGACAAACCTTGATGCAGGGTGCATCGTCGCAGTGATTGCACAGCACCGGCATCACCATGTGACGGGTGTTGGGAAACGTGCCCTCGCTGTGCATCAGGAAGTCGGCCCAGTTGTAGCTTTGGCCGCCGGCGCGGTTGCGCGTGTTGTTTTCGGCTTTGCAGGCAAAGGCGCAAGAGCCACAGCCAACGCAGCGTGACAGATCGATAACCATTCCAAATTTCATCATGTTCTCCTTATGGCCGGCGCTCAGGCTTTGGCGATCCGCACACCGGTGAAGCCACCGTTGCGGGCCGTGGCGCCACTCAGCCGGTCGTAGTCATCGACCAGAATCTCGTTGTTGTTGCCGCCGAGCGCAGCGGCCTTGGCGTAGTCCTTGGACGCGACGCGGCCGTAGGCCCAGTGGCCCTGGCCGTAGCACTTGGCCACGGTGCCGGGACGCACCCCCTCCCACAACTTGAGGTCGACGGTGATCGAACCCGCCAGCGAGGTGATGGTTACCCTGTCGCCGGACTTCAGGCCCAGTTTGGCACCGTCGGCCGGATTCATCTTGACCACATCGCCCCAGGAGACATCGCCGGGATCGACCTTCTTGAACTCCTGATACCAGGGCAGGTTCTGCGAGCGGCCTTCACGGTTCAGACGCGACTTGTAGTCGACGAAGTCGAACGGGAAGTCCGCCATGCTGCCGTGCCGCTTGGGTTCCTCGTAGTGCGGCACGAAGGCTAGATCGCCGCGCGCCGTATAGCCGCTGACCGTGAGGATGTCGTCGGTGGTGGTCTCGTGTTTCTTGGCGTGTTCCTCGAGCTTCTTCTTCAGCGTCGCGCTGTAGAACTCGAACTTCTTGGTCTCGGTCTTGAACTTGCCGCCCCAGCCCTTCTTGAGGGTGTAGCGCGGACCGTGGAACATGCCCCTGGCCTTGAACTCGGCCCAGCTCTTGATCTGCGCGTCGCCCTTGAGCACTTCCTTGCCGTTCCAGATCGGGGCGCTGGTGAGTTTGGCGGCGAACTCGCTGAATTCCAGCTCGTTGGTCGCCGACTTGCCGGTCTCCGGGTCCTTGACCGTGTCGTAGTAGTCGGCCAGGTTGGGGAAGCCCTTGGCTTTCAACTTCTGCGCCAGCAGCCACATCACCTCGGTCTCTTCCTGCTTGCCTTCGAAGACACGCTTGATCGGGTTCTGCTGGATCGAGGCGTAGCCATAGCCGTTGGACATGTTGGTGACGATCGACCAGCCTTCGCTGCTGTTGTGGGTGGAGGGCAGCACGATGTCGGCAAACTGGGTCATTTCCGATGGATTGGTGACCATGTGGGCAAAGAAGGGCACCTTGGCCAGTACCTGGTCCCAGCGGCCGGCGCCGGTGGCGGAGAAGTTGAAGTTGCTCCACGAAGAGAGCACCACCTTGATTGCGTCGGGGCTCTTCAACAGCATGTTGGGCACGTGGTTGATCGGTGAAGTCATGAAGGCCGGCATGTCCTTCTTGCCGCGGACGTCGGTGCCGTGGTTCTTGTAGCCCTTCTTGGCCACTTCATCGATGAACTTCTCGGTGCTGGGAAACTTGTCCAGCTTGGGGCCGCTGGCGCCTTCCCAGACGCCGCCTTCGACATCGATCGAACCGACCAGGCCATTGAGTGCATGCACCGCCATCGCGGCATAGGTGCCGCGTGGCCACATCGCGGCACCGGGACCCATCCAGACGGCGGTCTTGGGCGCCGCCTTGCCCATCGCGCGGGCGACGCGCACGATCTGGTCGGCGGGAATGCCGGATTCCTTCGCCCCGAAGGCTGGCGTGCGGTCCTTCAGTTCCAGGTTCCACCACTTGATCAGCCCTGAGGTTTCCTTCTCGACGAAGGCATCTTCGGCAACTGTTGCACCGGCGACGAAGAGGTTCTTGCCATCCTTGAAGTCACCGACGAATTCGCGGTTCCACAAGCCTTCGGTCAGCAGCACATGGGCGATGGCGCCGGCCAGCGCGCCGTCGGTGCCGGGCTTGACCGGCAGCCATTCGTGAGCCTTGGCCGCTGCATTCGAGAGGCGCGGATCGACCGCGATCACGGTGCCGCGGGCGACGATCTCATGGAAGCGATGAATGGTGTTCGGCACCTGGCGATTGGACGCCAGCGGGTCGCAGCCCCACACGACCAGACAGTTGGTCTTCTCCAGGTCGTAGTCGCGATAGCCGGCGAATCCCTGGGTGAAACCCGGGCCCATCTTCTCGGCCTCGGCGCAGAGGGCGCTGTGCGAGTAGTAGTTGCCGGTGCCGAAGATCTTGGGCAGGGTGCCGTAGAGGAGGTCGGTGGAGGTCGGCGAATAGCGGCCGCGCATGTAAAGCAGCTTTTCGGGCTCGCCGGCGGTGCGCAACTCGATCATCTTGTCGGCGACGATGGTGATCGCCTCGTCCCAGGAGATCGGCACGAACTTCGGGTCGATGCCACGGCCCTTGGCCGCATTGGTGCGCTTCATCGGTACCTTGACGCGATCCGGATCGTAGGTCATCTGCGGGATCAGGTGGCCGCGCGGGCAGACGTAGCCGTGATTGCTCTTGGAAATCTCGTTGCCGCGCACGCGGGTCATGCGACCCCCTTGCACGTACAGCTGGATCGCACACCACTGGGTGCAGCCCTGGCAGGTGCTGGCCACCCACTCGCCCTTGGGCGGAGTGCTGGGTCTGGCCTTGCGCGGCACCAGCGCATTCTTCACCGGGATGGCCCTGGTCTTCTCCTGAACGGCTGCCATCGCGCTGCCGGCGAGCGTCCAGGCGGCGGACGCGGCCGATGCCTTTATAAAATCACGTCTGGTCAACCTCATGACTACCTCCTGTATCGAAATTCAATCAATTTGAGAAACTGTGAGCTGAATCGTCTCTGGCGCCGCGAAGTTACCGTGCGGTAACCTGCGATCGACGCTATCGAAACCGTTCTCCTCCTTCGTACCCCGCCAACAGGCGCCGACAGAAGTCGGCGCTGGCGGCACGGCGCGGCGCGCGGCAAGGCCTGCAGCGCTTTTGACGCGGCAAGACGATCCAGGGTGGCGAGGAGTGACGGCTTCACAATAGGCGTCTGAACTTCATGTTGCATATCTCTTTGCGAGAAGCGTGCCAGCCGAACTAAACAATGTGCTTTCATGAGATTGGGATCGGGTGCCGCGGATGCCGAGAGAACAGACAGGGAAAACCGGTTAAGATGGTTACCAGACCGTAACTGATGGAGACTCCATGCCTACGGATAATCGAATCGCGTTACCGAACCGTAACCGGCGTCGCTGGCTGATCGGTAGCGGATGCCTCGCCGCCACCGGCCTGATCGGCCTGTCGCGCAAGTCCTGGGCCACGGACGGCAAGATACGTGTCGGCATGACACCCGCCTTTCTGCATGACCAGCACAGCCTGCTCCACGATTGGCGCGCCTTCATGTCGGCCTCGCTGCAGCGCCCGGTAGAGTTCGTGCAGCGCGACAGCTACCGCGAAACCATGGATCTGCTGCGACTGGAAAAACTGGACTTCGCCTGGATCTGCGACTATCCGTATCTGCATCTCAAGCAGGAGGTGCGCCTCCTGGCGGTGCCGCTGTATCAGAGGCGGCCCTATTACCGTTCCTACCTGATCGTGCGCAAGGAGAACGACCAGGTCAAATCCATGGCCGATCTGGCCGGCAGCGTGTTTGCCTATGCCGATCCGTATTCGAATACCGGCTACCTCGCGCCGCGTTACGAAATCCGTCAGCTGGGTCGCAACCCCGCAAATTTCTTCCGCAAGACCTTCTTCACCTATTCGCACCGCAAGGTGGTGGAAGCGGTCGCCAGCGGACTGGCGCAGGGCGGCGCGGTCGATAGCTATATCCGGGACACCCTGGTTCACGTCGAGCCGGCGCTGGCCTTGCGCACCCGGGTGGTGTGGCGCTCGCCGGAGTATGGCTTTCCGCCCTTCGTCAGTCACCGCTCGGTTTCCACCGCCGACTTTCAGCTGATGCAGCGCCATCTGCTTGATACGCCAAAGACTGAAGCGGGACGCCGCCTGCTCGCCCGCCTGCACCTGGATGGGTTCACTGCCGGCAGCCAGGCGCTCTATGAGCCAGTCGTGCGCATGATGCGCGCCTTTGGCGAAGCCTGATGCGCTGGCTGTTCAACCTTTCCTTCCGCCACAAGATTCCGTTGTGGACGTCCTTCCTGATCAGCTTTTCGATTTTCGTCGTCGGCGCCGCGCTGATGGCGCGCGCTTATGAGGACATGAAGAACGCCGTGGTGATCAGCGCCGGCAATCTCGGGCATACCCTCGCCAACACGGTGGCGCCGACGCTGTTGCACGACGACGTCTGGCGTGCCTTCGAGATCGTGCGCTCGCCGATTCGCGGCGAATCGGCGCAAACTCCGGTCGAGGTCGATGCCGTGGTGGTTCTGGCCCCGGACCACAAGGTCTTTGTCTCCAGTGACCCGGATACGCTGCCGATGCTGGCCGCGGCCGCGGCGCTGGGCGCCGACTGGAAGCTGTTGAGCACGCAGCTTGGCCCCGGGACCAAATGGCCGCTGGTACTGGAGCCGGAGGGCTCCAGCTATCTCTACGTGGCCCTGCCGATCACCGATAACGACGCGCAACTGGGGCATCTGGTACTGCGCTATGCGAAGTCGGTCTTCCATCCATGGTTCATCGATACCCTTTGGCAGGGCCTCGGACTGGGCCTGCTGGTGCTGGCGGTGCTGATTCCCATCAACTGGTACTGGGGCGGCCGCATGGCGGCGCCGCTGGTCGATCTGGCGCAGCGCATGGGCATGATGCCGGAGACGGTGCCGCAGCCGCTGCCGGCGGATCTGTATCCCTATGACGACGAACTTGGCCAGCTGTTTCATGCTTATGACCGCATGGTGCTGGCGCTGCGCGACAAGGCCGCACTCGAAAACGAAATGGTCAAGTCGGAACGGTTGGCGGCGATTGGCCAGCTCACCGCCGGCATTGCCCACGAAATCAACAACCCCCTGGCCGGGCTGATCACCGTCGTCGATACGCTCAAGCTGCGGCGCGATCTCGATCCGCGCGCGCTGCGCAGCCTTGAACTGATCGATCGCGGCCTGATGCAGATTCGCGATACCGTCGCCGCGCTGCTGGTGCAAACCCGGGTGCAGGCCCGGCCGCTGAACCAGCACGACCTGGAGGATATTCATACCCTGATCCAGCCGCAGGTCGGCAAGCGCCGCATCCAGCTTGAATGGTCGGCGGCCATGCCGGTGGAATTGCCGGCGCCGGCCAGTCTGGTACGCCAGATACTGATCAACCTGCTGCTCAACGCCGTGCAGGCGGCGGCCGAAGGTGGCCACGTGAGCTTGTGGCTGGGCCGAAAAGAGGATTCCGAAGCCTGGCTGTCGATCGTGGTCCGCAACGATGGCACCCTGCTCGGCGACGAACAGCTTGCCCATCTGTTCGAGCCTTTCGCCTCGACTCGCCCCGGCGGCCACGGCCTCGGCCTCTGGGTGACCTACCAGATCGTGACTCAGCTTGGCGGTCGCATTGCGGCCAGAAATATCGATGGCCAGGTCGAGTTCGTCGTCAATCTTCCTCTTGGAGAAACCTCATGCAGCACCGCATCGGCCTGATCGAGGACGACCCCATCATCGGCGAGGCGCTTTCCGAGCGGCTCGACTTCGAGGGTTTCGCCTGCGACTGGTATCGCGATGGCAAGTCCGCGCGGCGCGGCCTCGGCCAGCGCCGCTACAGCGTGGTGGTGAGCGACATCAATCTGCCGGATGTCAGCGGCGAACAGCTGTTTGGCGATCTGCTTGCCAGCGGTCAGGCGATCGCTCCATTCATTTTCATCACCGGCTACGGCGCCATCGATCAGGCGGTGCGGCTGCTGAAGCTGGGAGCCCACGATTACGTCACCAAGCCGTTCAATGTCGGCGAACTGATCGGCAAGATCCGCAGTTTGTGCGAGCGCCAGCAACCGGCCCCCAACACCACGGCGCGGCTGGGTATTTCCACCAGCATGCGACATATCGAAGGCCTGCTGCCGCGACTGGCCGCCAGTCGCAGTGCGGTGCTGATCTCCGGCGAATCCGGTGCCGGCAAGGAACAGGTGGCGCGTGCGCTGCATCGCGCCGGCGACCCGGATGGCAAGACCCCTTTCGTCGCCGTGAATTGCGGCGCGATAGCGGAGAACCTGATCGAGTCGGAGCTGTTCGGTCACGAGAAGGGCGCCTTCACCGGCGCCGACCGGGAACGGCGCGGAGTTTTCGAGCAGGCGGACGGCGGTTCATTGTTCCTCGACGAGATTGGCGAAATGCCGCCTTCGATGCAGGTCAAACTGTTGCGCGCGATTCAGGACCGGATGGTGGTTCGCGTCGGCGGCGCCACTCCACACAAGGTGGATATCCGGCTGATATGCGCCACCCATCACGACCTGAAAGCCATGGTGGAGAAAGGCAGCTTCCGCGAGGATCTGTATTACCGGATCCACGTCATCCACCTGGAGGTGCCGCCCCTGCGTGAGCGACAGGAAGACATTCTGTGGCTGGCGGCAGGCTTTCTCGATGAACGGGCAAGCAAGGGCGAAACACGTCGTGCGCTGACGGCCGACGCCGAGCGCGCCTTGACCCGCTATCCCTGGCCGGGCAACGTGCGCGAACTGCAGCACTGCTTGGAGCGCGCCAGCGTTCTCTCACTGAGCCCGTCGCTGAATGCCGAAAACCTGTTCGGCACCAGTGGCTCGCCTGCCGCAGAAGGCGATGCGTTACGGCAGCCGCTCAGTGACCATCTGCAGGAATGCGAGCGCGCCTACATCCGCCGTGCGCTGACCGAGTGCGACGGTCGTATCGCCGACACCGCCGCCCTGCTCGGCATCAGTCGCAAGAACCTGTGGGAAAAAATGCGCAAGCTGGAGATGGCGGAAGGCTGACTCCCATGCCATCGCGACCAACCGCCGTCAGGCCTTTACAGGCTTGACCGCGCGATGGAAGCCGAGCATGCCGTAGAACACCGTATCCACAGTGACATCGACGTAACCCAGTTCGCGCAGCACGATCGACAGTTCTTCGGCGGTGTAGAACAGGTCCAGCGCGTCGATGAAATACTGTTTGAATTTAGTCGCCGCCGGCCCGCTGCCGACGATCAGGCTGGTGAAATTCAGGCAGGCCTTGAGGTAGGCGTAATACAACGTCTTCACGACCACGTTGCGCGGGCGCAGCATGTCGGAGTGATGGAAATGCCCGCCGGGCTTGAGCACCCGCAGTATCTCGGTGAACACTTCGCGCACACGCAAATGGCGCGAGGCGAACTGTATCGTGACAACGTCGAAATGGTTGTCGGGGAAGGGCAGTGTGTGCACATCGCCGATGGTGCTCTTGATATGGAAGCCCAGGGCGGCGGCGCGCTGCTGGCCGACGGTCTGCATCTCGGCGCTGCGATCCATGGCGTGCACGTCCAGCGTCGGCTCGCGCTTGAGCAGGGCGATGCCGATGGCGTTGGTGCCGGCACAGACATCCAGCGTCTTCTGTTTCGGCTTGATGTCCACCGACCGCATGAAGCGCTTGAGAAAGGTGCTCCACAAGCCGAGTGCGGCAATTTCATTGCCCCGGTCGTAGTAGGGGGCGATGTCCGCAAACGCATCGTTCAGTTCCTTGCTCCAGACATCGCTGAAACGCTGTTCGCGTAACGCCTCGCGCGAGGCTAGTGGGGGTGGCGTCATTGTGGTTTTCTCCTGCGGTGGGATTGAATCGTTTCAGTGTGAGGCCGGCATTTAGCGCCTGTGGCGGCAAGCTGTCAAGTTAGTGTTGCGAGTTCGTGATGTGTCCGGTTCTGTAGCACGACAACTGTCCGGTTGTCATAGTGCCCCGAAGGGGGAACGAGATGAAACGGACGGAACTGCTACAGGAGATCCGGAAGATGAGATTCGAAGAAGCGTACGAAGGG
>JAPLQZ010000142.1 GCA_026399415.1 Rhodocyclales bacterium | reverse complement strand
TGCTGTGGGCGCAGACCCGCTTTGGTACCTTCAACGTCGATCCTGAAGCCGAGCTGGCGTTGTGGGCCGACCGCGGGCGCGGGTTGGCCTGGTTCGCGCTTTTTGAAGCCATGCGCCTCGAAGCCTGCATCGCGCTCGAACTGCCTGGCCTCGCGCTCGATATCGCCGCACTGCGCGGGCCGTGGCCGGCGGAACTCGCAGCAGCGGCAGAAAGTCTTGCGCGGCCGGACGCCACGGTGGCCGACAGCCTGAGCTGCATGGCGGCGAGGCGAAGAGTCGGCGCTGGCGACACGCCGAAATTTCCGCATGTCGGCGCACTCGATCCGGTTGCCGCGCGGCGTGTGCGCGCTGCCCGCATCACGCGCGAGATGGCGATCGTGCGCCGCGCCCTGAATGTGTTGCGCGGCACGGGTCCGACTGGAACTGACGCGGACAAGTCCGACTACCCGCTGCTGGCGGCGGAAGGCGAGACGCAGGCGGTCGATCCGCAGTCCGAATTGATCAGCCTGCCGCCGCCGGCCCGCGAAGCGGCAAAGTCGCTGATCCAGGATTTCGGCGAGATTCCGCCGGAAGTCTTGCATCCCGCGGGGCCGGGTGCGTGGCAGCCGGTCGATGGCATCGATACCTCGAGCGCCGCTTCGTGCACCACCCAGCCCGATGCCTTCTATGACGAGTGGGATTATCGGCGGGCGGCATGGCGGCACGACTGGTGTCATCTGTACGAGATGGAGGCGCCGGCCGGAGACCATGAGTGGGTCGATGAAGTTCGCCGCCGCCACGCCCATCTGATCCGCAGCATCCGCCGCCGTTTCGAGGCCCTGCGCGGCGAAGACAAGCCGCAGCGGCGCCAGCTGGATGGCGAGGAAATCGATCTGGATGCGCAAGTCGAGGCCCGCGCCGACCGCAAGAGCGGGGCCGAGCCTTCACCGCGTTTGTTCATCCATCGCCGCCGCATCGAGCGTTCGCTGGCCGTGATGTTCATGGTCGACATGAGCGGCTCGACCAAGGGCTGGGTCAATGATGCCGAGCGCGAATCGCTGGTGCTGCTGTGCGAGGCCATCGAGGCGCTGGGCGACAGTTATGCCATCTACGGCTTTTCCGGCTGGACACGCACGCATTGCGACATCTACCGCATCAAGCGTTTTGGCGACCGCTACGACGCCGCCACGCGCCAGCGCATCGCCGGCATCGAGGCCAAGGACTACACGCGCATGGGCGTCGCGGTGCGCCACCTGAGCGGCCTGCTGGTCCGCCAGAACACCCGCCACAAGCTATTGGTGACGCTCTCCGATGGCCGCCCCGATGATTACGGCGATGAATACCGCGGTCGCTACGGCATCGAGGACACCCGACGCGCCCTGCTCGAAGCGCGCGAAAAAGGCATCCGCAGCTACTGTGTCACCATCGACCGCCACGGCGCCGACTACCTGCCACAGCTCTACGGTCCGGCGCATTATTCGGTGATCGACGATGCGAAGAAATTGCCGCAGAAGATTGCGGAGATTTACCGCAAGCTGACGGGCTGAGGTTCCTGTAGCTCACTCCCAATCGTGAGCATGGACATGCGCATGCTCGACCTTGCCGTGGCGATGTTTGTGACGGTGCGTCAGGCCGGCTTTTTCGAGCAGGCTGACCCCCGAAAGCGCCATGCGTATCGGGCCGTCAAAGAGTATCTCGCCCTTTAATCCGAGCACGATGCAGCGCTCGCCCAATTCCGCAGCCAGCGAAAGGTTGTGGGTGGCGATGACCAGGGTCTTGTCGGAATGGATCAGGGTATCGACCAGCCAGCCGACGGTCGCGGGATCGAGGCTGGTGGAAGGTTCGTCGAGCAGCAGCAGTTCGGGGTCCAGTGCCAGCAGGCAGCCCAGCGCCAGCTTCTGCTTTTGTCCGCCGGAGAGCAGGAAGGGCGGCTTGTCGAGCAGGGCCGTGAGAGCGAGTTCATCCGCCCATCGGGCGACGCGTGCGTCGATGTCCGGCAGGCCGAGTTGGCGCGGGCCATAGGCCAGTTCATCGCGCACCGTCGGGTTGAACAGCATCGCCTCCGGGTGCTGGAACAGCAGCACGCAGGCACGGCGGAACGCGGTGGCACGCCCCGGTTCGCGCAGGGCGGCGCGGGTGATCTGCTCGCCTTTCCACCAGAGCGTTCCCTGCTCGGGGTCGAGCAGGCCGTTGAGGAGCTTGAGCAGGGTCGATTTGCCGCAGCCGTTGGCGCCGAGCAGGACAACTTTTTCGCCGGGCCGGATCTGCAGTGAGACGTTTCCCAGGATTACGGGTTCGTCCGGCCAGCGGAAGGTCACATCGCGCAGTTCAATCATCGAAGGCTCCCCGCGACCGCATCGCCAGTGCCGCTTCGTTGGCCGAGGCCAGCGACTTGTCAAGCAGCGTCTGCGCCTGCGCTGCCGCGTGCCGGCTGCGGTCGATCAGTTTCGGTCGCGCAAGATTCCTGCTCTGGAAAGCCAGCCGGAAATCGCGCAGGATGCGCTCGAAGGTCTTGATCTGACCGATCGACAGGGTTGCCAGCAGCGTCGCCAGCGGCCAGCCGGATAGCGCGCCCAACAGGTCGGCCGACGAGACGAACCAGAAGCCGATGTACACCAGCAGCAGCACGCGCAGATTGACCAGCAGCAGATAGTCGGCGACGAAATTCCCTTGCCAGAGCGCAACGCAGACATAGCCGGCACTGATCGTCAGGTTGAAGGCCAGGATGGCCAGCAGTGCGCGGCGCAGCAGTTTCCAGCGCAAGGTGCCGGACGCGGCGACAACGATCACAAGCAGTGCGGCGAGCACCTCCGGCGTATGGATGAAGGTGATGGCGACCACCGCACCGAGGTACAGTACCAGCCAGCTGCGGGGCGTCATGGGAAAACCCATTTGCGTGCTTTGGCATAGCGCCAGACCAGTACGGTCAGCGCCGCCTCGCCGATACCGATGACGATATGCGGCAGAAATATCGCTTGCAAGGTGATGTTCAACCCGAACGGAAAGAACAGCGGCGTGCCGTCGGCCTTATGCGCGATCAGCGGCTGGATGCCCAGCGCCAGGGCAACAAGGACGCCCGACACGACAACCGACAACCATGCCGCCATGCCGACCGACAGGGTGTCGCCGAAGCGCCTCAGGAGGCGTCGCGCAGCGACAGCGGTAGCCGCGCCCACCAGCCCCATCGACAGCGCATTGACGGCCAGTGCCGTGATGCCGCCGGCGCCGAACAGCAGCGACTGGAGCAGCAGGACCAGGCTGTAGGCGACAAAGGCCGAGCGCACGCCGAAGATCAGCGCCAGCATGGCAACGCCCAGCGCGTGCCCCGAAGTGCCGCCGGGTATCGGCACCATGACCAGCCCCAGTCCATAGGCCAGCGCCGTGATCATGGCCAGGCGCGGCACGGTGGTTTCGTCAAGACTTTCTCGCAGACCTTTGGCGGCCCAGGTCCATGCGCCGGCGGCCACAGCGTAGGCCGGCAGGTAGGTTTGCGGCGAGAGGAAGCCGTCGGGGATATGCATGTCAGAACAGCGTCGACGCCGAGAAAATCAGGCGGAACTTTTCGCGGCCCTCGGCGCCCTGCTGCTGTTCGGCTTCGTTCAGGCGCGTCCAGTTTGCCGTCTTGATGCCGAAGGCAAAGCTCATGTTGTCCTTGTAGAGGCGGATGCCGGGCAGGAGGTAGATGATCCGGCCGCCAGTGGCGGCCTGCCGGACGCCATTTTGCACGTCGCGGTCCAGGGCGAGGTACTGGACCTCCAGCGACAGATCGGCGCGAAATTTTTGTGCGGGATTTGCGTACAAGCGGTACGCCAGTCCGAGATTGAGGCGATCTTCGCGGCCGAATTTCATCTCGAGTCCGATGGCGTTGTTGGTGTCCGCTTCGTAGCGGTGGGTGCGGAAGCCGATGGTCGAGAGTTCGGTGTTGAAGGTGAGGTCTGTGGTCAGCATTTTCGTCGCCGTGAAGCCCATGGAGAAAGAGGATTTGCCGAAGCTGGTGGACTTGCCGGGATTGATATTGCCCTGGCGATCCTTCAGGTTTGCATTGCCGGTGGGGATGGATGAGCCGCCGTACACGGTGAAATGCCAGTCCTCCAGGTCGTCGAGGCTCTCGTTGGCGGGGACGAGCCGGAATCCCTTGTCGTACTTGAAGCCGATTTGTCCCATGAACGACTTGTCGGCCCAGCCCTGTGTATCGAATTTCAGCGCCGCGGCACCTGCCGGTTCGGCGGTGTCGACCTTCTTGTTGTAGGGCGCGAACACGTAAGCAGAAAGCCAGGGGGTGAAACCGTGGCCGATGCCGGCCATCCAGTACTGGTTGACATCGACTTCGGTATTGGAGCGGTCGCGCGACTTGAATTTGGCGTAGTCGAGTTTCCCGTAGAGCAGCGTCTTGCCTTCCGGCAATACGGCGGAACTGGCTGACTCGACCGGTGCGCCCGGACCTTCCAGCGTCGCGCCGCCGACGCCGGCGACGCCGTGATGCGCATGGGCCGGCGCCATGGCCAGCAGCAAAACCGCGACAGACAAAGTCAATTTGACGTTCATCGCTTCTTCGCCAGCCAGAGCTGATAGATGCCGAAGCCGCCCAACAGCAGCGAGAGTCCGAACAGCAGCAGGCTGGCGCGATTCGGGCCGTCGCCCGATGCGCCGGAAACTGTGCCCTGCGTCGTCGCGACGGCGGGCGCCTCGAAGCGCAGGTCGACACCGTGGCCGTCCGCGGAAAACGCCTTGACCCGCCAGCGCTTGACGGTGCCGGGCACGAATACCGCGCGACCCTGTTCGTCGGTGCGCCCGACCTGAGCCGGAACGTTCTTTCCCTCCGGATAGGCTTCAAACGCCTCGAAGCTGAAGGGCTTGCCATCGGCATAGTTCAGGCGCAGGGCAACGGCGCCGGTGGCTTCGATGGTGTGATGCACTTCGTGGGCGGCGGCCGGAACACCCTGCAGCAGCAGGACCCCAAATACAAGGAAGGCGCGCCGCATCATTTGTGCACCTCGAATTGCAAGGCGGTGGCGCGGATCACCGTGTCCGCATTGCCGTCGGACAGGGGCGCCTCGATGCTGGCGGAGATGAGTTGCATCCCGCCCTGGCGGATGCGGATGGCAATCTTGCCGTCGGCACCCGTGACGCCACGGGTATCGCCCTGATAGGCAACCGGGACGCCGGACTTGGGCTTCCCGTTTTCGGTGACCAGCACGGTGAGTTTGTCGTCGATGGCCAGCTTGAATGGATCGGTGACAGGAGATATTTCGAGGCCCGTGCCCAATGGCTGGGCGACGGTCGGAGTCCAGCGATCGATGCGCTTGACCGCATCTTCGGACAGCCAGCTTTTCATGACCCCGGCGACACCTGTCCTGGGTGCATTTTTTGTTTCCCAGGCGGTCTTGGTCCAGTAGCCGGTGGAAAACGACACCAGCAGAGCGGCACAATCGCCTGTCAGCTTTACCGGGTGCGACTTGCCTGAAACAAGAGACTTCGTGCCGCCGCCAACGTCGAGGCAGGTCGCGCCTTTCACGGCACCCGGCTCGTAGGCAACGACTTCGGCGCCGGCATGCGCTGAATGCCGGTGGCCCTGGTAGAGAACGTAGCCTGCGGAATCCTTTTCCAGCCAGAGGTCGTGTGCGGCAGCCGGTAGCGCGAGGACGAAGAGAAGGAGGGGCGCACGGGGAGTCATGACTTGGTTTTTAGCGCGTAAGAAGAAAAGTAATTTGATCATACGTTACTCCGTTGGGTAATGGCAACCCCCGAATCAAGTCGGTATTGGCGCTCCGCTGAGCGGCGCACTGATGCCTTGATCCAACGAAAGTGCAGGGACTGATGCCGTGCGAAGGATGGCCCCTAACTTGAAACGGTCATCTGCGCCCCAATATTGGCGTCTCGATTGTTGCTCCCAGAGGATTTCCTGATGACCACTGACACCCAGACCGCGCCAGCGTCGCGCGAAACGCTCGGCTTCCAGACCGAGGTCAAGCAACTCCTGCAACTGATGATTCACTCGCTGTATTCCAACCGCGAGATCTTCCTGCGGGAGCTGATTTCGAATGCGTCCGATGCCTGCGACAAACTGCGCTTCGAGGCCTTGCACAATGCCGGTCTGTTCGAGGGCGATTCGGATTTCAGGATTCGCGTCGCTTTCGATAAAGAGGCGAAGACGCTGACCATCGCCGACAACGGTGTCGGCATGAGCCGCGAGGAAGTGATCGCTAACCTCGGAACCATCGCCAAGTCCGGCACGCGCGAGTTCTTCTCGCAGCTTTCCGGCGACCAGCAGAAGGACGCCAGCCTGATCGGCCAGTTCGGCGTCGGTTTCTATTCCTCCTTCATCGTCGCCGACCGCGTCACGGTGCTGACCCGTCGCGCCGGACTGGAAGCCAGTCAGGGCGTGCGCTGGGAGTCCGAAGGGGCCGGTGAATTCACCATCGAGATGACTGACCTTGCCGCACGCGGCACCGAGATCACGCTGCACCTGAAAGAAGGCCAGGACGACCTGCTGTCCGCCTGGAAAATCAAATCCATCATCCGCAAGTACTCCGACCACATTGTCCAGCCCATCGTGATGAAGGGCGAAAAGTGGGATGACGAGAAAAAGGAGCAGGTCGCCACCGACGAGGACGAAACCGTCAATCAGGCCTCCGCGATGTGGGCCAAACCGAAGAACGAGATTACCGACGAGCAGTACAAGGAGTTCTACAAGCACGTCGGGCATGACTTCGAAGATCCGCTGACGTGGACCCATGCCCGTGTCGAGGGCAAGACGGAATATACCCAACTGCTGTATGTCCCGGCGCGCGCGCCCTTCGACCTGTGGGATCGCAACGCCCGCCACGGCGTCAAGCTCTATGTGCGCCGCGTCTTCATCATGGATGACGCCGAGCAGCTGATGCCGCTGTATCTGCGCTTCGTGCGCGGCGTGGTCGATTCGAACGATCTGCCGCTGAACGTCTCGCGCGAAATCCTGCAGGAATCGAAGGACATCGAGGCTATCCGCAACGGCTGCACCAAGAAGGTGTTGGGCATGCTGGCGGACCTGGCCAACAGCGAGGACGCCGCGGAGAAGGACAAGTACGCCAAGTTCTGGGGCGAGTTCGGCAAGGTGCTGAAGGAAGGCATGGGCGAGGACCACGCCAACAAGGACAAGATCGCCGCGCTATTGCGCTTCGCCTCGACGCAGGCCGACACCACCGACGAGACCGTTTCGCTGGCCGACTACATCGGTCGCATGAAGCCCGAGCAGGAAAAGATTTACTACGTCACCGCCGAGACCTTCAACGCGGCGAAGAACAGCCCGCACCTCGAAGTCTTCCGCAAGAAGGGCATCGAGGTCATCCTGCTGTCCGACCGCGTCGACGAATGGG
>JAPLQZ010000293.1 GCA_026399415.1 Rhodocyclales bacterium | reverse complement strand
TTGGCCAAGTCGGAACTCGAGGACTAGGCCCTACTTGGCAAGATTGCGGAGACGCTTCGGCCTCGTGCTGCCGGCTTGGTGGCGGGCTTGCGGGATTTTGCCGTGGCGCGCGGAGCCGGGGCCGCCGGTTTCCGGTCCCTGGCTTTTTCCGCCACGAGCGGCGGCGGCATCTGTTTGCCGAACAACTGCTGCTCGACCTGCGCCAGGTCAAACGGCTCTTCCCAGTCGAGCATCAGCAGCGCCAGCATCATCTTGTCGAATTCGGCGGCGAACAGCGGAGTGATGGTTTCCGGGTCGGGCACGAAATGGCGGTCGGTCATCAGGCTGAACTGGACGTTGTCGTTGTAGCTCAGGATCGAGACGCCGATGCCGATGTCACCGGACTGCGGCACCCAGAACATGCACTGATCCAGGCGCGAGCCGGCCAGGTAGAGTGGCTGTTTCGGTCCGGGGACGTTGGTCATCACGGTGCTGGCCTTGGCGGCGAGCATGTCGAGAAACTCTTGCTGGATGATTTTCGGGGCAACACCGACGGCGGCGAGGATGCCGAGCGTCAGCGGCGGCTGATACGAGGCCTTCAGTTCGTTCATGCGGCTTCGCACCATGAACAGCCGCGCGAACGGGTTGGCTTCATGCAGCGGCAACGACAGCGTGCCGAGGCCGAAGCGGTTGCCCAGCGTCCCCTCGTCCCGGGCCGTGCGCAGGTTGACCGGGATCATGGCGCGAACTTCCACGTCGCGCACGGTTTCGCCCTTCTGCTGGAAGTAGGCTCGAAGGGCGCCGGCGACCGCGGATAACAGAATGTCGTTGACCGAACAGCCGAGCGCCTTGCCCAGCGCCTTGACTTCGCCCAGCGGGATCGGATCGGACCAGGCGACGCGCTTGACCGTGCCGGTCTTGCCCTTGAGGCTGGTGGGCGAATCAGGCGGCATCGCGAGCAGCTTGGCGAGTTCGGTGAGCAGGCCGATGCCGTGCCTGCCATAAGTGGATAATCGATCCCGATCTGACGCCAGATCGTAGGCCTTGCCGCCCAGCTCGGAGCCCATGCTGAGGGCTGAAGTCAGCGTTTCGGCTAGCGTTTCGAGCAGCCCGACAGGAACTTCATCTGCGTCCGCGTCTACCGGTTCCGGGGCGACGTGTCTTTGCGCAGGTGCGTGCGGCGAAAGATCGGTGAGCGAGAGGATCACGCCCACCAGCGCGATGCCGTCGGCGATGCTGTGATGGATACGCACCACCATCGCCGAACCGCCCTCGTAGTCCTCGATCAGGTCGAAGCGCCACAGCGGCTTGCCCGGATTGAGCGGTTGCACCGCGAGTTCGCTGGCAAGTGCCTGCAATTCCTGCTTGCCGGCCTTGTCCGGCAGGGCGCGGCGCTTGAGGTGTGCGTCGATGTCGAAATCGGGATCGTCCTCCCACCACGCGCCGGCGACTTCCTGCACGGCACATTGACGAAAGCGCCGATAGCGCCCTACGAGGCGCGCTTCGACCGTGTTGCGCAGCCGGTCGAAGTCGATCCGCTCTTTGAAAACCATGACGCCGACAATCATCATCAGATTGGTCGGCCGGTCCATTCGCAGCCAGGCCGTATCGACGGCTGACATTCTTTCGCGTCGGAGCATTGCGTTCTTCCTTGAAGGTGACGACATATCGCTAGGATACCGTCCCCGCTTCCAGCGGAGACATATAATAGTCGAAGCCAAATCCCGGCAACCACATTCAACGCGACGAAAGATGACATGAGCAAACTCAAGAAACAATTCGAAGCAGCCGTGGCCGATTCCAAGAAACTTCCGGAGCGGCCCTCGAACGACGTGCTGCTGCAGCTCTACGCACTCTACAAACAGGCAACGGATGGTGACGTCGAGGGCAAGCGGCCGGGCTTCACCGACATGGTGGGTCGCGCCAAGTACGATGCATGGGCGGCGATCAAGGGCACCACCAGCAACGACGCCATGACGCGCTATGTTGAACTGATCGGTTCGCTGAAAGACTGATTAAAGCAGCAGTTTCGGCAACTCGTCTCCTTCAGGATCGGAAGGCAGGCTGTCGCCGGAAAGGTCAAGCGTCCCAAGCATTGCGCGCAGCTTGTCGAGTTCTGGATCCTGGATGAAACTCATTCCGAGGCGGAACCCGCCCCGGAATGGCATCGACGACATGACAACCGACTTGATCTTGATGACTCTTGGCGGCATGCCATCGATTGGCGGGAGACGCAACAGCAGTGTCAGGACGGTATGAGGCTTTTCATTCGTATCGCACTGTAACGATGTTCCGTTCATCGACAGGTCGTGGGTCAAGGTCTTGAACATCGGCTTGCCGGGCGAACCGTCGAACACAAGCGCCACTTTCCAGCGAGCGCGGTAGCGCTTGGATTCCCTTCGAGAACTTTGGGCTTCTTCCCATCCATCTGGCGTAGGCATGACGGGGATTCTACGTCAACAGCCGGTCTAGGCTTCGGGTCCGAAGTGCTCGTCGCAGAATCGATTGATTTCGTGCTCGATGCGCGGCCCCAGCGCCATGAGCAGGAAGCCGAGCTTGACGTAGATCTCGATTTCCTTCTTGCCTACCTCGATATATCCGGTGACACCCATGCGCTGAAAGCGCAGGGTGTTGCCATCCCACTCATGGTCGAGGCCGAACTCCTCGCCCAGTTCCCCGGCAATTTCCTCGGCACCTTTGCGCGCGCGCTTGAGCGTTACGCCGTGCGTGCGGCAGACCCTGATCTCGCTCATCTTCGCCTGCCCCTAGGCCTTCTCATCGCGCAGTTCGCGCCGCAGGATTTTGCCGACGTTGGTTTTCGGCAGATCAGTGCGGAATGCGATCTGGCGCGGAATCTTGTAGCCGGTGAGGTTGGCGCGACAGTGTTCAAGAATCGAGGCCTCCGTCAGATCCGGGTCCTTCTTGACCACGAAGATCTTGACCGCTTCTCCGGTTTTTTCATCAGGCACGCCCACCGCAGCTGACTCCAGCACGCCCGGATGCATGGCCAGAACGTCTTCAATCTCATTCGGATAGACGTTGAAGCCGGAGACCAGAATCATGTCTTTCTTGCGGTCGACAATCTTGACGAAGCCGCTGCTGTCCATTATTGCCACATCGCCGGTGCGCAGGAAGCCGTCGGTCATGATGACCTTGGCGGTTTCTTCGGGGCGATTCCAGTAGCCCTTCATCACCTGCGGGCCGCGGATGCACAACTCGCCGCGTTCGCCCAGCACCAGATCCTTCCCGTCATCGTCGCGAATGGTCACTTCGGTCGAGGATATCGGCAAGCCGATGGTGCCGTTGTATTCGAGGATGTCGAGCGGATTCATGGTGGCCGCGGGCGAGGTTTCGGTCAGGCCGTAGGCTTCGATCAGCGTGACGCCGGTAATCTGCTTCCAGCGTTCGGCCACGGCGCGTTGCACCGCCATGCCGCCGCCCAGCGTGAGATGCAGCTTGCTCAGGTCGAGTTTGGCGAATTCCGCGTTATTGATCATGGCATTGAACAGCGTATTGACGCCGGTGATGGTCGAGAACGGGTACTTGCCGATCTCCTTGACGAACCCGGGAATATCGCGCGGGTTGGTGATCAGCAGATTGGTGGCGCCGATCTTGAAGAAGGTCAGGCAGTTCGCTGTCAGGGCGAAGATGTGATACAGCGGCAGGGCGGTGACGATCAGTTCGTCGTCGCGCAGCGAGGACGCGATCCAGGCGTGCGCCTGCTGCAGATTGGCGATGATGTTGCGGTGGGTCAGCATCGCGCCTTTCGACACCCCGGTGGTGCCGCCTGTGTACTGCAGAAAGGCGAGATCGTCGTGGCCGACGTCGACCGGCTGCAGTGGATAGCGGACGCCCTCGATCAGGGCATCGCGCAACTCTATCGCGTTCGGCAGGTTCCACGCCGGCACCATCTTCTTGACGTGCTTGACCACCAGATTGACGATCATGCGCTTGGGAAAGTCCAGCATGTCTCCCAGTTGCGTGACCAGTACATGCTTGATCGGCGTGCGGGCGACGACCTTGTCCAGCACGCTGGCGAAGTTCTCGACGATGACGATTGCCTCGGCGCCCGAATCCTTGAGTTGGTGCTCAAGCTCGCGTTCGGTGTATAGCGGGTTGCAGTTCACCACCGTATAGCCGGCGCGCAGCGCCCCATACAGGCAGATCGGATACTGCAGCAGGTTCGGCATCATCAACGCGATGCGCGCACCCTTCGGCAGCTTCAATACCGACTGGCAATAGGACCCGAAAGATGCCGAAAGCTTATCGAGTTCGGCGTAAGTGATCGCCTTGTCCATGTTGATGTAGGCCTTGCGCGGCCCGTAAAGCTTTACGCTCTTGGCGAACAGGTCGCCGATCGAGCGGAATTCATCGAGATCGATTTCGGCGGGCACGTTTGCCTGATAATT
>JAPLQZ010000218.1 GCA_026399415.1 Rhodocyclales bacterium | reverse complement strand
GAAAACATCAAGAAGCAGATCGGTTCCGCATTTCCGGGCGCCGAGGTGCGCGAGATGGAGGTCTCCGGCATCAACCGCGCCGAGGGCATTCCGCGCAAGTTCACCATCTCTTCCAACGAGGTGCTCGAAGCGCTGTCCGAGCCGCTCAACCAGGTGGTCAAGGCGGTCAAGGATGCGCTGGAAAAAACCCCGCCCGAGCTTGGCGCCGACATTGCCGAACGCGGTCTGGTACTGACCGGCGGCGTGCTGACCGAAGAAACCGGTTTGCCGGTGATTGTGGCCGACGATCCGCTGACCTGCGTCGTGCGCGGCTCCGGCATTGCACTTGAAAAGATGGACAAACTCGGCAGTATTTTCGCCAACGAGTAAGGCTCGCCCCGTGTAGTTTGCAAGCATGCCCCGTGGCCACCGCCCATGGGGCTCCACCGGGTTCCCATCTTTTTTGAGAGCACACCTGCCTTGATGTCCGCTGTTGGTCATGCTCCGCCCCCCTTTTTCAAACGGGGTCCGGCGCCGCTGGTGCGGCTGGCCTTTTTCGTCTCGCTTTCCCTGATCCTGCTGATTGCCGATCTGCGCTTTCATACCCTGGAATGGGCGCGCTTGGGCGTGGCCACGGTGGCCTGGCCCTTGCAGCGCATCACCTGGGTGCCGATTGACGTCGCCGGCGACTTCGGCAGCTATCTGACGCGGCAGTCCACTCTCTTGAAGGAAAACGAGGACCTTCGCCGGCGTCAACTTGGCACCGCCAACCTGTTGCTGCGTCAGCAGCATCTCGAGCAGGAGAACAAGCGGCTGCGGGCTCTGCTCGACATGCGGGCACGTCTGCCGGTCGAAGGACGCATCGCCGAGATTCTCTATGCGGCGCGTGACCCGTTCTCGCGTCGGGTGATTATCGACAAAGGCATCCAGCATGGCATCAGCGCCGGTCAGGCGGTGGTGGACGACATCGGCATCATCGGTCAGGTGGTGCGGGTGTTTCCGCTCACGGCAGAGGTGCTGCTGCTGACCGACAAGGATCAGGCCATACCCGTGGAGGTGCAGCGCAACGGCTTGCGCGCCGTCCTGGCGGGCGCCGGCGCCGGCATGATGGAACTGCGCTTCCTCGCCGCGAACGCCGAGGTACAGGTCGGCGACATTCTGATGACCTCGGGGCTGGACGGCGTCTATCTGCCCGGATTGCCAGTGGCCAAAGTGGTCAAGATCGACCGCGACAACTCCTACTCTTTTGCCCGCATTACCTGCGCGCCGCTGGCCGGCGTCGAGCGCCACGGGCTGGCCCTGGTGCTGGGCGGCCGAACAGCCCTGCCGCCGCAACCGGACGATGCGCCGACGACCGGCGAACAACCAGGCCGCGGCAAGCGGGTCAAGAAGAAAGCCCGTTAAATGCAACCTACCCATTCCTCGCGCCATCGCGCTGACCCTCTTTGTCGCTTTGCTGCTGAACCTGATTCCATTCGGGCAGCTACCGGGCATTCCCGACTGGGTGGCCCTCGTGCTGGCCTTCTGGTGCGTTCATCAACCCTTGAAAGTCGGCATGGCCGCCGCCTTCGTGCTCGGTCTGGCGATGGATGTGGCCGACGCCAGCGTGATGGGGCAGCATGCCATCGCCTACGTGCTGCTGGCCTTCGCCGCCGCCGGGCTGTCGCGTCGCGTCCTCTGGTTTCCGCTGTCGCAGCAGGCGCTGCAGTTGTTTCCCCTGTTCCTCGGCACGCAGCTGGTAATGATGGTGGCGCGCATGCCGAGCGGCGCCGAATTTCCCGGCGTGTTGTGGTTCCTGTCCAGCTTTACCGCGGCGCTGCTCTGGCATCCGGTGACCTACGTGCTCCTGACTCCGCAGTTCCGGCCGGAAGACAAAGACGTCCA
>JAPLQZ010000059.1 GCA_026399415.1 Rhodocyclales bacterium | reverse complement strand
TCCCTGCCCGAACTGCCGCGGGGCGCAGGCGTGCGGCTCAGCATCGAAGGCATCGACCTGCTGGAGGCCGAGGTGAAACCCCGCTACCTCGAGCGGGCGCCTGAATTGATGTCCGAATTGGCGTCCAATAACGGCTCTGATGCCGCCATCGCGGGCGACGAGGGCGAGGAAGCCGCAGAGTAAAATGGCGTTTCATGCCAAACCCGCCAAGCCCGTCGCGCTTCTCCTGGCCTTTTCCGGCGTCCTTGCAGATGCCGGCGTTTCTTGCGGCAATGGATGCGCCGCGGCGAAATCTCACCCTGGCGCTCGGCGCTTCGCTGCTGCTCCATGCCCTGCTGCTTGCCGTTCGCTTTACGCCGCCGGATTTCATCGACAAGGCGCGCGAGCGGGCACTTGATGTCATCCTGGTCAACAGCAAGAGCAAGAATCGGCCCAGCAAGGCGCAGGCCAAAGCGCAAACCAATCTCGATGGCGGTGGCAATACCGACGAAGACCGCCGTGCCAAAACGCCGCTGCCACCCTCACCCAATAGCCGGGAAGGCCGCGAACTGATCGAGCAACAGCGGCGTGTCGCCGAACTCGAAGCGCAACAGCAGCAGATGATGACGCGGCTGAAGAGTGAAAAGGCCGTCAGTGCCGACAGAACGCAGAACAACCCGGCGCCGGCGCCCGAGCCGGTTCGCTCCGGCGCCGATCTCGCCAGCAGCGCGCTGGCGATTGCCCGCGTCGAAGGCCAGATTGCACGACAACTGGAGGAGTACAACCAGCGGCCGCGAAAGAAATTCATCGGCGCCCGGGTCGAGGAATACCGTTTCGCCCAATACGTGGAAGACTGGCGGCAGAAGATCGAGCGCATCGGCAACCTGAACTACCCGGACGCCGCCAAAGGGCGTCTCTACGGCAGCCTGGTGATGACCGTCGTCATCAAGGCCAACGGCGATCTGGAACGTGTCGAAGTCAGCCGCTCTTCGGGCAAGAAGCTGCTCGACGATGCCGCGCGCCGCATTGTGCAGATGGCCTCACCCTACGCCGCTTTCCCCGAGTCCATCCGCCGCGATACCGACGTGCTCGAGATCACCCGCACCTGGACCTTCACCAACGCGGATCGCCTGCGTTCGGACTGAGCGATTTCCATGACTGACCGTTACGCCGTGTTTGGCAACCCCATCGGGCACAGCAAGTCGCCCCGCATCCATTCCCTGTTTGCCGCGCAGACCGGGCAGGACATCAGCTACCAGGCCATCCTCGCCGAGCGGGATGGCTTCGCCGCGGCGATAAGCGCCTTCATCGCCGCCGCGAAGGGATCGGCCAGAGGCGCCAATGTGACCGTGCCGTTCAAGGCGGAAGCCTTTCGCCTCGCCACATGGCGCACGCCGCGCGCGGAAGCGGCCGGGGCCGTGAATACGCTTAGCTTCGAAGCCGGTGCAATCGGCGGCGACAACACCGATGGCGCGGGACTGGTGCGCGACCTGAAGCGCAACCTCGGCTGCGACCCTGCCGGGCGGCGCATCCTTCTCCTGGGAGCAGGCGGCGCGGCGCGCGGCGTGATCCTGCCGCTGTTGCTGGAAAATCCCGCCGAACTGGTGATTGCCAATCGCAGCGAAGAGACCGCAGCGCGCCTCGCTCTCGAATTTGCCCGCCTGCCCGGCTGCGCGGTCAGCGTCAAACCTGATGGCACCGGCTTCACTGGCCTCGGCGGCCGGCAGTTTGATCTCATCATCAACGCCACCTCGGCGGGACTCGGCGGCGCCGTATTGCCGCTGCCAACTTCCGTGTTCGCACCGCGCTGCGTCGCCTACGAAATGGTCTATGGCCGCGAAACGCCGTTCATGCAGCAGGCAAGGGCAACGGGCGCCCGTGTTGCCGACGGCCTGGGCATGCTGGTCGAACAGGCCGCCGAAGCATTCTTCGTCTGGCGTGGGGTGCGACCGCATACCGCGCCGGTGCTCGCCGCTCTGAAAGGCAACTGAAGAGATGCGTCCGGCCCCGCGCTGGCTCAAGCTCGGGCTGGCGGCAGTCGTCGGTCTGCTCCTGCTCTGGCAAAGCTGGTATCTGGGCTGGGTGATCTGGTGGAAATGGGTGAATCCTGGAACCACCGCTTTCCAGAGCCAGCGCCTCGACGAAGCCCGGCAGAAGAATCCGCAGGCCGCACTCAAACGCCAGTGGCTGCCTTACGAGAAAATATCGGTGCATCTGAAACGCGCGGTGGTCGCCGCCGAGGACGACAAGTTCGTCGATCACGAGGGCTTCGACTGGGAGGGTATACAGAAGGCCATCGAGAAGAATCAGAAGCAAGGCAAGGTGGTGGCCGGCGGTTCGACGATCTCCCAGCAACTGGCAAAAAACCTGCTGCTGTCGCCGACCAAGTCCGTCCTGCGCAAGGCCGAGGAGGCCATCATCACGGTCTGGATAGAACTCCTCTGGGACAAGCGGCGGATACTCGAGGTGTATCTCAACGTCGTCGAATGGGGCGACGGCGTGTTTGGCGCGGACGCCGCCGCGCGGCGCTATTTCAGCATTCCGGCGACCCAGCTCGACCCCGAACAGGCGGCGCGACTGGCCGTCATGCTGCCCGCCCCGCGCCGTTACGAACGCAATCCCTGGTCGGCCTACATGAACGGCCGCACGCAACTGATTCTCGGTCGCATGCCTCACGCCGAAGTGCCACCGTAATACAATTGGAAGCCTTCCCAAGGACCGCCATGACTGAACAGACTATTGCCGAGCGCGACCCGACAGCCCAACCCGATAACGTGCAGGACAGCCTGCGCGAAGTCCAATTGTTGTTGGCCCGGCAGAGGCAGGTGGAGAACCTGGTGCAGCGGCAGGGTAATCCAGTCGAGAGTCCTTTGCAGAAACAGCCTCTGGTCGAGCTGCGCAGCAAGCTCGCACAGATGGATCCGGCCCGCATTGCCCGCATTCTTGAGGCCCTGCCGCAGGATGAATGCCTGCTGGTCTGGGAAATGGTGGCGCCGGACCGTGGCAGCGATATTCTCGACGATCTTTCCGAAGCCGTCAGCGAAACCCTGACGGCAACCCAGATTCACCCCCGCAAACCGATCATGCTCAACGCCTTTGAACTGCACAACGGTCGCTTGCGGCAAATTCCGGTGGAAAGCCGCGAGGAACTTGCCGCGACCAAGCCCATCTGGGTCGACCTGATTGCGCCCTCCGGTGCGGAACGCAAGTGGATCGAAGAAATCTTCGGCCTGGTCCTGCCCGACATCAACGACCTGACCGACCTCGAGGAATCCGCCCGCTTCTATATTGAAGAAAACGGCAAAGTTCACATGCACTCGGACTTCCTGCTCGACAAGGAAGACGAATCACGCAACGTGACGGTGGCCTTCATCCTGCATCAGAACATCCTGTTTTCGATGCGCGACGAGGAACTCCCCGTATTCCGTCTGCAGCGCTTGCGCGCCCGGATCCAGCCCGGCATGGTGTCGGAAGGCAAGGATGTGCTGCTCGACCTGTATGCGGCCGACGTCGAGTATTCCGCCGATGCACTTGAAGACGTCTATGCCGAACTCGAAGCCGTCGGCAAGAAGGTGCTCAGCACGCGGATGACCGACGAAGAAGCCGGCGCCATTCTGGCCGACATCGCCCAGGAGGAAGACCTCAACGGCCGCATCCGGCGCAACGTTCTGGATACG
>JAPLQZ010000232.1 GCA_026399415.1 Rhodocyclales bacterium | reverse complement strand
CGGTGGTGCTGGGAGATGCGACGGTCGGCGCCGATTTCGCGCGCCTGCCCTTCGACCACCTGCTGTTCACCGGCTCGACCAAGGTCGGCCACGACATCATGCGCATGGCGGCGGACAACCTGACGCCGGTCACGCTGGAACTCGGCGGCAAGTCGCCGGCGATTGTCGGCCCCGACTATTCAATGGCAAAGGCGGCCGAGCGCATCATGGTTGGCAAGCTGCTGAACGCCGGGCAGACCTGCATCGCGCCCGACTACGTGCTGGTGCCTGCCGGCCGCGAGCAGGCGTTCCTCGACGCGGCGCGCGCGGTGGTGGCGAAGTGCTTCCCGGCAATGGCGACCACGCCGGATTACACCGCTATCGTCAATGACCGGCACTACCAGCGCCTGCAAGGTTACGTCACGGACGCGCAGGCGCGTGGCGCGAAGATAGAGCCGCTGTCGATGGCGATGGCCGATGAAGGGCGGCGCAAGCTGCCGCCGTTGGCTCTGCTGAATGTCGATGACAACATGCGCGTGATGCAGGACGAGATCTTCGGTCCGCTGCTGCCGGTGTTGCCCTACAAGGACCTCGACGCGGCGATCGCCTATGTGAACCAGCATCCGCGCCCGTTGGCGCTGTACTGCTTCGAGAACGATGCCGGCCGCCGCGACCGGGTGCTGAACGAAACCGTGGCCGGCGGCGTCACCATCAATGACACCATCCTGCACATTGCGCAGGAAGAGCTGCCCTTCGGCGGCGTCGGCCCCAGCGGCATGGGGCATTACCATGGCATCGAAGGCTTCAAGACCTTTTCCAAGCAGAAGGCGGTTTTCTATCAATCCTGGCTCAACGGCATGTCGCTGTTCAATCCGCCGTATGGCGCGTTGTTCGAGCGTCTGACGAAATTCCTGATTCGCTGACGACCATGATGAATAGACGTCAACCCAGCAAGACAGCGATCGCCGGTGGTTTGCTGCCGGCGCTGCCCTGAGAGTCGGCGATGGCGGCACGGCAAATGCGGTGGGTTCTGCTGGTTGAGTTGCTGATGTATTCAGCCCTGGGCGGCTGGCTGGTTGCGCGCGCCGGATGGACGCCGTTGCAGGCGACAGGGTTGGCGCTGACTGGCTTCCTCGGCCTGCGCCTGTTTATCGTCGCGGTGACTTTTAGTCTGATGCTCAATCATTCCAGCGTCGTGCCGGACGGATTGCGCCTCGGTCCCATTCAGGCGGTACGCATGGTGATCGAGGAGTACGTCGCACTGGTCTTGATGTTTGTCGCTCTGGTGCCCTTCGAAGGTTTCTGGCTGGGGCCGGATCGATTGACGAGATCGTCCGGTCGCCGCTTGCCCCTGTTGCTGATTCATGGCTACCAGTGCAATCGCGGTTTCTGGTTCTGGCTGCGCCCGCGACTGGAAGCGGCCGGCTGGACCGTGGCCACGCACAACATGGAGCCGGTGTATGCGGATATCGACCACTATGCAGAAGGCATCGCCGGGCGCGTTGCCGAGGTGCTGGCAGCCACAGGTGCGCCGCAGGTGATTCTGGTGGGCCACAGCATGGGCGGGCTGGCTTCCCGCGCCTATCTGCGGCGCTACGGCCGGGACAAGGTGGCGCGCATGATTACACTCGGCTCACCGCATCATGGCAGCCGGCTGGCGCGTCTGGGCCTGGGGCCGAATGCCAGCCAGATGCGTATCGGAAGTTCCTGGCTGGGTGCGCTCGGCGCACCCGGTGCAGTACCGCTGCCGCAGGGTTCGGTGTCGATTTACAGTTGCCACGACAACTATGTCGTTCCGCAACAGGCCGGCTCGACCCTGGAGGGTGCCACCAACGTCGCCATCAGCGGTGTAAGCCATCTGGGAATGGCCTTTTCGCCCGTGGTGCTCGATGCGCTGCTGGAAGCGCTGGCGTCGCCATCGCCGTGAGGCAGACGCGAGAAGCACTCCAGCCATCAGTTTGCATTCAACTTGATCGGGAACGTCATGAAGGAATTTGACTACATAGTAGTAGGAGGCGGCGCCGGAGGCTGCGCCGTGGCAGGGCGTCTTTCGGAAGATCCCGACATCAGCGTATGCCTTCTGGAAGCCGGGAAGAGCGACGATCAGACCTTGATCAAAACTCCCTTCTGCACTGCGGTGATGCTGCCTACACCGCTCAACAACTGGGCCTTCCAGACCGTTCCCCAGCCGGGTCTCAACGGCAGGCGCGGCTATGTCCCGCGCGGCAAGGCGCTGGGCGGCTCGAGTTCGATCAACGCGATGATATATAACCGTGGCCATCCGTGGGATTATGACCATTGGGCAGCACTGGGCAATGGCGGCTGGTCCTGGCGGGAGGTATTGTCCTATTTCAAGAAATCGGAACACAACGAGAATTTTCAGGACGATTATCACGGACAGGGCGGGCCGCTCAACGTCGCAAATTTGCGATCGATGAACCCATTCCAGGAAATATATCTTGAGGCTGCCCGGCAGGCCGGATTTCCGCTGATTGACGATTTCAACGGCGCCGAACAGGAAGGCGTCGGCATCCATCAGGTCACCCAGAAGAATGGCGAGCGCTGGAATGCGGCGCGCGCCTATCTGACTCCGCATCTGGCCAGCCGCCCCAACCTGACCGTAATCACGCAGGCAAGGGCGCGGCGGATCCTGTTCACCGGCAAACGTGCCAGCGGCGTGGAATTCCTGCAAGAAGGCGAACTTCAGGTATTCCAGGCAAGGCGCGAACTGATCCTCAGTGCCGGTGCGTTGCAATCGCCCCAACTGCTGCTGCTTTCGGGTATTGGCGCCGGTGCCGAACTACAGGAATTCGGCATTCCCGTGATTCACGATTTGCCTGGCGTGGGCAAGAATCTCCAGGACCATCCCGATTATGTTTTCAACTACCGGGCCAAGTCCCTCGACCTGATCGGATTCTCCTTCGCCGGTTCACTGCACTTGATGAAGGAGATCAGCCGCTACCGGAAAGATCGTACCGGCCTGATCACTACGAATGGCGCCGAGGGCGGAGGTTTTCTGCGGCGATTTCCGGATTCGCCAGTCCCGGATTTCCAGCTGCATTTCGTCGTTGGCCTGATCGACAACCATGTTCGCAAACTGCACTGGGGACACGGCTATTCCTGCCATGTCTGCCTGTTGCGGCCGAAGAGCATCGGCACGGTGAGTCTAGCCAGCAACGATCCCGTGGCGGCCCCCCGCATCGATCCGAAGTTCTTCGATCATCCCGACGATCTCGACGCGATGGTCGATGGCTTCAAACTTACCCGGAAGATTATGGATGCGCCCGCCCTGGCCAACATCCGCAGCGGCGAGCTTTACACCGCGGGAATACATTCCGACGACGAAATACGCGAAGAACTCAGGAATCGTTCGGACACCATCTATCATCCGGTCGGAACCTGCAAGATGGGAACCGACGCGATGGCTGTGGTCGATGCACGGTTGCGCGTCCATGGTCTCGAAGGCCTGCGCGTGGTGGATGCGTCTATCATGCCTACGCTGATCGGCGGCAACACCAATGCGCCGACCATGATGATCGGCGAAAAGGCCGCCGAGATGATACGGACCGATGTTGGGTGATACAGTTAAGATCGCGGCAGCCTGTTGTGGCGGGCGGTCGTTTTAAAGGAGAGTTCTCGTGATATCTGACTTGCTGAGCCAGTCACTTCGCACTACCGCTCTGAGTGCCGCTATGCGCGGCGCCGGACTGGCGGTGCGTTTCCTGCCCATACCGCAGCCTACGATACTGGTCGGACCGGGCGCCAGTGGCCGGCTGGGACAAACCATCGCCGGGTTTGGTCACGCCAAGATCCTCATCGTCACTGACAGCATCATCTCCAAGCTGGGCTTGCTCGACGACCTGACCAAGGCCCTGACCTTGGGTGGCTCCGAGTATGTGATATTTGATGCCATCACGCCTGACGCACCGATTCCCCTGATTGAAGAAGGGATTGAGTTTTATTGCGCACACGGCTGCGACGCCATTGTGGCATTTGGCGGTGGTTCCTCGATGGATGCCTCCAAAGCCATTGCAGCGGCAGTCTCCAATCCCGGCAAGACGCTGCGCGAGTTGGCCGGCTATTTCAAGGGCCTGAATACGCCTGTCAAGATCTACGCCGTTCCAACCACCGCGGGCACTGGCTCGGAGGTGACCGTTGCCGCCGTCATCTCGGATCCGGAAAACCATACCAAGCTGGTGATCGTTGATACGCGCCTGGTGCCAAAGATGGCGGCGCTTGATCCTTGCCTGATGACCGGACTGCCTCCCCACATCACCGCAGCGACAGGCATTGACGCACTGACACACGCCATTGAAGCCTTTGTCGGGCACTGGGCCAGTCCGTACACGGATGACATGGCCTTGTCAGCGGTCGGACTGATATTCGAAAACCTGCGAGTGGCATACAGCGATGGAAAAAACCTCGAAGCGCGAGAGAAAATGGCCCTGGCCGCCACCTACGCAGGACTTGCTTTTACCCGCGCCAATGTCGGCTATGTGCATGCCATTGCACATCAGTTTGGCGGCAAATACCACACCCCCCATGGCCTTGCCAATGCCATCATGCTGCCCTTGGTTCTGAAGTATTCGCTCCCGGCCATCACCGACCGGCTGGCCTTGCTGGCGGTGCGCGCCAAACTCGGCCGGGAGAATGAAGCGACCGAAGTGTTGGCGCTGAAGTTTCTCGATGCGGTGGAGCAACTCAATCTTGACCTGGGGATACCGATCTTCCTGGCGGCACTTAAGGAATCCGATATTCCTCAACTGGCCGAAGCCGCATGCCATGAAGCTCACACCGGTTATCCGGTACCACGCTATATGACACAAGCCGTTTGCGAAGACATCATTCGCCAGGTGTTGCCGCCCGCCGCTTCGGCGAAGAAACCGGCGCGGCGCGCAAAGAAGACAGGCTAGCGCTCGTCATCCCGATGCAAACACGGGTTGATGTTCAATCAAGCAGATGAGGGGTGATGTTATGAAAAAAGTAGTTACGGTGACCTTGGGGTCATCCAAGAAGGATTTTGAATTCAAGACAAGGTTTCTGGGCCAGGAGTTTTCAGTCCGACGTTTGGGTGCCGACCAGGACAGCAGCAAAGCCTGGGAGTTGATGCGGCGCCAGCAAGCCAATGCGGATGCCATCGCTTTGAGCGATATGGTCGACCACTATCACGTCGGATTGCGCACGGTGGTCAACAAGAAATCGCAACGCCTGATGCAGGTTGTCACGCGGGTACCGGTCACCACGGGGGCCAGCTTGCGCCGGCTGCTGCAGGTGCGCGCCATACGCTATGTGCAGAAGGAGCTGGGCAATTACTTCAACAACAATCTGGTTCTGTTTCTATCGGGAATGCGCAACTACGACATGGCGGTCGCGCTGTCCGATTACACCAAGAATCTGAGCTTTGCCGATCCGGTATTCCAGGCGGGCTCTCCTCTTCTGTTGAGTTCGCTGGATCAGCTTGAACTCTACGCCAAGGGCAAGGAGCTTATTCCCGACATCGTGCCCGGGAAGTTTCTGAAATCCGTCTTGAGCACTCTGAAGAACAAGATCGTCGCCAGTGCCGTGGCCAAATCCCACGTCATTGTCGGCACCTTCCGGGAAATTCAAGCGGTTTCCTCTGGCGGCAATCTGGCGGGCAAGACCCTCATCACCTCGGCCATTGATGACGAAGCACTTGCATTTTTCACCAGACACAAAGTCAATCTGGTGGTGGATGTTTCGCCAAAACTCTTTGACAGAGTGGTGGGCATCAGCACCATCACCGCCATGATCCTTGCAGCAACGGGAAAGCCGGAAGCGGAACTCTCCGACCACGATTTCGAAGAAATCATCAACGAACTCGACATCAAGCCGCGCTTGCTCCACCCCACCGGGCATTTCCGCAACATCCGCCGCTTTGCCTTTGTCGTACATCCGCTGAGCCAGGAGTACATCAAGAAGGGCTTCCCGTTTCCAAAGTCCACGCCCAAGTTCATCATGGACGGGGTGGAGACGCTCGCCGCCTACCTGCCGCCAATGGTCTATTGCAAGATGAGCAACATCATCTCGCCCACCGGTGCCGAAGCCGAAGGCTGGCTGATTTCCGTGGGTGGAACACCCAAGGAAATGCTGTCGCACAGTCCCGAATTCACCTATCGGCGTTTGCTGCATGCGGCAAAGATTGCGGAAGAGATGGGGGCCCAGCTAATGGGTTTGGGTGCCTTCACCAAGGTCGTCGGCGATGCGGGCATTACCGTGGCGCGACGCGCGAGCATTCCAATCACCACCGGCAATAGCTACTCCGCATCGGGCGCTCTGTGGGCGGCGGCCGACGCCATACGACGCATGGGACTTATTACGCTGAAGAAGAATGCCAAGAAAGTGCCGGCCAAAACAATGGTGATTGGCGCAACAGGCTCCATCGGGTCGGTCAGCGCCCGTTTGCTGGCCATGGCCTTCGACGAAGTCGTGATCGCTGGTCGCGATATCAAGAAACTCAATGAACTGAGGGACTCCATTTTGGAGGATACACCGGACGCCAAGGTCTCCGCATCGACTGATTATGACAGTCTGCTAGGTGACATGGACATGATCGTGACGTCCACCTCGGGGGCCGGCAAGAAGATTCTGGACATCACCAAAGTCAAGCCAGGTTGCGTCATTACCGATGTCGCTCGCCCGCTGGACCTGCCGGCCGAGGAGGTGGCCAAGCGTCCTGACGTGCTGGTGATCGAATCGGGTGAAATCGAACTGCCAACCCCGGTCAAGGGCATGAAGTCCATTGGTCTGCCAAAGAACGTCATCTACGCCTGCCTGGCGGAAACCATTGTGCTGGCGCTGGAAGGTCGATTCGAGGTATTCACCATCGGCCGCGACACCGAGTGGGAAAAGGTCAAGGAGATCTACAAGCTCGGCATCAAGCACGGCATGAAACTGTCGGCCATATCGGGTGTCAAGGGCGTGTACACCGACGAAGATATTGCCAGGGTGGTGGCCCTCGCAAGAAAGGCACGCCTGACCTGGAAGCGATCAGGCAGCACCACGTCGGCGAAGGCCGTGGCAAAGAAGGCTCCCGCCAAAGTCGCGGTTGCGCCGAAGAAGCCAGTTTCAAAACAAGCGCCGGCAAGGAAGACGGCCGGCAAGACGATTGCGAAGAAAAAGACAGCGGCATAGTATTTTTACATACCGTCGGCTCCTGCCTGCGGCATCTCGGTCCGTATATGACAGAGGGCGAGACGCTAGAGGGTTTCCCCTAGGACATTAGTGTGACCTCTCTAATCCGAGTCGATAGACTTGTCTCCGTGGCAGGCAGAGCGCCTGCCGGGCCTCGACTTCGAGGCAACCGGGATTACTTCAATCAGGAGATTGTTATGGTAAAGAAACTCGTGGTAAAGAAACTCAAAGCCATCGGCGAAGACAGTCAGCTTTCCGCCACCATTCGCGAATCGGCCCAGCAGATATGGCTGGCAGGGCTTGGTGCCTTCGCCAAGGCACAGCGGGAAGGCAACAAGGTGTTTGACGCACTGGTTCGCCAAGGCGAGTCGATTCAGAAGACGACCCGCAAGGTGGCTGAGGACAAGGTTACCGAAATGGCTGCCAAGGCCACCGGTACCTGGGACAAGCTCGAGCAGGTATTCGAGAATCGCGTTGCCCGTTCGTTGAACAGTCTGGGCGTGCCGACCAAGGGCGACGTCGCGGCGCTGGCCAAGCGCGTGGCGGAATTGAAGGCGGCGGTGGATAAGCTGAACGCTGGCTCACCCAAGGCCGTGAAGCCGAAAGGCGCAGCGGCCAAGCCTGCACGTCGCGTAGTGTCCAAACCGGTGTCCAAAGCAACGCTCAAGGCAGTGGCCTGACGCTGGCTCTTCACGTACGGCCTGACGGCTGCCGGTGGGGGCTTTGACATGAGTCCGGCAGACCGGCAGCCACGAATGGCCTTGGCCTTGGCCCTGGCGGGCGGCGGCCCGCTCGGGGCGATTTACGAGATCGGCACCGTGATGGCGCTGTCGGAGGCGCTGGACGGTTTCGATTTCAACGATCTCGACGCCTATGTCGGCGTCAGTGCTGGTGGTTTCATTGCCGCCGGCTTGGCCAATGGTCTGAGTCCGGCCTACATGTACCGGATGTTCATCGACAGCGAGTCGGCCGAGGTGCCATTTGAGCCGGAGATGTTGCTCAAGCCGGCCTTTGGCGAGTATGCGCAGCGCGCGGCAACGGTTCCGGCGCTTCTGCTCGAGTCTTTGCGTGAGTATTTGCGCAGCCCCCTGAGACAGGATCTGGCGGCTTCCTTTCAGCGCTTGTCGCAGGCTATCCCTACCGGAGTTTTCAACAACGCCGGGATCAAGGACTTTCTGACCCGGCTGTTTTCTCTGCCCGGACTGACAAACGACTTTCGGCAGCTCAAGAGGCAGTTGTTTCTGATCGCGACAGATCTCGACTCGGGAGGGTCAGTCGCGTTTGGGTCCAAAGGCTATGACCATATTCCTATCGCCACTGCGGTTCAGGCCAGCTCCGCACTGCCGGGATTGTTTCCGCCGGTCGAGATCGACGGCCACTGGTTTGTCGACGGAGCGCTGAAAAAGACCCTGCATGCTTCGGTGGCGCTCAAGGAAGGGGCCCAACTTGTCATCTGCATCAATCCGCTGGTCCCCTTCGATGCCAGACATGCATCGCATGAGAAACATCTCCGGCAGCGCAAGCTGGTCGATGGCGGCCTGCCGGTGGTCCTGGCGCAAACCTTCCGCGCCATCATCCATTCGCGCATGGAGACCGGGCTGGCAAAGTACGATATTCAATACAAGGATGCCGACGTTATCCTGTTCGAGCCGAGCCGGGACGATGCGGACATGTTCTTCACCAACATGTTCAGCTATTCGGATCGCAAGCGGCTCTCCGAACAGGCTTACCGCAAGACGCGCGAAGAGTTGCTGCGACGTTACGATGAACTGGCGCCAAAGCTGGCCCGGCACGGAGTATCGATCAACCGTTCCGTACTCGCTGATCCGTGCCGGTCGTTGACTCGTCGCATGGCTCAGCTGAAGCGCAGTCGGGCCCGCTCGATGGGGCTCACGGCATTGCGCTTGTCCGACACCCTGGACGATCTCGCTCGGGCGATCAAGCGCCTGCAGCCACGCCAGGCAGCCTGATACCGCATCCATGGCGGAAGGGTTGCGCGTTTCTGCTATCCTCGGCGCACCAAATCGAAAGTGATGATTGATGGATCGAAAGCCGAAGCGCCGCACGCGAGAGCGCATCCTGGAAACTGCCCTGGTGCTGTTCAATGACTTCGGCGAGCCGAATGTCACCACGCAGTTGATCTCCGACGAAATGGGGATCAGCCCGGGCAATCTTTACTACCATTTCCACAACAAGGACGAGATCATCGAGTCCCTGTTTGCCGATTTCGAGCGCGGCATCGATGAAACCCTGACGGCCCCCGTACGGCGTCCGCCCAACGTCGAGGATATCTGGCTGTTTCTGCATCTGCTGTTCGAGGGCATCTGGAAGTTTCGCTTCCTCTACCGTGATATCAACGAGCTACTGTCACGCAACCGGATACTCGAAACGCATTTCAAGCGCATCGTGGCGCACAAGATCCATACCGCGACCCTGATCTGCAAGGGGCTGGTGGCGACCGGCGACATGAAGGCGACGCCCGCGGAAATTCAGGCGCTGGCGGTCAACATGACCGTCGTAGCCACCTACTGGCTGTCGTTCGAATTTGTCAGTGACCCGCGGAAAACGATTAACGGGGAAAGTTTGTCGCGCGGTGCGTTCCAGGTCATGGCACTTGCTGCCCCCTACCTGGTGGGGCGTTCGCGCAAGTTGTTCGAAGAAGTATCAAAAAATTACTTGACTGCTTGAGAGCAAGAAGAGACCTATCATGGCAAAGCCGGCCTGGAAAAAGTTTCCGCATGCGGACGAGGCATTCGTTTACGCGGGTGCCGCGCTGAAGAAGAACTGGGAGCGCCTGCATCGCGGCGATTGCGAACCCTTTTCCGCGGATGCCGCCGTTCAGGAGGCATGGCGCCTCTATCATCAGGGCGAATTCCACAAGGCCTGCGAGGCAGGGTTGGCTGTCGGTCTCGACGGCTATAACGCCGCCAACAAGGCCGCCATGATTTACGCCACCTACCTCGAAGACGATGACCAACGAAAGCTGGAGCTGTTTAAGGCCATTTCCGCGCGTTGCGACGAACTGCAGCAGGCGCAACCGAAGAATGCCAACGCGTACTACTTCCAGGCCTACGCGCTAGGCCGCTACAGTCAGGGCGTCTCGGTACTCAAAGCCCTGACGCAGGGGCTGGGCGGCAAGATCAAGGCGGCGCTGGAAGCAGCCCTGAAGCTCGAACCGAAGCACGCCGAGGCCTATAGCGCGCTGGGTGCCTACCATGCCGAGGTGGTGGACAAGGTCGGCGCGATGGTCGGCAAGCTGACCTACGGCGCGAGCAAGGATGTGGCGGTGAAGCACTTCGAGTCGGCGCTGGAACTCGCACCGGATTCAGCCATCGCCTGCATCGAATATGCCAACGCGCTGGTCATGCTGTTCGGCCAGGGCCGCATGGATGAAGCCGTCAAGCTCTACGAAAAGGCCGCGGCTGGGACCCCGGTCGATGCCATGGAACGTCTCGACGTAGAGTTGGCCAAGTCGGAACTCGAGGACTAGGCCCTACTTGGCAAGATTGCGGAGACGCTTCGGCCTCGTGCTGCCGGCTTGGTGGCGGGCTTGCGGGATTTTGCCGTGGCGCGCGGAGCCGGGGCCGCCGGTTTCCGGTCCCTG
>JAPLQZ010000311.1 GCA_026399415.1 Rhodocyclales bacterium | reverse complement strand
ATCACCTCCATCGCTGGCGGCACCTGCTCCGGCGCGCCGCGCACGCCGAGTTCGATGTGGCGCTGGACTTCCGGCGAGCCGAGGAAGGGCAGGCTGAATACCTTGACGCCGGGAAAATCCGCTTCAACGCGCCGCATGAGATTGATCAGCCGGCCCTCAAGGCCCTTCCAGACCAGGATTGCGGCTTCGACACTCGGATTCGCGTTGAAGCATTCGGAGTAACAGCTGTCGAGCACCCACTCCACCATCGGCCAGGCCATCTGCGGAAAGCCCGGCACGAAATGATGCTGGCCAAGCGAGAAGCCCGGAATGCGGTTGAAGGGATTGGGAATGATGCGGCTGCCGATCGGCAAATTTCCCATCGCCAGTTGTACGTCGGTCAACTCAAACTTCATCTCGGCAAAGCGGGCGCGGATTTCTCGTTCGGCGTCGGGATGCAGCAGCAGTTCTACGCCGGCAGCGGCAGCAGCAGCCTGTCGCGTATGGTCGTCCGGCGTATTGCCGATGCCGCCGAAGCTGAACACGATGTCTTCGCTCGCCAGCGTGCGTTTCAGCGCTTCGGTCAGGCGTTCGCGGTCATCGCCGATGTACAGCGCCCAATCCAGCACCAGGCCGCGCGCCGCAAGGATCTCCACCAGCTTCCGGAAATGCTTGTCCTCGCGGCGGCCAAGCGTGATCTCGTCGCCGATGATGATGGCGCCGATGCCTGTCACAGTTCTATTCCTCCTTCCTGTCGCTGACGCCGCAGCGCCGCCAGACCGAGATGGACGAAGACCAGCGCGGTAAAGGCCGGCGCCAGCAGATTGACCAGCGGCACGTGCGCCGCCGCCGCGGTGCCGATACCGGCAAAATAGAAGCGGCTGCGATTCGCCGCCAGCAGGCGCTGAATTTCAGCGCGCGTCGCATGTTCGGCCAGAGCATCGAAACGGAAGGTGCGCTGGTCGAACCAGCTGCCCCACAGCAGCGGCAGCACCAGCAGTGCACCCGGAATCAGCAGCAGGGGCAGCATCGCCAGGCAGCCGACGACAAAGATCGCGCCGGCCCCCAGGGTATTGCCCAGGCTGCCCCAGAACACATTCTCGCCATGGCGTCCCAGATCCGGGTAATCACGCGCTGCCACCAGATTGATCAGGCGCGGCAATGCGAACACCGCCACCAGCAAAATGGCCGTGAAATAGGTCAGCGCAGCGAAGGCCGCCAGCAACAGGAACACCGCGGCCCAGTGCGCCACCCACGCCCATCCCGACCACGGCAGTTGCGGCACCATGTGCGCCATCAGCGCCACGCCATGCGCCCAGACCGAGACGGCCACGGCAATCCACAAGGCCAGCGCCACCAGCGGCGGCCAGACGGCCTGCCACAGCACCTCGGCCCGCGTCAGGTCGCGCAGCGACCTGGTGAAGGCCGCAAATACTTCCATCATTTCGATCCCTCACGGCAACATCTCATTTGTGTAACCTGCTGTCCCACATTTTCTGCAATCGTTTCACCGAAACCGGTGACGAGGTTTTCAGTTCCTGCGCGAAGAGTGCGACACGCAGTTCTTCGAGCAGCCAGCGGAATTCGTCGAGAAACGCATCGCCCTGCTGCCCGGATTTAAGCATGGCGTTTCGCTCGCGCTCCCAGGGTTTGCCCAGCGCCTGCCAGTCTGCCATCAAGCGCGTGTCCCGTGCTGCATCGCTGCGGGCTTTTTCGAGCCGCAGGCTGATCGCCTTGAGGTAGCGCGGGTAGTGCTGCAGTCGCTCGAAGGGCGTGCTGGCGATAAAACGCCTGGGCATCAGTTCGGCAAGCTGCGCGCCGATATCGGCGCAGGCCTGCGGAAAGGACTTCTGCATCGCGGCGAGCTTCTTCGCCAACACGGCATGCTCGGCCAGAATCGTCCCGATCAGCCGCAGGATCTCCTGCGCCACCAGCAAAATGCGGCCGCGTGCCGCATCTCGCCGTGCCGCGAACGCCGACTCTTCAGTCGGCAGGGGATCCATCAGGCAGGTGCGCTCGAGGGTCACCGCGATCAACTGCTCCCTGAGTTCCTTCTCCGTACCCAGAGCAACGAATTGCAGGGCAATCTCGCGCAGTCCCGGCAGTTTCTCGATGGCCTTGACCTGCGCCGCGAGTTGCAACGCGAACAACCGCGCCATGCCTTTGCGATGCTCGGCGCGGGCCTTTTCCTCGGTATCGAAGGCAGTCAGGCGCACCGCCTCACCGGTATCGACCAGCGCCGGGAAACCCACCGTAGTGCCAGCGCCGACTCTTACTTCCATCAGGTCAGGCAATGCGCCGAAGGTCCATGCCGTGAGACCCGAGACATCACCCGCCGCACTCTCATGCTGCACTTCCGCCGCGGCATAGACCTGCTCGACACGGCCGCGATACTCGGCGCGCAATTCGGCCAGATTGCGCGAGATCGCCAGCGTGCCGCCGTGCTCGTCGGTCAGGCGGAAGTTCATGAACAAATGCGGCCGCAACTCGCCGCTGCGGAAAGCGTCGAGCGGCAGCTTCATGGCCAGATGCTCTTCGGCCGCACGGGTCAGAGCGCGCACCAGAGGCTCATCACAATCATGCTCTGCGCCGCAGAACCCGCCGGCGAACTCGTCGAGCGGTTGCAGGCGATGGCGATACTTCTGCTGCAGCGTTTTCAGCAACGCGAGGATCTTCTCCTTGAGCAGCCCAGGCACCAGCCATTCGCAGCGATTGGCCGGCAACTGGTTGAGCGCGGCCAGCGGCAGCGTCAGCGTCACGCCGTCATCTGCGGCGCCGGGATCGTGGTGGTAACTCAGCTTGAAGCTCTGGCCGCGATGGGTCAATGCCGGCGGGAAGGCGTCGGTGGTGATGCCCGCCGCCTCGTGGCGCATCAGCTGTTCCTTCTCCAGGCAGAGCAGCTTCGGATTGGCCGTCTCGGCCTCGCGCCGCCAGTGGTCGAAGGCTGCCAGCGTGATGATGCCCTCGGGAATCCTGTCGTCGTAGAAGGCATGGATCAATTCATCATCGACCAGCACGTCGGGCCGCCGCGACTTGTGTTCCAGCGCCTGAATTTCCTTCATGAGTTTGGCGTTGTGCTGAAAGAAGCGCCACTTGCGCACCCAGTCCTCGCCTACTTCGCCTTCTACCAGCGCCTGACGGATCAGGATTTCGCGGGCCAGTTTCGGATCGCTCGGGCCGTAGTGAATGCGCCGCTTGGCATGCAGCATCAGGCCGTGCAGGGTGACGCGCTCCCAGGCCACGACCTGCCCCGGCCCCTTCTCCCAGTGCGGCTCATAGACATGCCGGCGAATCAGATGGCCGCCGACCTGCTCCAGCCACTCCGGCTCGATCTTCGCAATGCAGCGGGCGAACAGGCGCGAGGTCTCCACCAGTTCGGCGGCGACGATCCAGCGCCCGGCTTTCTTCAGCAACGACGAGCCGGGATGGATGAAGAAGCGGATGCCGCGCGCGCCGAGGTAATTCTTGTCTTCTTCGCTGATCAGACCGATGTGACCGAGCAGGCCGGTCAACAGTGCCTTGTGCACGGCCTCGTAGGAAGCCGGCAACTGGTTCTCCTTCCAGCCGTGTTCGGTGCAAACCACGTGCAGTTGCGCATGGACGTCGCGCCACTCGCGCACCCGCAGCCAGTTGATGAAGTTCTGCCGGCACCACTGACGCTGCTTGTTGCTGGTCTCGTGCTTCCAGATTTCGTCGCTGGCGGTCCACAGCTTCAGGTAGGACAGAAATTCGGATTTCTCGTCCTTCCATTTGGCATGCGCCTGATCGGCGGTCGTGGCATGCTCCTGCGGCCTGTCGCGGGGATCCTGCACCGACAGCGCGGCGGCGATGATCAGCACCTCGCGCAGGCAGTTGTGCTCGCGAGCGGCGAGGATCATGCGGCCGATCTTCGGATCCAGCGGAAGCTTCGCCAGCTCGAAACCGACCTTGGTCAGTGCCTTTGTCGTTTCATCGATGGCGCCCAGTTCCGCCAGCAACTGGTAACCATCGGCGATCATGCGCGGCTGCGGCGCTTCGAGGAAGGGGAAGTCCTCGACATCACCCAGATGCAGCGACTTCATGCGCAGGATGACGCCGGCCAGGCTGGAACGCAGAATCTCCGGCTCGGTATAGGCCGGACGCTTGTCGTAATCCTCGACGTCGTACAGCCTCAGGCAAAGGCCTGCTGAAACCCGCCCGCAGCGCCCGGCGCGCTGGCTGGCCGCCGCGCGCGAGATCGGCTCGACCTGCAACTGCTCGACCTTGTTGCGATGCGAGTAGCGCTTGACGCGCGCCAGCCCGGAGTCGATCACATAGCGGATGCCGGGCACGGTCAGCGATGTCTCGGCGACGTTGGTCGCCAGCACCACGCGACGGCCCTGATGCCCAGAAAACACCCGCGCCTGTTCGACCACCGACTGGCGTGCAAACAGCGGCAGCACTTCCAGGCCGGGAGCGAGTTTGCCAAATGAGTGTTTGCGCAGCGCCTCTGCCGCCTCGCGAATTTCGCGCTCGCCGGGCAGAAACACCAGCACGTCGCCAGGACCGGCTCGATGCGCTTCGTCCACCGCATCGACAATCGCATCATTGAGGTCGCCGTCCTTCTTTTCCTGCCACGGACGGTAGCGCGTCTCGATCGGATACAGCCGGCCCGAGACCTCGATCACCGGCGCCTCATTTCCGTTAATGGTGAAGTGCTCGCTGAAGCGTTGTGCATCCAGCGTGGCAGATGTAACGATCACCTTAAGATCAGGCCGCTTCGGCAACAACTGCTTGAGGTAGCCGAGCAGGAAGTCGATGTTGAGGCTGCGCTCGTGCGCCTCGTCGATCAATATCGTGTCGTACTGGCGCAGCAGCGGATCGGTCTGCGTTTCGGCCAGCAGGATGCCGTCGGTCATCAGCTTGATGTAGCTGTCCGGCGTCACGCGGTCGGTGAAGCGAATCTTGAAGCCGACATGGCGGCCGAGCTCTGACTTGAGTTCCTGCGAGATGCGCGTCGCGGTCGCACGCGCGGCAATGCGGCGCGGCTGGGTATGGCCGATCTGGCCGTTGAGCCCGCGTCCGATGCCAAGGCAGATCTTGGGCAGTTGCGTGGTCTTGCCGGAACCGGTCTCGCCGCAGATCACTACCACCTGATGGCGGACGATAGCCTCGCCGATCTCGACCCGACGCACATTCACCGGCAAGGCCTCGTCATAGGTCAGGACGGGCAGACCAGCCCGTCGCGCCTCGGGGTCAAACCTCACGCCTGTTCCAGCAAGCCCGTGAGCCGTGCCAACGCGGCTTCAACCTGTCGGCCATGCGCCACGATACTCGCCACAATCTCTTGCGGACTACGGGTATCGCTCTCCACCCGCACACGCGGATTCACCGCCTTCAGGTCGAAGACGGCGGCATCGATGGCATCCGCTTTGGCCTGTTCATCGCGCGCCGCCTTCTCGACGGCAGCCAAACGCTCACGGCGCTCCAAAATCGCCGTGTCGCCAGCGCCGACTCTTCGCATTGCGAGAACTTCATCCTTCAGCGCGACAGCCTCAGCCTTGCGCGCTTCGACTTCGGTCAGATACGGCGTCATGTCTTTACGTGCCTTGGCCCGGCGCGCGGAAAAATCCACGGTCCAACACAGGTCGGTCTCGGCCTCCAGCGTACCGCGCTTCGGCAACATCCGCGAAAAACTCGGGAATGGCTTGCCGGCGTTGCCCTCGCGCTCGCGCCAGTCAGCTACAAGCGTGGCAGGCAAGGCCGTGTCATCGAGAATCTCGCCGTTCGGTCCCCAGCCGAAGTGCGCCAGCGTCATCGGCAATTTCTTGCCCATCTTGATATGCGACAGGTCGTAATACCAGATGCTCTCGGTCTTGCGTCCCTTGGTGAAGAACAGCAGATTGGTCTTGACCCCGGCGCCCGCCGTCGAGAACACCCCGCCCGGCAGGCTGAGGATGCACCAAAGGTTGCATTCGTCCAGCAGCTTGCGCTTGGTTTCGACAAACGCGCTCTCGTTGGTGCGGAACAGCAGGCCCTCGTCGAGCACCACCCCACAGCGCCCGCCCGGCTGCCCGTCGAGCGCCGGCTTCAGTTCGCCGAGGATGTGCTGTAAGAATAAGACCTGTGTCGAGCCGGTCTCGAAGCTGTAGTTCTTCTGCGCTTCCTTGCCCTCTTTGCCGCCAAAGGGTGGGTTGGTCAGGATTACGTCGAAGATGGCGGGCGCGCCCTCGAACAGGGCGTCGTAGGTAGGCGCATTAGTCAGCGTGTTGCCGTGCCAAAGGTTCGGCTGGTCGATGCCATGCAGCACCAGGTTCGCCAGGGCGATAGGTAAAACGAGGTTTTCCTTTTCACGGCCGAAGAAGGTGCGCGTCTTCAGGGTTTCCAGATCAGTGGCCGGGGCCGTGTCGCCCAGCTTGTGCGCCATCAGTTCGTAAGCCTGGGCGAGAAAACCTCCGGTCCCACAACAAGGGTCATAAACGGTTTCACCCGGTTGCGGATCGATAGTCCGCACCATCGCCCGAATCACCTCGCGCGGGGTGAAGAACTGCCCACCGTCGGAATTCTTTTCGCCCATCTTCAGCAGCAGGTCTTCATACACCTGCGACAGCGTGAAGAAGTGCTGGTCGTCGATGTGGTCGATGCTGATCTCATGCACCCGGTCGAGGATGTCGCACAGATTGGTTTCCGAATCCACGCGCACCCTCTCCACCGCCGTCATGATGCGGCCGATAACGCGCTGCTTGGGGCTGGCCGACTGGTTGGGGCGGCCATCGGGGGTCACGTCGAGGCTGTGCAGGTAGGGCAGCAATTCCTTGTTGATGAAGGCGAACAGATCGCCCACGCGCGTCTTCAGCGCCTCGCGTTTGGCCGCGCCCGGCGCGGCCCAGTCCTGCCAGCGATAGGGTGCGCGCAGTGCCGGCGCGAAAGAGCGGCCCACTGCCTCCGCCGCCTCGCGGGCGCGCTCTTCCTGGGCATCGAGAATGCGCAGGAACAGGATCCAGGTCAGCTCCGGCACATACTGCAAGGCGCTCGCGCAGTTGGAGCGGCGCATGATGTCGCAGATCGACTTGACAAAGGACGACAGGGATTGAGTCGAAGCGATGCTTCTTGGCGTGGCCTTCTTCGCCGTCTTGCTGGCGCCGACTTTCACTTTTGCCATGACTATTTCTTCGCCAACTTTTTCTTGGCGCTCTCGATCTGCTTGATGCTTGCTTCCGGAGTCGGCAAAGCTTCAGGCATGGTGCCGCCAATCTCCTTGATGGTTTGCCGAACCTTCTTTCCCACCTCGAAATGCGTCTGATTGGCGCGCTGCTTGCCGCGAACATTGTCGCGCTTCAGCTTCTCCTCGGTCTGCGTGGCACGGAACAAATTGGCTGCGAGTTCCGTGCTTCCCATGTGATCCAGAATCTTCTGGCTCTTCTTCAAGCCCTTGCGGGCATGAATTTCCCTGTTACCCAAACCGCCATACAAGCCCTTGTAGCCGTGATCCTGAAAGATGGCGTAATCAAGGCTGGTTTCAACACCCGCCCCCTTGGCAGCCGCCGCCAGGTGCTTGTTGTGCTGAGCCAGTTCGTTACGAATCGCCAGACGCTTTTCGTCTTCTGATAGTCGAGCGAACTTCTGGTCGTCGGCCAGTTCCTGCCGCCGCGCCTGCATCGCGAAATAAGTCTGGCCGTTGGCGATTACCGGCTTGGAGGGATCGCCGTTCTGTACGATCAAATAACAGGCGTACCGCGACAGCCGACAGTCCTCGATCTGACGTTTCGCACCGGAGCCGATGTCGACCATTGTGAGGACATCCTCAATATGGTCGACGGCGGCTTGGCCGCTGTTCTGGCAAGCCTCCCTGGCGCGCTCGAGCACAGGCTGAAAGTGCCGGTACTGCGAGTAATCGAGGACATCGGCCAATTGCCGCGCCAGCCAGTATTCGTTGCCATTCTCATCGAGATGACGAATGCTCTCGAAGGTGGCGTGATGCTGGTCGACGATTTTCTTGTCAGACATGAATATCCCCAAAAACTATTGAAAGGCTTGCGCAAGCAGGCGCGAGGGCAGGAGTTCGATTTCCCGCAACTGCGCTTCGATTTTGGCTTTCATCGGCCGCAGTTCGGCCAGGGCGCGGCTGGCGGCCTGCTGCACCGGATAGGGCGGCAATTCGATTTCGCCTTCGGCCAGGCGGTTGAACAGCATGCGTTCGCGCACCGCGCCGCGCGCCAGCGAGGCGATGCACTGCTCGCCGAGCGGCGAGCGCAGCCAGTAGTAGAACCAGCGCGAATCCACCACGCCTTCGCGACCGCGCAGCACCACGTAATCGGGACTGGTGATGCCCGGCGCGTCGGCCTCATCGACCATGGCGATGGAGCCGATCAGGATACGCATCGGGTTGTAGAACACCGTCCCTACGCGCACTGGTTTGTAACGCTCCGGGTGCTTGCCCACCGGTTCCTTGGCCAAGGCCAGTCCGGCGCGCGTGGCGCCGAGCACCGGGTAATCAGCCCAACTCGCACCGATACCGCGCTTCACTTCGTCCAGTACCTCGCCGAGCAGACATGTTTCGGTGTCCGGATGGGCGATGCTGTCGCGGACGATGGCGTTGGCGAGCTGGGTCAGTTCGTCTACCTGTGTCTGCGCTGCCTGCCGGGCTTCTTCGACGGTAGCGAGTTGGGCTTTCAAATGAGCGGCGATCTCGCGTTGTTGGTCAATTCCAGGCGCCGGAATCTTGAGTAGATGCATCGTGCCCTGAGGCAACTTTAGGCGTGTAGTCCCTGTTACAGCGCCGTTGTAATCGACCCAGTTGAGCGCGAAACAGAGGTAATCACTGTCGCAAATGCCGTCCCTGCCGCGCAGTACATGTGCATGGTTATTCACCCAACACTTTCCCGAAACCCGATAAGCCTTTGGCTTCAGGGGGTCAAGAAATGGAGCCCCGTCCTCCCCGAGCAAGACAAAGTCGCCGTCCTGCCGATAATTATCAATCCAACCAACTTGACCTGTTGCGCCATAGTAGGGATACGGTCCCTCGCGCTTATTTCGTGCGTGAGGTAAGCCGCTTCGCGCTCGACGCGCTTCATGGCTTTTTCGCGGTAGCCGAAATGGGCGAACAGGTCGAAGTGGTCGCACTCGACCATGTGCATGAGTTCGCGCACGGTGTCGGGCGAGTAGTGCTCGCCGAGCAGGTGGTTGATCAGGGCGCGGCGCTTCTGCGTCTCGACCCAGAGACCGCGAAAATCGTGGATGGTCGCCGCTTCGCGCAGGACGCGGGCAATCATTCCCTGGCGGTACTCGTCCACCGGGATCATCACGTCGCGACCCTCGTGGTTTTGCAGGATGTAGCGGCCTTGGACGATGACCGTGCCGTCGTGGCCGGTCTTCATTTCCGGCAACGGTAGCGGGTCATCGCCATCGCCGCCGGTATCTCCGCCGCCACCGTCTCCATCGTCGCCCGGCTTCCTCACGCGCGGCTTGCCCGGCGCGGTGATGAAGTCGGTGCCGAACAGTTCGGTGACGCCGGTGTAATCGTAGAGCCAGAACTTGTACTTCTGCGTTTCCTCGTGGATGCGCGTGCCACGGCCGACCATCTGGTAGAAGGAAATGCTGGATTCGAGGTGGCGGAAGAACACCACGGCGTTAAGCCGCTCGATGTCCACGCCGGTGGCGAGCAGGTCGACGGTGCAGGCGATGAAGCAGCGCTCGCCGGAGCCACGCATCTGTTCGATCAGGTCCGAACCGCCCTCGGCGGTACATTTGAAGGCGTAGTGCTCTTTCGGCGTGCGGCCCTTTTCCTTGCACCAGGCGGCGTAGAGTCGCTGCATCTGCATCTGCACACGGTCGGCGTGCAGGTCGCGGTTGCAGAAGATGATGGCCTTCTGCTCCGGCCCACCGTTGTCGCACAGGCGCTGGAACAGGTCGCCGCACATGGCGGCGATGCGCTCGGGGAGCAACAGGGTGTTGTCAAAGGTACGCGAC
>JAPLQZ010000196.1 GCA_026399415.1 Rhodocyclales bacterium | reverse complement strand
GCCGTAGGCGAGGCGCTTGCCGCCCTTGAACAGCGGTGCAACCTGAGGGTGGGTTTTCATGCGCTGCATTTCCTCGAAGGGTGCGAGGAAGGGATTCTTGTAGCCGAGGCCGACGACGAGGCCGATCGACACCAGGTTTTCACCGAAGTGGTAGATGAAGCCGCCGCCGTAGGTGTCGGATTTCATCGGCCAGCCGAAGGTGTGCATCACCAGGCCCTTCTCGTGCTGCTCGGGATCGACCTCCCACAGTTCCTTGATGCCGATGGCGTAGGTTTGCGGATCGGATTCGGCGCGCAGATTGAAGCGTTCTTCGATCTGCTTGCCCAGGTGACCGCGACAGCCTTCGGCAAACAGCGTGTACTTGGCCAGCAGTTCCATGCCCGGCGCATAGCTCGCGGTGGGCTTGCCATCGTGACCCACGCCCATGTCGCCGGTGGCGACGCCGCGCACGGCGCCCTTGTCGTCGTAGAGCACCTCGGCGCCGGCGAAGCCGGGATAGATTTCAACGCCCAGCGCCTCGGCCTGCGCGCCCAGCCAGCGGCAAAGCTGACCCAGGCTGATGACGTAGTTGCCGTGATTCTGGAAGCAGTTCGGCAGGAGGATGGTGGGCAGATCGACAAAGCCATGCTGCGTCAGGAATGCGAAACGGTCGCGGGTGACCGGTGTGTCCACCGGCGCGCCCAGCGCTTGCCAGTCGGGGATCAGTTCGGTCAGTGCGCGCGGATCCATGACCGCGCCGGAGAGGATGTGGGCGCCGATTTCGGAGCCCTTCTCGATCAGGCAGACGTTGATTTCGGGATTGATCTGTTTGAGGCGGATCGCGGCGGAAAGTCCGGCCGGGCCACCGCCCACGATCACGACGTCGAATTCCATGGCTTCGCGCTGCATGCTGACCTCGATCGATTGGATTGATGCCGAGATTATAATCGCGAACTCGCGCTCAACCCTGTCGACATCATCACCATGGAACACCACCGCAAACTGGTCTACTGCAATCAGGTGCCTATCCGCTGGGGCGACGAGGACGCCATGGGACACGTTAACAACACGGTCTATTTCCGCTACATGGAACAGACGCGCATCGAATGGCTGGAGACCTTCGGTTTCGGTACTTCATGGACACAGACCGAAGGCCCGGTGATCGTCAACGCCAGTTGCACATTTCTGATTCCGTTCACCTATCCGGGCGTTGTCGCGTGCCGCATGTTCTGTGGCGCGCCGGGACGCAGCAGCGTACCGACCTATTATGAAATGCGCATCGTCGGCGACGAGCGCGTCTACGCGGAAGGCGCGGCCAAGCTGGTGTGGATCAACCCTTCCACAGGGAAGTCGATCCCTCTGCCCGAGGCCATGCGCGCGAGTTGTCTGTAGTCTTTGGAGAACAGGAATCCACCATGAGCACAAGCACCGCACCGATCTGGCGGCCCTCTGCAAAGCGCATCGCCGGAACGCGCCTGACAGCATTCATGGAGGCGGCCGGCAAGCGCTGGAATCGCCGTCTCGCCAGCGCCGACTATCAGTTACTGCACGCCTGGTCGATAGAGCATCCTGAGGAGTTTTGGGCTTCGGTCTGGGAGTATGGCGAAGTGCGCGGCGAGATGGGTTCCACGGTCGTCATTGACCGCCAGAAAATGCCCGGCGCGAAATGGTTTCCGGAGGCCAGGCTGAACTTTGCCGAGAACCTGCTGCGCCGGCGCGACGATGCCGATGCGCTGGTGTTCTGGGGCGAGGACAAGGTCAAGGGCCGCGCCAGCCACGCCGAACTGTATCGCGCCGTGGCGCAGACGGCGGCGGCACTACGCGCCATGGGCGTGGCCAGGGGCGACCGTGTCGCCGCCTACCTGCCCAACCTGCCGGCCGCCCTGGTGGCGATGCTGGCTACTGCTTCCATCGGCGCCATCTTTTCTTCCGCTTCGCCCGACTTCGGCGTGCAGGGAGTGGTCGACCGCTTCGGCCAGATCGAGCCGAAGCTGCTGTTCGCCTGTGACGGCTACTGGTACAACGGCAAGACCATCGACTGCCTCGGCAAGGTGGCCGAAATCGCCGCGCGCATGCCGTCGCTGCAACGGGTCGTCGTCGTGCCTTATGCTGGAAATGCGGCCGGCGGAGGCGGCGACTTTGCCGCCGTGAAGCGCGGCGTGTCGCTGGCCGATTTCCTTGCTCCCTTCGTCGGCGAGCGGGAAATCCGCTTCGAGCGGCTACCCTTCGACCATCCGCTCTACATCATGTATTCCTCGGGCACCACCGGTGTGCCCAAGTGCATCGTGCATTGCGCCGGCGGCGCGCTGCTGCAGCACATCAAGGAACACCAGTTGCAGGGCGACGTGCAGGTCGATGACCGCCTGTTTTACTTCACCACCTGCGGCTGGATGATGTGGAACTGGCTGGTGACGGGCCTGGCGTCGGGCGCGACGCTGATGCTTTACGATGGGTCGCCTTTTGTCGGTCGCGGCAGCATTCTTTTCGACTACGCCGATGCCGAGCGCATGACGCATTTCGGCACCTCGGCCAAGTTCATCGACGCCATCGCCAAGATCGCACTCAAGCCGCGCCGGACGCACAAGCTGGAGCAACTGCGCGCCATGTTCTCGACCGGCAGCCCGCTGGTGGCGGAAGCCTTCGACTACGTCTACAACAACATCAAGCAGGACGTTCAGCTTGCCTCGATTTCCGGCGGCACCGACATCATTTCCTGTTTCGTGCTCGGCAATCCGAATGGTCCCGTGCATCGCGGCGAAATCCAGTGCGCCGGCCTCGGCATGGCGGTCGACGTGCTCGACGATGGCGGCCGGCCTGTGCGCGGCGAGAAAGGCGAACTGGTGTGCACACGGTCCTTTCCGGTGATGCCGATCGGCTTCTGGAATGACGCCGACGGATCGAAGTACCACGCCGCCTACTTCGAGCGCTTTGCCAATATCTGGTGCCACGGCGACTTTGCCGAGCGCACCGTGCACGATGGCTTCATCATCTATGGACGTTCCGATGCAACGCTCAATCCGGGTGGCGTGCGCATCGGTACGGCGGAAATCTATCGCCAGGTGGAAAAGCTCGGCGAGGTGATCGAGTCACTGGTGATCGGCCAGGATTGGCCGCCGGGCAACAGCGGCGATGTACGCGTGGTGCTGTTCGTCAAACTGCGCGACGAGTTGGGTCTCGATGAAGTTCTGATCAGCCGCATCAAGCAGGTGATCCGTGACAACACGACGCCGCGCCATGTGCCGGCGAAGGTTCTGCAAGTGGTGGACATCCCGCGTACCAAGAGCGGCAAGATCGTCGAACTGGCGGTGCGCAATGTAGTGCACGGGCATGCCGTCAAGAATGTCGAAGCGCTGGCCAACCCGGAGGCGCTGGAGCACTTCCGCGACCGAACGGAACTGCAGGGCTAGTCCTTTTTCGCGCTCTGCTCGAACTGGTCGACGCTCCAGTTCGCCCCGTCGTCGAGTGCCAGCACGGTGGCCAGGAAGGGCAGGCATGTTTCCAGTTCAGCGGCCAGCGTCCACGGCGGGTTGATGACAAACATGCCGCTGCCGTGCATGCCATGGCCTTTCGTGGCCGGCGCGCGTACGCTCAGCGTGGCATGCAGCCAATGGCCGGCGCCGGCTTTTTTCAGCTTGTCCGGCAGATGGTTGGCCTCGATGGTGGGCAGCATCGGGTGCCAGACCAGATAGGTGCCGGTAGCAAAGCGCTTCAGTGCATCCTTGATGGCGGCGACGACCTTCATGTAATCGCTCTTGATTTCGTAGGACGGGTCGATCAGCACCAGGCCGCGTCGTGAAGGAGGCGGCAGCGCGGCTTTCAGTACTTCGAAGCCGTCGGCCTGCTCCACCGTGACGCGCCGGCCGGCATCCTTGAACTGGCGCCGCAGCAGGGCGAAGTCGGTCGAGTGCAGCTCGCACAGACGCAGGGTGTCGCGCACCTGGGCGTTGTCCCTGATGAGGCTTGCGGCGATTCGCGGTGATCCGGGGTAACGACGCAGCGTGGCGCTGCCGTTGAGTGCGCGCACCAGCGCCACATACTCGGCCAGCCGCGGCGGCAGGTCCTTGCGCTCCCAAAGCCGCCCGATGCCGTGGATATATTCGCCGGTGCGTTTTGCCTGTTCCGCGTCGAGGGCGTAGAAGCCCGCACCGGCATGAGTGTCGACCAGCGTATAGGGCTTGTCCTTGCTGTTCATGTGCTCGATGCAATGCATCAGCACGAGGTGCTTGAGGACATCGGCGTGGTTGCCGGCGTGGAAGGCGTGGCGATAGCTGAGCATAAGAGCCTATTTCAGTAGGAATCGTACCCCGCGCCGCCGGGCGTTGGGATGCGATGCGAGGCGGAGGGAGTGCCGCATGGTACATCCATGCAAGCGACCGACAACGTGGCAGCGCGCCCAACGCCCGACGGCCCTTCGGGTTGAGACCAGGATCGGCGTCTGCGGCGTTGCAGCGCTTGCCAATGGAACAACCATTGGCCGCGCACTGCGCCTTGCATCCATCCGATCCTGGTCTCAACGCGGGGCATGATTCCTACTGAAATAGGCTCTAAGGGCAGGATAGAATGCGCGACCATGAATGATACGCAGGGTATCCGGGTTTCCAAACTCCTCGCCGAGCGAGGCCTGTGCTCGCGCCGCGAGGCGGACGCTTTCATCGAGCGCGGACTGGTCTTCGTCGATGGCCAGCGCGTCACGCAGCTTGGAACCCGGGCCGCCGCCGATGCGGTGATTACGCTGGCTCCTGAGGCGCGCGCGACACAGGCGCGGCAGGCGACCATCCTCCTGCACAAACCCATGGGCTACGTTTCAGGCCAGGCCGAGGACGGCCACCAGCCGGCGGTGAGCCTGATCTCGCCGAAAAGCCAGATGGCCGGGGACCATCAGCGCTTTCAGCTGTCGCACCTGAAGGGACTGGCTCCGGCCGGCCGGCTCGACATCGATTCCACCGGGTTGCTGGTTCTGACTCAGGATGGCCGCGTCGCGCGACAACTGATCGGCGATGATTCGAAGGTGGAGAAGGAATATCTGGTCCGCGTCGAGGGCGCGCTGGATGCGCGTGGTTTGGCCCTGCTCAATCACGGCCTCGAACTGGATGGCAAGTCTTTGCGTCCGGCCCAGGTGGCCTGGGCGAACCCGGAACAGCTGCGTTTTGTCCTGACCGAAGGCCGCAAGCGGCAGATCCGGCGCATGTGCGAACTGGTCGGCCTGCGGGCAACCGGACTGAAACGGGTGCGCATCGGCCGTGTGCGCCTGGGCGACCTGCCACTCGGGCAGTGGCGCTTCCTGCGCGAAAACGAAAGCTTCTAAGAGTTGTCGAGAAATTCGGCCGGTACGCTTGACTTGACGGCCAAGCTTGCCGAGTATGTACGGATGGATGCTCCCGTCGAACTCGTTCAAAGCGAAGCCCGGCCGCCGGAACGGCTGCGCCGGGATTGGTCGCGGCGCGCCGTCTGGGGGATCGGACTGCTGGCCGTGGCGGTACTAGTCGCGCTGGTGTTCGGTGCCTACCGGCAGCCGGAATTGCTGCTGAATCTCCTGGGACTGCGCTACTGCGGCTAGCCTTGGCGCTGCTTCCTGTGGTATTATCATGGGCTTCCCTTGCTCCACCCGTTACGCATGCGGGGGGGCTGAAACCTAACCACAAGGAGATTGCATGCGCCATTATGAAGTTGTATTTATCGTCCACCCGGACCAATCCGAGCAGGTGCCGGCGATGATCGAGCGTTACAAGACGCTGGTCACCGGCCGCAACGGAGCCATCCATCGCCTCGAAGACTGGGGGCGTCGCCAGATGGCCTATCCGATCCAGAAGGTGCATAAAGCCCACTACGTGCTGATGAATATCGAGTGCGACGGCGAAACCCTGGAAGAACTCGAGCACGCTTTCAAGTTCAACGATGCCGTGTTGCGCCACCTGACGGTGAAAACGCGCAAGGCGGTGGTGACTCCTTCGCCGATGATGAAGGAAGAGAAGTCGCGTTCGTTGACCCAGGGCGAAGTCAAGGTGGAGGCTCCGGCTGCTGCCGTTGCCGCCTGAGGACAAGCCGAGCAACCTGACGCAGTTGTCGGGGCGCTTGCTTGAGCGCGGCGCGTTGCGCCGCACCCCCGCCGGGATACCGGTTCT
>JAPLQZ010000207.1 GCA_026399415.1 Rhodocyclales bacterium | reverse complement strand
GATCAGGTCGTCATAGCGCGCGAGGTAGGTGCCGCTGTCGCCGATGTAGCGGAAGAAGGTGCCGAGCGGGCCGTCGTTGTTGAACGAGAGCGACAGCGTGCAGATCGCGCCGGTGCTGCTTTTCAACTGGATCGACATGTCCATGGCGATGCCCAAGCCCGGATGGATCGGCCCCTGCAGCGCATTCGCGGCGACGATCTGCCTGCCTGTCTGCCAGGCGAAGAGGTCGACGGTGTGCGCAGCGTGGTGCCACAGCAGGTGGTCGGTCCAGCTGCGCGCCTGGCCCAGTGCATTCATGTTACTGCGGCGGAAGAAGTAGGTCTGCACGTCCAGTTGCTGGATGTTGAATTCGCCGGCGGTGATCTTGTTGTGCACCCACTGGTGGCTGGGGTTGAAGCGGCGCGTGTGGCCGCACATGGCGACCAAGCCGGTCTTCTGTTGCAGCGCCGCCACCTGCTCGGCGCCGGCGAGGCTGTCGGCCAGCGGGATCTCGACCTGCACGTGCTTGCCGGCGTTCATGCAGGCGATGGCCTGTGCAGCGTGCATCTGCGTCGGCGTGCACAGGATTACCGCATCGACCTCCTTCAGCGCGAGGCTGTCGGCCAGGTCGGTGCTGACGTGGCCGATGCCGTACTTGCTGGCCGTTTCGCGGGTCTTTTCCAGATCGCGGCTGACCAGCGACACGACCTCGACGCCGTCGATCAGTTTGATCGCGTCCAGGTGCTTGATGCCGAAGGCGCCGGCGCCGGCCAGCGCTACCTTGATGGGCTTGCTCATGTGTTCTCCAGAATCAAATGACCCACCGCGGTGTTCGAGGCGGGTACATGGTAGAAGCGGTGCGCCACGCGCGGAAGATTGTCACTCATCGCGCCGCGTGCGATCAGCCACATCACCAGCTCGATGCCTTCCGAGCCGGCTTCGCGCACGTAATCGATGTGCGGCTTCTGCGCCAAGGCCGCGGGATCGGCGATCAACTGGTCGAGGAAGGCGGTGTCGAATTCGCGATTGATCAGGCCGGCGCGCGGTCCCTGCAACTGGTGGCTCATGCCGCCGGTGCCCCAGATCTGCACATTCAGGGGCGCGTCGAAGGATGCAACGGCCTTGCGGATGGCGCGGCCGAGATTAAAGCAGCGGCGGCCCGAAGGCACCGGGTACTGCACCACGTTCACGGCGAAGGGGATTACCGGGCACGGCCACGCCTGCGGTTGCCCGCACATCAGGGAGAGCGGCACGGTAAGGCCGTGGTCCACCGGCATGCGATTGACGATGGTCAGGTCGAAATCGTCCTGGATCACCGACTGCGCGATGTGCGCGGCAAGCTCCGGATGGCCCTTTACGACAGGCACCGGGCGCGGCCCCCAGCCCTCGTCGGCAATGGCGAATTCCGCCGCGCAGCCGATGGCGAAGGTCGGGATCATCTCCAGGCTGAAGGCATTGGCGTGGTCGTTGTAGACCAGGAAGATGACGTCGGGCGTGTTGTCCCGCAACCACTGTTTGGAGAACTCGTAGCCCTTGAACACCTTCTGCCAATAGGGCTCGCCGCTCTTGCCGAGATCGAGCGCGGCGCCGATGGCGGGGACGTGGGAGGTGTAGACGGAAGCCGTGATCCTCGCCATTACTTTTTCTCCCCGATGTAGCGGTTGCCCTCGATCGAGCGCCCGCCGGCGATCATCATGTCGCGGTACTCCTCCTCGCTCATGCCGGTCATGCTGCCGGCCATCTGCTGGAAGCTCTTGCCGTCAGTGGCGCCGATCTTGGCGAGGAAGTAGATGTTGCCGCCGAGGCGGATGCACCAGTTGAGGTCGCGCGCCAGCACGGCCTGCTTCTGCTCCCCGGTCATCGGCCACTCGTCGAGATAGGCGCGCTCGTCGGCCTTGAAGCGGGCGCGGTTCTCCGCCTTCATCAGCGACATGCAGAACTGGTTGAGGTGATAGCCGAGCCGCGACTGTTCCGCGTCGAAGATCGTCGTGCCGGGGACGTCCTTGTAGGGTTTGTCGAGTGCCATGGTTTACCTTTCCTCCGGCCCGCATTCATCTGGCCAATACAGCCGCATTGGATTGTCGACCAGCAGTTTGCGCTGTAATTCCGGCGTCGTCGCAATGTGCGGAATGAAGTCGACCAGCAGGCCGTCGTCAGGCATGTGGTCCTTCAGGTTCGGATGCGGCCAGTCGGTGCCCCACAGCACGCGGTCGGGGAAGGTCTCGACGATGCGCCTGGCGAAGGGCACCACGTCGCGGTAAGCGTTCTGTTCACCGTGCAGCGCCTTCGGTCCAGTCACCGAAAGCCGCTCGGGGCAGCTGACCTTGCTCCAGACGTTCGGATAGTTGCGCATCAACTTGACGAAGAGTTCGAACTCGGGACCATCGACGGGCTTGCTCACATCGGGGCGGCCCATGTGGTCGACCACGATGGTGGTGGGCAGCGCCGTGAAGAAACCCCACAGCTCGGGCAGGTCCACCGCCTCGAAGTAGATCACCACATGCCAGCCCAGCGGCGCGATGCGCGCGGCGATTTCCATGAGCTCGTCCTTCGGCGTGAAGTCCACCAGGCGCTTGACGAAGTTGAAGCGCGCACCGCGCACGCCGGCGGCATGCATCTGCTGCAGTTCGCTGTCGGTGACCGAGCGCCGCACCGTGGCAATGCCGCGCGCCTTGCCGTTTGAATGAACCAGCGCATCGACCATGGCGCGGTTGTCGGCGCCGTGACAAGTGGCCTGCACCACCACGTTGCGGGCAAAGCCGAGGTGGTCGCGCAGCGCATACAGCTGCTGCTTCGAGGCGTCGCAAGGCGTGTACTTGCGCTCCGGCGCATAGGGAAACTCGGCGCCGGGACCGAACACATGGCAATGCGCGTCCACCGCGCCGGCCGGCAGCTTGAAAGTCGGCGCTGACGGTACGGCGTACCAGTCGAGCCAGCCGGGAGTCTTTTGGAATTCCATCGTCATCCTTTGGCTCAGTTTCCTGATTTGACCTTGGCCAATATCCGATCGGCCTCGATGCGCCAGTCGGCACTGCGGGCGAACTCCGCACTGCCTTTTGCACCGAACAGTCCTGCGTCGGCGAGGTCGGCGACCCAGGCCTGGCGCTCTGCCGTGCCCTGCGCCGACCACGGCGTCAAACCGATTTCGTGCACCGTCGCGGCCACCTCGCGCACCTCCTCGCTGCGGCGGCGGCCGTGCTCAATGACGCGCTGGAAGAAATACGCGCCCTGCTTTTCCCAGTTGATGCCGGGGAAGGTTTCGTAGAGCGAGGCAATCACCGCGTCCTCGACGCCATAGGCGCGCGCCGCGGTGAAGCTCTCTATCACCATTGCTTCGAGTCCCTTGATCATCACGCTGCGGCACATCTTGGTGGCGGAAGCGACGCCGAGCTTCTCACTGGCGACCTTGGCCTCGAAGCCGAGTTCCTCGAGCAGCGGCGCCAGCTCTGCCGCGTTCGGGCCGCCGAGCAGCAGCGGTACGCGAATGCGATAGGGTGGAATCGAGGTCATCACCGCGCCTTCGACATAGCGCCCGCCGGCCGCTTCTACCAAGCCCGCCGCCTTGCTCTTGGCCCCCGGCGAGGCCGAATTGAAATCGAGGAACCACGCGCCGCGGCCAAGAGTCGGCGCTGACGACACGGCGACCGCAACGGTCTGATCGGCCGTGACGGCGGAAATCACCAAGTCGCAACCGGCGGTGAGATCGGCATGGCTGGCCATGAGGCGCACACCGTACTGTGCCGCATGCGCGCACAGTGAAGACCTCGCCGTAACCGACGAGGCCGATGGACCACTGCAGGGGATTGGCGGAGATGCTCATCAGTCGATGTACTTGAGGCCGGCTTTCGCCAGCGTCTCGCGCATGGCATACATGTCGAGGCCCAGCTCGCCGGCGGCGAAGCGTGCGCGCTTGGAAGTCTCGTTGGCCTCGCGCGCCTCGGCGGCATCGGCCACCTGCTGCGCGATCGCAGCCGGCACAACGACCACGCCGTCGTCGTCGGCGATCACCACGTCGCCGGGATTGACCAGCGCGCCGGCGCAGACCACCGGAATATTCACCGAGCCGAGCGTGGCCTTGATGGTGCCCTTGGCGCTGATGGCGCGCGAGAAGACCGGGAAGTTCATCGCCGTCAGGTCTTTCACGTCGCGCACGCCGGCGTCGATGATCAGGCCCTTGCAACCGCGGGCACGGAACGAGGTCGCCAGCAGGTCGCCGAAGAAGCCGTCCTCGTTGTCGCTGATGCAGGCGGCGACAACGACGTCGCCTTCCCTGACCTGTTCGGCGGCGACGTGCATCATCCAGTTGTCGCCCGGCTGCAGCAGCACGGTGACGGCCGTGCCGCAGGTGTAGGCACCGGTGTAGATCGGCCGCAGGTAGGGCTTCATCAGGCCGACGCGGCCCATCGCCTCGTGGATGGTCGCCACGCCGAAGCGCGACAGCTTGTCGACCGCTGCGCGGTCGGCGCGCACGATGTTGCGTTTGACGATGCCGAGATTGTTCATGGTCATTTTCCTTTGCCCTTCAGTGCCGCATCGAGGCGCGGATAGACGCGGCGCGCATTGCCCTCGTAGACCTTGTAGCGGTCGGCTTCACTGAGGTTCAGCGTGGCCTCGATGTAGCGCCTGGTGTCGTCGTAGTTGTGGCCCGTCTCGGGATCGATGCCCTTCACGGCGCCAATCATTTCCGAGGCGAACAGGATGTTGTCCACCGGGATCACCCGGGTCAGCAGGTCGATGCCCGGCTGGTGATAGACGCAGGTGTCGAAGAAGACGTTGCCCAGCAGGTGGTCCTTGAGCAGCGGCTTCTTCATCTCCTGCGCCAGGCCGCGGTAGCGTCCCCAGTGGTAGGGCGCAGCGCCGCCGCCGTGCGGGATGACGAACTTCAGCGTCGGGAAATCCTTGAACAGATCGCCCTGGATCATCTGCATGAAGGCCGTGGTGTCGGCGTTGATGTAGTGGGCGCCGGTGGTGTCGGTCAGCGGCGGCGAAGTCCAGTGGCCGCCCGAAGGATCGGGGTTGAGGTTGATGCCGATGAAGCCGTATTCCCTGACGCACTTTTCCAGCTCGGGGATGCAGGTCCGCGGATCGACGCCCGGCGACTGCGGCAGCATCGCGGCGCCGATGAAGTGATCGGGAAAAAGTTGCGCGACGCGATGGCACAGCTCGTTGCAGATTGCCGCCCAGGTGCTGCTGACATTGAAGTCGCCGATGTGGTGGGCCATGAAGCTGGCGCGCGGTGAGAAGATGGTCAGGTCCGAGCCGCGCTCCTGCATCTTCTTCAACTGGTTGGTCACTATCGACTCGCGCAGTTCGTCGTCGCTGATCTTGAGTTCCGAAACCCCGGGCATCAACGCCGGGTCCTTGATGCCGGCGATCTGCCGGTTGCGCCAGTCCTCCAGCGCCTTGGGCGCAGTCGTGTAATGGCCGTGGATGTCGATGATCATGGATGGACTCCTGAGAATTGTTACGCCGGTTCCATGCCATGGCGCCGCTTGGCGTCCGCGGCGGCGGGCGATCGCATGAAGGCGAGCAAGGCACGCACGGCCTCGGGCTGAGTCGACGTGGCGCAGAGACCGGCCGAGAAAGTGGTGACGATCTCGCAGCCGGGCGGCATGGTTCCGAGAACGTCGATGCCGGGAAGATGCATCAATTCGCTGAGTTGCTGGAAGCCGAGCTCGACCTCGCCACTGGCCACCAGCTGGCCCACGGGCACGCCGGGTGGCGCCTGCACGATGCGCTCGCGAACGGCTTCGGCAATGGCCCAGCGCTCGAACAGTTTCGTCAGCGCCATGCCGCTGGGTCCGGTGGAATAACCCACCGTGCGCGCGGCCAGCACGGCGCGCCGCAGCGCATCCTCGGAACCGATGTCCGGCCGCGGCGCACCTGATCGCACGGCAATCGCCACGGCCGAGCGCACCAGGTCGGTCTTGCTGTCGGCGATCACGCGCCCGGCGGCGATCAGTTTGTCGATCGCATCGGCGGCGAGCACCACCACGTCGAAGGTCTCGCCGGCCAGCACCCGCTTGGCCGCATCGACGCCGCCCACCGATTCG
>JAPLQZ010000148.1 GCA_026399415.1 Rhodocyclales bacterium | reverse complement strand
GACACTGCTGCAGCGGACGATGGCAAAGGAGAGTGCAAAATGAAATCGAAACTGCCGTTCTGGTTTGGTTTGGCCGCCGGATTGCTGGCGCCGCTTGTCCAGGCGCAGATGATACGTCCGCCTGCCTTCATGGGCGGCATCCCGGGGATGGGACAGTTTCAGGCTATCCAGATGCAACGGGCTCAGGCCCGCGCCCTGTTGTATCGCGAGGCGCTCGAAGAACTGCGCAAGAACCCGGCGGCGGCGGATGTTCGGGAGTGTGCGGCGGGGCAGGTTCCGAAAGCCGGTGAATGCCTGGCCCGGCCCGAGCCCGTTGCAGCGATGGCGGCAACGCCGGCTCTGGTTGCGGCTCCTCTCCCGCCCGTTGTCAGCCCACCTCCAGCCTCAGTGGCGGCAGCCGGCAAGCCAGCGCCGGTTATTGAAGCACCGGCAGCGGCCGTACCCATTGCAACACCGCCCGCGCTTGCCGCCCCGGTTGCCCGTCGTTTCGCCATTCTGGTGGGCAACAACGCCTATGCCGCGCCTATCCCCGCTCTGGACACGCCGATTGCCGATGTATCGCAGATCGCCAGCGTGCTGCAGACCCGCTTCGGTTTTGAAACAAAAATTGTGAAGGACGCGGGCAAGGCGAAGCTTATCGAATCCCTCAACAGCATCGCCGCTGAAGCAAAACCGGAGGACGCCGTTCTTCTGATGTATGCCGGCCATGGCTATCTGATGGAGGACATCAAGATGGGCTACTGGATCCCGGTTGATGCCTCGGTCAAGACAGCTCAAGGCTGGATCTCGAATAGCGATATTTCGAAACTGCTTTTGGCGATACGCGCGCGCCAGTTGATTCTGATTTCGGACAGTTGCTATTCCGGCAGCTTGACCAAAGAACAGAAAGTGGTTCAGGGCAAGGAGATCAAGGCCGAAGAGATACTCAAGCAGCGCTCGGTGCTGGTGTTCTCCTCGGGAGCCGATGAGCCCGTTTCGGATGAGGGCAAGGACGGACATTCGATCTTCGCCTGGAATCTGATCAAGACATTGCAAAGTACCGGCAGCCTTACCGCCGGAGCACAAATCTGGAGTGTGGTCAGCAAAGGCGTGACCAGGGAGTACCCCCAGCAACCCCAGTACGGGGCAGTGGTTTCCGCCGGGCATACCGAGGGCGGCGATTTTCTCTTTCAGACTCCAAAATGAGCTTGCGGAGTGGGTAGAATGAACCGCTCCCGCTCCGGAGGTTCCAGCGATGAAGATCACTTGGCTCGGTTGCTTGAGTTGCTGCGCGGTTCTTGGGCTGACTTTCTCTTGCCCTGTTGTCGCCCAGGTGGGCGCTGCCGGCGCGGCGGGACAAACGGCGTCAGCGTGGGTGGCGCAGGTCAAGGTTTCGCGCGGGATCGTGCGCATTGAGCGCGGCGGGCAGCGCTTCCCGTCCCCGGTAGGGGCCCGCCTGAAGGTCGAGGATACGGTGATTACCGAAGCCAATGGCTCGGTCGGCCTGATGTTTGCCGACAATTCGACGCTCTCGATGGGCCCGGACGGCGAGGTTTTTCTGAAGACCTTCAACTATGATCCGACCACCTATATGGGTGCGTTCGATGCGTTCGTGAAACAGGGAACTGTCTCGCTGCAGGCCGGAAATCTGGCTCAGGGTGCGCCCGATAGCGTGAAGATCAGGACGCCGCAGGCTGAGGTGAAAGGCAACGCCCGGCAGTTTCTGGTCAGCGTCGAGGAGAAGAAGTGATGACTATCTCGACCCGCCGTCTCTTTGTATTCCTCGCAGCTACCCTGGTTCTTGCGCTGCTCTCCGCATGCAGCGGCCCGCGCGAATATTTCTCGGTGATTCCCGACCGCGATGGCACGACGGGTCAGATGGTCGTAACGCCGCGCCAGGGAACTGCCTTGACGCTTGATCGAACCAACGCGAGTGCCACGGTTCGTGGTGGCGAGATCTCTCCCGCCAAACTGAGCGAGGCGGAGCTCAAGGAAATGTACAAGGAGGCTTTCGATGCCCAGCCCATGGCGCCAGCCCGCTTCCTTCTTTATTTTGTCGAAGGCGGCGATATCCTGACCACTGAATCGCAGCGCGAACTTGAAAATGTCCTCGCCGAAATCAAGAAGCGCCCGGCCCCTGATCTGATCGTGGTCGGCCACACTGATCGCGTCGGCTCGGTAGCCGACAATGATCGCCTGGCCTTGAGGCGCGCGGAGAAGGTCCGTTCCCAGCTGGTCACACAAGGTTTTTCGCCGGAAAGCATCAGTGCATCCGGCCGCGGCGAACGAGAGCCCCTGGTCGCCACGGCCGATGAAGTCGCGGAAGCGCGCAACCGGCGCGTTGAGATCCTGGTTCGATGAAAGTACATCTGGTAGCGCGTTCCTTGTTGGAAGTCTTGCGCCACGGTCTTTGCGCTGCAGCGCTCGGTTTCTCGGCGGCCGCTGTCTTGGCGGCACCGAATCTGCCGAAGGATCCCGTACTGAGAATCGAGACCGGCAGTCATCTGGCCTTGATTTCCCGCATCAGTGCGGACGCATCCGGACGCTGGATCGTCACCGCTTCCGAAGACAAGACTGCGCGGCTTTGGGATGCCCGCAGCGGTCAGGCCATTGCTGTTTTGCGTCCACCGATCGGCGCCGAGAGCCTGGGCGCGGTCTATGCCGCAGCCATAACGCCGGATGGGCGCACGGTTGCATTAGGCGGCAACTCGGCCTTCGACGGTGGCGGCGGTCATCTGCTCCACCTGTTCGATCGTGCCAGCGCCAGCGTGCCACCGAAGAGCACGCTAACCGGCATGGAAGCACCGATCACCCAGCTGGCATGGTCGCGAGACAACCAATACTTGGCGATTGGCCTGCGCCAACAGGGCTTGCGCGTCTTTCGCCGCAATCTGCAATTTGTCGGCGCCGATCCGGAATTCAACGAAGCCGTGTTTGGCGCCGAGTTCGCGGCCGATGGCCGACTCGCCGTCGCCAGCATCGATGGCGCCATCCGCATTTACCAGATTGGACCGAAAGGGCTGGAGCGCATCGCGCGCAAACAAGCGCCCGGCGGCAAGTCCTACGGCGTAAGTTTCTCCCCCGACGGGCGCACGCTCGCCGTCGGTTATCAGGATCAGGCGCGGGTCGATTTGCTGGACGTAACCAGCCTCGCCGTGGTTCATAGCATCGAAGTCAGAGGGGGCAATCTGGGGCGCGTTGTCTGGTCGGCCGACGGCAGCACCCTTTTCGCGGCGGGCAGCCATGTCAGTGGAGGCCGCTTCCCGGTACTTGCCTTTGGTCAGAATGGCCGCGGCTCGAAACGCGAAATCGGGCAATTCAGCAATACCGTGATGGCGCTGGCAAGCCTGCCGGACGGCAGCGTTGCGGCGGCCTCGGCGGAGCCGACGTGGGCGGTGTTTGACCCGCAGGGGAAAACCCTGGTGGCCAGTCGAACTCAAAGTGCCGATTTTCGCGACGCCGGCGACAGCTTCAAACTCAATCCGACGGCGGAGATGGTTGCCTTCCGCTTTTCCTCCAGGGATGGCGGGATGATTTTCGATCTTGGCGCAGGCAGCCTGAAAAGCGGCCTACCTCCGGACAAGACCAACGCTGCGCGAATCAGCGGGGATTCAAGTGACTGGAAAAACTCTACCACGCCGCGTTTCAACGGTCGCTTGCTTCAGGTGAAACCGGGTGAGGTGGCGCGCAGCCTCGCCGTGGCGCCCAATGATCGCAGCTTCGTGCTCGGCAGCGAATGGTTTCTGCGGCAGTACAGTACCGATGGCGTGGTACTTTGGGAACGCCGCGTGCCGGCGGCGGCCTGGGCGGTGAATATCAGCGCCGATGGTCGCTGGGTGGTCGCCGGCCTCGGTGACGGCAGTGTCCGCTGGCTGCGCTTGAATGATGGCGCTGAGCAGATGGCGCTTTTTGTTCATGCCGACCGCGAACGTTGGATCGTCTGGACACCTTCCGGTTACTACGATACTTCCGTTGGAGGCGAGAATCTGGTCGGCTGGCATCTCAACCGGGCTTTCAACCAGTCGGCCGATTTCTTTAGTGCCGGCCGCTTTCGTGATCGACTTTATCGTCCGGATGTGATCCAGAAACTGCTGGCTGCCGGGGATGAAAAGGAAGCCTGGCGCCTGGCGCAGGCCGATCTCGCCGCCCTCGAAGCGGCGAATGCCGAACCTCCGGCACCCGTCCAGGCGCAGGCAAAGGCAAAGGACGCTAAAGAGCGCAAGCCGCCTGTTGCGACTCTGGCGGCCACCGCCGCTCCCGCGAAGCTTGTCGAAATCGTGCCCCCGATCATCGAACTCCAGTCGGATAGTCAGGTGGAAACTGCCGGCGATCTGGTGAAAGTGCGCTACGCCGTGCGCACGCCGCCGGATGCCCCGATCAAGGACATCAAGGTTCGTGTCAATGGCCGTCTCGACCGTAGCATCAAGCCTGTATCCCAGCGCGGAGCGCAAGGCGAAATCGCGGTTCAGGAAGTACAGGTACGCGTGCCGCCCGGCAAAGATGGCGAGATTCTGCTGATTGCCGAAAACCGTAATGCCAAGTCCGATCCCGTAAGTATCAAAGTAAAGCGTGTCGCCGCGGTACTCCAGCCTTCCTCTACCGACAAGCCGGACGTCGAAACGCTTTATATGTTGGTAGTGGCTGTTAGCAAATACCCGGAACCCAACGATCTTGGAAGTCCCGTCAAGGACGCCAACGACTTCAAGTCGCAGATGGCCCGCGTCGCAAATCCTCCAGCAGGTGTGCGCAAGATTTACAACAAGCTCGAGTTCCGGATGCTAACTGACGAAAAGGCCACGCGGGAGGGTATCCTTGAAGGCTTAAGCTGGCTCAAGGCAAACGTCAAGGAAAGGGATGCCGGTATTTTGTTCCTCGCCGGTCATGGCATTTCAGAGGGTCCGTCCTATTATTTCATTCCGTTCAAGCCGGGCGGTATGGCCCTCAAGTCAGCAGAATGGGTGCCCGGCGAACAAATTGTCGGCACCCTGCAAAGTCTTCCCGGGCGCGCCATGTTCTTTCTGGATACCTGCTATGCCGGTGCGTTGACCAACCAGGCGTCGAAGACGACGTCAAACGCGACCGATATCATCAACAAGATTGACGATGAAAAGGGCGTAATGGTATTTGCCTCATCGACCGGCAAGGAGAAATCAGGGGAAAGCGAGAAAAACGGATTTTTTACCCAGGCTTTGATAGAAGGACTGCGCGGAGAAGCGGTGGATAAGGACGGCTATGTGTATCCCTCGCTACTCAAGCGTTATGTCACAAGCCAGGTCAAAAAATTGTCGAATAACACGCAACGCCCTTTCATCAGCGATCACGGAATCGACGAACCGATTGCCATCGTAGTCAAATAGACATTTGTAGATTGGAGAAATATCAAATGAAGCACCGCAACCTGCAACGCCCGATTGCCGCCGCTGTCGCCTTCGCATTTCTGGCCACTTCAAGCGGCTGCGCCACCAACCCCGACGGCAGCTTCAAGAAGAATGCCGACGGCACCTTTGTTGTGGACGACAAGGCCAAGGGGGCCCTGATCGGCGCTGCTGCCGGTTGTGCCCTGGGTAGCGCCACGGGTGCCGGTTGCGCCAAGGGGGCGGTGGTCGGCGCAGTCGCCGGCCTCCTGATCGGCTGGTACTTCGAATCGAAAAAGATCGCGAGTGCTCAAGAGGTCAATAAGGAATACGCCTCTGTCAAGACCAAAAAGGACAAGGTCGAGCTGCCAAAGAAGGATGTGGTGCCGGCGAGTTTCAGCACCAAGGTTACAACGGCTCCGCCAGATGCTTCCGGCCAGAAGGAAGTCCAGCTCACGTCCAACACCGACATGATCGGGTATGGCGACAAGGTGCCCGAAGTACAGCAGAAATACGCCATCTACGACGAGAACAACAAGTTGGTCGAAGAGAAGACGGAAAAGGTCGCTGCAGTGGATGGCGCCGGCCGCTATCAGACCAATTCGAAGTTCAAGCTGCCGGCAGAAGCCAAGGGCAAAACCTACACCGTCAAGACCACGCTGGTCAGCAACAACAAGACCTACAAGGAAAACAGCTACAAGGTGGCCTTTGCTGACGACGGCCGCGTTATCGTGCTGGCAATGGCGAACTGACATTCGTTTCGGCGCAAGGCTCGCTTCTGCAGCAGCACTCAAAAGCCAAAAAAGAAGGCGGGGTCGCCCCCGCCTTCCTGTCAATCAACAGCAGTGACTGGTGGTGTTACTTGCCGCCGATCACGCCTGCTTCGTTGGCGGCGGTGTTGCCCTTGCCCTGGGCAACCGCGGTAGCGTTCTTCTGGCTGGCCTTGATCTTGGTGTTGCCCTGGATCTGGGTGCCGCCCTTGATGGCGCCGGCCGTGTTCTTCGCCGTGTTGCCCTCGCCTACTGCGACGGCGGTGGTGTTTTCCTGCTTGGCCTTGATGTCGGTGTTGCCTTGAATCTGCACGCCTTGCGCGTTCGTCGAGGTCATGGTCTTGCTTTGAGCAAAAGCCGCGGTGGACAGAACTGCGGTGAGAGCGATGAGTGCAATATGGGTACGCATGGTTTACTTCTCCTTTGTTAAAAAAGTGGATGCTGCCTATTTACCGCCGATTACGCCTGCTTCGTTTGCTGCCTTGTTATCCTTGCCAATAGCAAGAGCCGTCGCGTTCTTCTGCTCGACCTTGATCTTGGTGTTGCCCTGGATCTGGGTGCCGCCCTTGATGGCGCCGGCAGTATTCTTGGCCTCATTGCCCTGACCGGTAGCGACAGCCGCGGTGTTTTCCTGTGCTGCCTTGATGTCGGTATTCCCCTGAATCTGGACACCCTGCGGATTGCTGGAACGCATGGTTAGCTGCGCGAAAACGGGGGACGCGATAAGAATAGAAGCAATGAGAAAAGCGATGGTACGCATGCTGTGTCTCCTGAGTTAAAACCGAGCTGAAGAAGCCTGCCCGTCGTTAGCCCGCGACAACCCTGAAAACCACACGACGATTCTTGGGATCGTTCGGGGCGAGGCCCGCTGCCGGATTGCTCGAGCCCTTGCCAAGAGGCACCAGGCGCTTGCGTTCGATACCCGCCTTTTCGGTAATGTAGTTGACGACCGAGCCCGCCCTGTCCTTCGACAAAGCCATGTTCTTGTCGGCATTACCCGTCGAGTCGGTGTGGCCTTCGACGATCACGCAACGATCGGGGGCAAGCGCCAAAATCTTCGCAATACTGCCCAAGGTGGCTTCGGATCCTTGCGAAACCTTGGCGCTTCCAACCTGGAACTGAATTGCAAAATCAACCGCATTGGCTTTTACGTCAGGCGGCAGATTGGCACAGTCCAGGGCTGCTGCGGGGGCGTTGGCTGCGGCCGGAGAGCCGGCGTTGTCAAAAACGATGGCCCGCGTGCGCGGCTTTTTCTTGGCAGGGTCGCCATCACCGGGCGCCGACATGGCTCGTTCAAGGTCTTTGAGTTTTGCCGCGTCATCATCAGCGGCAACAGCCCGGCCGCTTCCCATTGCCAGAAGAATCAGGCCACACATCAGCGCGGATGTCGCGGGGCGAAAAATGGTTTTCATGGATTGGCTCCTTATTTGCAAATGTTGATGACGTTTTTGGTTGTGACTACGATTTCCTTTGGCGCTTTCTCACCCGCTTTTGCGGTACCGACATTGACATCATTGCAACCGCCGCCGCGTTTGCTGCCGATATTCACTACATCCTTCTTGAATCGGTCATCCTTGATCGACCCGTCGGTCCATGCCTTGGCCTTGGCGTTGTTGATCTTGGTTTGGGACCTGGCATCCACGCCCTGTTCCGCAAAAACCACAGAAACTGCCAAGCCCAGAACCAAACCTGCGCAAGCGCGCAGGAAGCGCTTATTTGCATTCATCTTTGACAATCGCTCCTATATTGGTACAGGTTTTCTTGTTGCGTCCGCCCACCACCGTAGTAACGTTGGTTGCGCTGACGGAGATTTTGGTATCACCCTTCTTGTCGCCCTGGATTACGCCTATCCTGTTTTTCGCTACGTTATTTTCCCCTGTAGCGACCGCAGTCGTGTTTTCTGTCTTGACGTTGATTTCGGTATTACCCTTGATGCGGGTCTGGCTGGTCTGGGCTATGGACCCAGTGGCAATCAAGACCAGTGCTACGGTTACGACGATACGTGGGGCCTTCATGGTCTACTCTCCAATATTCCAGCGTAGCGGCAACGTGGTCGGCGGCTTGCCCTTGCGGAAGGCATCTCTCATTGCCTCGAGTTCTTCGTTCGCAACGCCCAGCTTGCGCGCGCTGAACGATGTCGGGTCCGGCGTGAACATGAGATAGGCCTGCGTCTCGTTGATCAACAACGCCTCGGACCCGGTGGCATAGTTGTACTTGCCGAGGAAGGCCTTGAACGCTTCTCGTTGGGCATCCGTCAGCGACTCCTGCCAAAAGCGCAGGCAGTACTGCGCATAATAGGCGTTGGTGTAGTACTCGCCATGGGCCATCTCGTGTAATACGATCGCATAGCGCGCCGTCGCGTTGATGAGCGGCTGACCGGCACTCTTTGCCTGTGTCTGAGGGATCGAGAGGATAACATTGTTTGGCTCGACGGCCTGCCAGAAGCCACGCCAGTCACGCACCATTCCTTGTGCGACCAGGAAATCCCTTATGGCGGTCTCTTCCGCATTCAGCGGCACCTTGTCGCGCTGGGCAAAATTGAAAAACTGCACGAGCTCATGGACCATGAGGTCGTGACCGAAGGCGAAATCCGATTCGGACCGCTTTGCCGCTGCAAGGCGCCCCGCCATTTCCTGTTCGGTAAGAACTCGCGGATAGGGCTCGGTGGTTTGCTGTTCGATAAACTGGGTGACCCGATTGAAGCTTCGCCCCTGATAGGCAAGACCGGGGAAGTCAAACACAAAAATCCTCGGATTGTCGGCGTAACGCCAGACTATGAGCTGAGCTGAGCGGTTGTTGACGATCTGGTTGAAACTTGCGCTTACGAGTTGTGGTGCTGCGCCATGCGCAAGGAAAGCCATTGCGGCCGCCAGAATCAACAGACCGAAACGGGCAATAGTCATACTTCTTGGTTTCTGGATCGACATCATATTCCCCGGTTATCTTTTGAAATACTCGAGTCGGTATGCGTTGGCGCGGGCAGAATTTGCGCGCGCAGTCGCCTGACGAGGGCTTGTGGCCGACAGCGTACCACTGCCGGCTGGATCGACCAACAGGAATCCGGTCGAGCTATCGCCGCGACGGTTGTAAGTACCCCAAGCCATGGCGCGCTGACTCATGAAGCCGGCGTTGCCACGAACATCCGGCACCAGGACGATACCTGGCATGGTGCCTGGCGCGCCCTGAAAGCCGGCGGCAAACTGATTTCCACTGACCCAAACCCCGGAATTTGTTTGCACGAGAATGCCTGCCTCGGTCTGAGCTGGCGCAACGGCCAGTATCAATGCCAGGGCGACCGATGCAAAGCCAGCAAGCAAATCAGTTTTGCTCAACACTGACGTTTCCATTTTTTCCCCACTGTATCCGATAGGACTTGCCGGTCTTCTTCGATGTGTGGCTGGTTTTTCCACGCTGAATCTTTTCGCCATCAATGAACACATCATCGTTGATTACGGCTACCCCTTCCATTTCCACGTCAGCGTCAATCGTCCCCGAGGAATTGCTGGCCGTGCTACCGGGGCCTACGCTAACTGCGGTATTGCCCTTGCCCTTCTTCACCTTTACGCTGCCTCCTGGAGCATCCACTGTCACTTGCCCGACAACGAGGGCTGAAGTGGTGGCCAGCAACCAAAAACAGGCGATGACGGAAGGTGACAGCAGCTTCATCTTGATTTAACCAAAACCTTGCGTGAATAACGTTTTAGGGTACTCCAGGTTGACAGAGCCGGTTCGTCGTGACTTTTGTCACGCTACTGCAGGGCGCATCTAACCTTGAATGGTTTGTTGTCGCGCATGACGAAAAATATCCCGCCTGGCTGCATATCGTCGCCAATGCGACCGGCCACGTTGGCAATCAGTTTTCCGCAGGAGACAATCGGAATGCCGTCCGATCCGATCCGCTCGATGACTACCGTGTTGTCTGTGGAAACGTAGCTGCGCGCCTTTGCGCGGTTACCCTGCGCACGTTCCGCGTTCGTCGCTCCCGGGTTTGAAGAATCCGGGGTGGCAGGGATCGGAACCTGCGCTGATCCTTGCTGGTACTGACGCGCCTTGGCCCGACTCTGGGATGCGCCGCTCTCCGGTTGCCGCCGGGGACCGAGCAGACCCTCTTCTTCTTCCTCGGGAAGGACAATGATCGTTGGGCTTGCCGACCCCGATTCCTGATATGCCTTGGCTTTGCCGCGGACCTCCGCAGCAGATTTTGCAGTCTTTTTCCCGCTGTCCTGCTGAGCTGGAACCACAATCTCGGCCAGCAGAAAAATCCCTGGGGATTCGAGCCTTCCTGCTTCCCCGGCATTCACCGCACCTACCGCCGAGAGCAGCCAAGCTCCCGTCAGCAGGGACAGGCGGGTTGCAGCGACACTCCTCATGGCCTATCAGCGATTGACGGTTATGTCGATCTGACTGACCATGGCGGCCGGGTTGATCTGGCGAAACTGATTGACGATTTCGTCAACCGACTTGACCGGCAAGGGTGTCAGATCTTTTGCTCCGACCAGCGCTTTCGGAACGACCAGCTCGCGATCGGCACCGATACAGGCCACTTTCTCGCGACCAGGTTGGTCGAAGCGAATCTTGAAGCCACCGCTTGGCAGCCGGACGCTGCTGCTGCCTCTTAGCGTCGGATTCGACTGGAACTGATTGGGGAAAATGCGTGCCGTGTTGTGCGCGTTATCCTCGTAGTAGCAGTATGCCGTGCCGTCGCTCGAAAGCGAGAGATTCATATTGAGGAACTCGCCGACGCGATAGGCCGGGCGGGCGCCCTTTTCGCTATCCAGATTGACGCGGAACGCGTTGGCCGAAGGTGCCGATGGTGCCGAGGCACCTGGCGGAACATAGGCCGGAGGAGATGGAGGAGCGGGCGGTGGAGCGCCAATTGCCGAGGCAACCCCGGGCAGGTTCAATGGCTTGATTGCCGGCAAAGCAGCCAGGCTGTTCTGTACATCGTCAAGCAAGCTGGCGTACAAATCGAAGTTGATCTGACCGTTGGCCACCAGGCCGGCTGCGGCCTGGTATTCGCCCACGGCTTGTTTGAGTTCGTCATTGGCGACGCCATCGACCGGTCCCTTGTAGCGATTCATGCTGCCCCCCAGCTTGCGCTGAATGAACAGAATGCGTTCCTTGTCCTGCAACATGTCATAGCTCTCGCGAGCCTGGTCGCGAATCAGGGGATTGGTGATGTCGGTATCGAGGCAACGCCAGTAGGGGACTTGCGTAAATTTACCGAGAGTTTCAATCAAGCTTAGTTCAAGCAGCGCCCGGGTCGTTGCGCCGAGTCCTTCCGAACGACTGTTATCCAGGTTGAAACTCAGCCCGACTTTTCCTAACTTGCCGCCGGCCTCGCCGGACTTTCCGCCCTTGACCATGACCATCGTGTTGGAGGTGCTGGTAACAGGCAGAATCTTGCGCGTGGCCGCTTCGCCCACGCTCATGTCCATGCTGAGCAGATCGAATGACGCGTCCTCCGAGTAACCCAGATCCAGAAAGAACAGTGAAATACCCGCACCTTTGCTCTTGCGTACGGTGTTATCGTCCATTTGAGTAATGGAGCCGCGAATGTAATAGTCGGGAATCTTGCGGTTGGCATCGCCGCGGGCCTCAAACAGGCGCGCCAGATCATCGCCACCGCCATGGAAGTCGATGAATTCGAAGGCGTTGCTCTGCAGCGTCATTTTCGCCACCGCCGTAATCACCATCTCCTTGGTTCCGGTGCGAACCTTGCCGGTCTCGTCCGGGACTCCTGCCGAGGTGATCACGATGCCCTGCTTGCCATGGGCCAGGAACAACTGATCCATGCAGCGCAAGGCCTGCGTGAAACTGGTGATGGTTTTGGTCGCCGGCACTTTTGGCCCGGCAGCAGATGTAGCTTCGGCTGCGGGACCCGACGGTCCGAGTTTCTGCTGGGCGGAGACTACTGCCGAAAAAGCCAGAAGGGAAAAAACCAGCGAAAGACGCTTTGGCGAGAGTACTGACATTGCAACCCCTTTAGCAGTAAGACGCGAAATGGAAAAGCACAAATGGAAGGCATTCAAGCCGAAGACCTCCAATCATCATAGTATGAGTGTAGCCCTCAAATTCAAACGGGCCAAATGAATTGTGTGCCAAGGACGGCCAATAAACCAGGACAAACAATGACGGAGGTTGACGCCGGATGCATGTTCATTTCGTCGAATACATATTCGTTTAACAACGTACCGGCCTGCTTTGAGTTGACAGCGCGGGCTCGGCGTGACTTATGTCACACTACTTTCTGCCCAAACGCAAACAACCGATAAACTCTCGTCCATGAATTGTCCGGATCGAACTGCCAAACGCTTCACATTGCCTTGAGTCGGTGCGCCGGGATGAATATCGACTTTGACGCAGTTATCCAGCGGGACAACACGGATTCGGCGAAGTGGGCGAGGTACTCCAATAGCCGTTATCCCGGTGGGGTAGTGCCGCTTTGGGTTGCGGACATGGACTTTGCTGCACCGCAACCGGTACTGGCAGCCTTGCGGCAGCGCATCGATCATGGCGTGTTTGGCTACAACCAGCCAACCGCGAGCCAGATCGATGCGGTCGTGACCTACCTCGCTCGCAAGTTCGATTGGCTTATCGAACCGGATTGGATAGTCTGGCTACCGGGTCTGGTGTCCGGCCTCAATGTCGCCTGTCGTGCGGTCGGAGCGGCCGGCGATGCGGTATTTACCGCGACGCCGATCTACCCGCCTTTTCTCTCGGCGCCGGAGTTTTCCGGCCGACGGGTGGCGAGCGCGCCGCTGGTATGCGACTCCGCCGGCTGGCTGTGGGATTTCCCCACGGTAGATGCGGTACTCAAGACCAGCCAGGCAAAACTTTTTCTGCTCTGCCATCCGCACAATCCGACGGGGCGGGTATGGAATGAGGACGAGCTGTGGCAGATCGCGCTGCTGGCGGAAAAGCACGACATGGTGGTGTGCTCGGATGAAATCCACAACGGCCTGATCCTCGCGCCGTCCGGCCGGCGCCCCGAAGGAAGTCCCCTTGGGGGACACCGACTCTTCGCCGCGCTCAGTCCGGAAATAGCGGCGCGCACGATTACGCTGATGGCGCCGTCGAAGACCTTCAACATTCCCGCGCTCGGTTGCGCCTTTGCCATCATTCCCGATAGCCGCTTGCGGCATGGTTTCGGTAACGCCATGCACGGCATCGTGCCGCACGTCAATGCCCTGGGCATGGTCGCGACCGAAGCGGCGCTGACGCTGTGCGATGACTGGCAGGCGGCTCTGCTCGACTATCTGCGCGGCAATCTGCGCGCCGTCGAGCGCGCGGTGGCTGTAGCGCCCGGCCTCGACATGCGGCCGGTGGAGGCGACCTACCTGGCGTGGATCGATGCGCGGCAGTTTGCCGCGGAGCATGGCATCGATAATCCGTCACGCTATTTCGAGCAGCACGGTCTCGGTCTTTCCGACGGTGCGGATTTCGGCGCACCGGGATTCGTCCGCCTCAATTTCGGTACCCGGCGCGCGCTGCTCGACGAGGCGCTGGCGAGGTTGCGTCAGGCGACCGGCTGTTAGCTCAAGTGTGGCGCACGATGCCGGCTTCGGTGACCACCGCATCGAGAGAGATGTCGTGTGCCTGCGGTCGAATGTCCGCCACGCACGCGAGTTCGAAACCGACGCCAATCGTCAATGGGCGTGGAACCAGTACCGCCAGCGTGCGGTCGAAGTAACCACCACCGTAGCCCAGTCGAAAGCCTTGCGGGTCGAAGGCGACCAGAGGCAGCAGAACGATGTCGGGGACGATGGCTTGGCCATCGGACGGAATCGGGATGCCGTAGCGGTCACTGTCCATTGCCGATGAAGGGGTCCAGGTGCGAAAGCTCATGGGCGCATTCGCTGCATCTGCGATGGGCATTGCGGCTTGCCAGCCGCGCTCGATCAGGAGACATGCCAGTGGCCGCACGTCGAACTCGCCGCGCACGGCAGCGCAGAAGCTCAGCGTCCGGGGCGGGAGGGGAGTCAGCAAAGCGGCGAGATGGGTCTCGATGCGGGCGGAAAGCGCCGCGTGGGTTTTCTCGTCGAGAGCCATGCGGGCAGCGAGCTTCTCGCGTCGCAGCGCGGCGCGAAAAACCAAGGAATCGGCGATGTATTCGCTGGACGGAGAGGGTACAGGCATGTGCTAACGTGGAGCCGGAACAAGTCAAGACCAGATCATTGAATGAACTATAACCCCAAGCCTGCCATGTCTCTGCCCCGGATTGCCCTGATTGCAGCTTCCTCTTGTGCTGTCGCGGTGGTGTCGG
>JAPLQZ010000269.1 GCA_026399415.1 Rhodocyclales bacterium | reverse complement strand
TTCGAGGGTCGCCGGCCAGCATCACCTCGACCGTCGCCAGCCCCGTCTCGACCCAATGGCAGTACCAGGCGTTCCTCTGCTCTTCGGAAACACCCAGCGTTTTGGTCAGGTAGCCGAGCACCCGCAGGTTGTTGAGCGGATGGATCTCACAGGCAATTGCCAGCGCAATCGCCCGCACCCGCGCCCGGCCGGCCGCATCGTCCGGGAGCAACGGCGGCTGGGGCCGCGTTTCGTCAAGGTATTCGATGATGGACAGCGATTGGGTCAGCACGGTTCCATCGTCATCCAGCACCGGCACCAGCGCAGCCGGATTCATGGCTGCAAACCCGGCTGAAAACTGCTGGCCGCCCCCTTTCAGCAGATCGACCGGCACATACTCGTAGTCAAGGCCCTTCAGTGCCAACGCGATGCGCACACGGAAGCTGGCGGAGCTGCGAAAGTAGTTGTAGAGCTTCATGGTTCCTTGAAAAAAAACAATTTAGGGGGTTTGCCCGTCCCTGCTCAAGCAAAGCGGGTAGCCGCGGCAGAGGCTAGAATGGCGGCACTATAGCGCGGTCCAATTCGATGTCAAAGTCTGCGGCCACCATTGTTTCAAGTTGTCGACAACATATCGGCTGGCTTGGCGCTGCCTTGTCGATACTGATTCTGCCGCACTCGGCCAGCGCCGTCGCCACCACCCCCGATCTGGTGTTGCGACGCAGCGAACAGATTGATATGCGCCGGCTGGGCAAGGTCTCGGAGGATGAGCGTTCAGTGCTGCGGATCGAGTGGCGCGTCGCGGTAACGGGTGCAGATGAAGCGCGCGCCGTGCAGAACATGCTCGACAGTTTGCGGCGCCTGGAACAAACCATGGGCGACGTCGGCCGCCTGGTCCGCACCATGCCGGCGCAGAAACCCGTTGCCGTGGCCAACACGGCAGAACCGCCCGAATCAGGTGACTTCAACTCGCGCCTGGCACTGGCCAACATCACTGCGGCTGGTTTGGTGGCCCTCTGGTGGTTCCGCCGCCGGAATTCCGCAAAACATTCCGGGGCAAAGGCAAGCTTCGCGCCGGAGGCAGGCACTCCCGTCGCACCATCACCGCTCGAGATCCCGCCGGCAACGGCGCCGATGGCCGAGACCGAGCCAGTTGCAGCGCCACCCGCCGATACGGCCGCCAGCGACCCGTCGCCAGTGCAGCGGAAGCCGGCCGCCGCGACACCCGCCGCCGAATCCCTCACTGAAGAACCTCGGCGTGAGCCTCTCGCAGCGAAGGAGGCCATCAAGGCCGAGCCGGTTCCAGCACCGGCCATAGCAGCCGTGGTTGAACGGACGGCATCACCCGAAGTCGCTGAAACCAGGTTGCCCGCTCCGCTGCCGGTGACAGAAAGTCCGGTCATAGACTTTATTCTGGAAGATGCCGATCCGGAAGTGGCGGCGCGCGAAAATGCCAAATTGAAGAGGTTGAGGATTACACCCCCTCCTGAAGCTCCGGCAATCGAGCAGCAAACCAACGTCGAACCTACCCTGCAACTGGCCGAGATCATGCTGTCAATGGGGCTTGAGCAGGGGGCTGCACAAGCCCTGGTCGAGTACACGGAAGCCAACCCGCGCCATGCCGTCTACCACTGGCTCAAACTGCTTGGCATATATCGCAGCAAGGGTCTCCTGAAAGAGTTTAAGGAGACCGCCGAGAAACTGCGTCAGCATTTCAACATTCAGGCCGAAGACTCGACAACGCCAGACACAGGCGAAGTGCGAACGCTGGAAAATTTTTCCCGCGTGGCACAGCAGATGCAAGAAATCTGGCAGCAGCCGGAAGAATGCATTACCTATCTGCGGCACCTGCTGGAAGACAATCGCGAAGGTGCGCGCGCAGGATTTCCCCTGTCGGTGGCCGAAGAAATTCTGTGGCTGATCGAAATCGAGAAGGAGATGTCGGTCACGCCTCAAACTGCCGGAACGTAACGCTCGACGACCTGATCGATGGCGCCGAAGATGCTGGCGCCGCTGCCATCCAGCATCTCGATCCGGACGCGGTCGCCGAAGCGCATGAAAGGCGTCGTCGGCTTGCCCCCTTCGATGGTTTCGTACATCCTGACCTCGGCAATGCAGCAATAGCCTACGCCACCGTTGGCCACAGAGGAACCGAACAGGCTGCCCTGCTTGTTCGACACCGTACCGGAACCGACAATCGAGCCGGCCTCGAGTTCGCGCGTCTTGGCTACATGGGCGATGAGTTGGGCGAAGTTGAAGGTCATATCGACGCCTGCATCGGGCTTGCCGAAAGGCCTGCCGTTCAACTCGACCGCGAGAGGCAAATGTAATTTGGTGTCTTGCCACGCCACCCCCAGTTCGTCCGGTGTCACGGCCACCGGAGAGAACGCCGACGCCGGCTTCGACTGGAGGAAGCCGAAACCCTTGGCCAGTTCGGCCGGGATCAGGTTGCGCAGGCTGACATCGTTCACCAGCATCAGCAGGTGGATCTGTTGTGCGCATTGTTCCGGCGTGGCACCTACGGCGACGTCGCCGGTGATCACCGCCACCTCGGCTTCGAAGTCGATGCCCCAGGCTTCGTCGCAGGCCAGCACCGGGTCGCAGGGGCCGATGAAGCTGTCGGAGCCCCCCTGATACATCAGCGGATCGACATGAAACTCCGGCGGTAGTTCCGCGCCCCGAGCCTTGCGCACCAGTTCGACGTGATTGATGTAGGCCGAACCATCGACCCACTGGTAGGCGCGCGGCAGCGGACTGTGGCATTCGCGCGGATCGAAGGGCATGGCGTGGCGCGCCTCGCCGTGGTTGAGCGCGTCATACGCGGCTTCCAGTTGCGGTCGCACCGTAGTCCAGTCGTCCATTGCCCTCTGCAGCGTCGGCGCAACGCCGCTCACCATCTGGCAGCGTGTCATGTCGCGACTCACGACCACCAGCGTGCCGTCGCGACCGCCGGCTTTCAGCGTGGCGAGCTTCACTTCGAACCCCAGCCTTTGTAGCTGCCGTCGTGCATCCAGCGCGCATGTTTTGGCGCCTTGCGGGTCCTCGCCCATTCTTCGAGCATGTCCCACTTGACGTCGTCGAGCTGCTTCATCATTTCCGGAGTCCCGGTATTGAACGCGAGTTCGAGGCGATGGCCGTTCGGATCGAAGAAATAGATGGACAGGAAAATAGTGTGATCGGTGGGGCCGATGACCTCTATGCCATCCGCTTCAAGGCGTGCCTTGACATCAATCATTTCCTCCAGGCTGCCCACTTCCAGCGCCAGGTGCTGGGTCCAGCTGGGTGTATTCGGATCGCGCCCCATCTCCGGCTGGGTCGGCAGTTCGAAGAAAGCGAGGATATTGCCGGCCCCGGCATCGAGGAAGACGTGCATGTAGGGATCGGGCGCCTTGGTCGAGGGCACTTCGTCCTCGGCAATCGCCAGAATGAAATCCATGTTGAGGTACTTGCCGTACCACTCGACAGTTTGCTTCGCATCCTTGCAGCGGTAGGCGACATGGTGCACTTTCCTGACGAGACTGTTGGCCATGTTCAGACTCCTTCGCGGGCAATGTCGAGGGCTTCGCGCAGCGTTCCGATATCGCCGATGTGATTGGCGAGCAGCAGTATCAGGCGCGCATTGAGCAGTTCAGATTGCTCATCGGACAAGTCGCGATGGGCGGTAATCAGCATTTCATAAAAGTCGTCGCCGGGAGAATGGGCACTGAAGTAACGCTTGCCGGCTTCGGAAAAATTCGGGTTCAGATTGAGTGCCATGATCATTTTCCTGTCATGCGTTGCAGGTAGCGCGGGCGACCGCAGCTTTTATCTTTTTTGCATCGAGCGTACGCCAGCGCGCGGCGACGTGCTGGTCCGGGCGCAGCAGGTAGACCGTTCCGGGCTTCGCGTCGTAGCGTTGCGCGGCGATGCCGCGCGGGTCTTCGAGAACCGGAATGTCGCCGGCAAGCCTGCCGGGACGGGCGGAGATCACCAGTGGCTGCACCGCAATCCCGCCGCAAGACAGGTTCGCCAGCATGGCAAGAGTCGGCGCTGGCAGCACGGCGGCATCGTCGGCAAAGTACAGCGCGATGAAGCGATTCCCGACCTTGTCCAGCAACCAGCAGTCGGCTCCGGTGTCCCGCAACGGCGCATCGTCCATCGGCGCGCCGGGCAGCATGCGTCCGGCGAATGTGTCGTCCGCCTCGTCCGGTGTGTTAAGGATCGATGCAGTGAGGAAAGCCGGCACCGAGAGGCGCCCCGAGTTGACCAGCGCGCGGCCGAAGGCATGGTTCTTCGCCAGTCCCAGCACGGCGTTGCGGAAGGTCTTGCTGACCTTGCTCTTGGGCGTGATGAAATCAGTCGAGCGCGTCGAATTCAACAGGTTCTCGTCGGCGGCGAAGATCCGCTCTTCGGAATAGCTGTCCAGCAGTCTTGCGGGTGCCTTGCCATCCATCACCAGTTTCAGTTTCCAGCCCAGGTTGTCGACATCCTGCAGGCCGGAATTGGCGCCGCGCGCACCGAAGGGCGAAACCTGATGCGCGGCATCGCCGACAAACAACACGCGGCCATGATTGAAACTGCCCATGCGCCGGCACTGGAAGGTATAAACGCTGACCCATTCCAGTTCGAACTCGCGCTGGTCGCCCAGCATTGCCTTGATCCGCGGCAGAACGTTCTCCGGCTTTCTTTCTTCTTCCGGGTCGGCGTCCCAGCCCAATTGGAAGTCGATGCGGAACACGCTGTCGGTCTGCTTGTGCAACAGCACCGACTGCCCCGGATGAAACGGCGGATCGAACCAGAACCAGCGTTCCGCCGGAAAATCGGCCTTCATCACGACGTCGGCGATGAGGAAGCGATCCATGAAGATCTTGCCGTCGATTTCAAGGTCCAGCATGCGGCGAATCGGGCTGCGCGCGCCATCCGCGGCGATCAGCCAGTCGGTTTCGACGGTATAGACGCCATCCTCTGTTTCCACCTTGAGCGTAACGGTCTTGCCGGTCTGCACCACCGAGACGACCTTGTTCTTCCAGCGCAGTTCGATGTTCGGCCGCGAGGCGGCACGCGCCGCCAGATATTCTTCGAGGTAGTACTGCTGCAGGTTTACCATACCCGGCCGGTGATGGTCCGGTTCCGGCACCAGGTTGAAGTTGTACACCTCCTGCTCGCGGAAGAAGGTGCGCCCGACATTCCACGACACGCCCTTGTCGCATACCGCATCGCCGACGCCGTAACGATCGAGGATTTCTAGCGCCCGCTTGGCGTAGCACACGCCGCGCGAGCCGATCGACACCGTGTCGTCTTCATCCAGCACCAGCACCGGAACATCATGCAGTTGCAGGTCGAGCGCAGCGCCCAAACCGACGGGACCGGCGCCGACCACCACTACGGGTACCTTCAGCGTCTGTCCGCTGGCGATTTCCGGCGGCGTCCGGTACTCAAATTTGGGGTAGGTGTAGGTCGTCAGCATTGGTCCCGTTCCGGCCAAGAGTCGGCGCCGGCGTTACGCCGCCTGCAACGCATGCCACATTTCCTGATCGCGTTGCGCGGTCCAGATACGCGGGTCAGTAATTCCCGAAGCCTCGTCATGGGCCCGCGTCACATCGAAGGGCAGGCAATGCTCGTAGATGAACACGCTGGCGAATTTCGGGTCCATGTTCTTGCGCGTATGTGCCATGCAGGCGGCCAGATCCATACCCTGGGCCACGGCTTCCTGCGCGCTGCGATACAGCGTCGAGACGAAGTCCCGCGTGTAGGCGAGCCCTTGCTGGACACGCTCCGGGTTCAGCAGGGCTGGGCCGCGACCGGGAATCATCTTCTCGGGCTTCAGCGCCGCCAGCGCATCCAGCGTCGCCGGCCAGTCGGCCAGATAGGCGTCGCCCGTGTAACAGGCGGCATCCGCCTCGACCAGATCGCCGGAAAACAGGATCTTCTGCTGCGGCAGCCAGACCACCGTATCGCCCTTGGTGTGGCCGCGACCCAGATGCATGATCTTCACTTCAAGATCGCCCATCCACAGCGTCATCTCCTTGTCGAAGACGACCGTCGGCCAGGTCAGGCCGGGCACGCTCTCGACCGCGTTGAACAGGCGCGGAAAACGGCCGATCTCGGAATCCATGTCCTGCTGGCCGCGCTCGACGATCAGTTCGCGCGTCTGCTGCGAGGCGATGATGTCCTGCAGGCCCTCCTTCTTGTAGCCCGAGGCACCCAGTACGCGCACCGCGTGGTAATGGGTCAGCGTGACGTATTTGATCGGCTTGTCGGTGATCTGGCGCACGTAGCGGATCACGTCCTGCGCCATGACCGGCGTCGCCGTGGCATCGATGATCATCACGGCATCCTTGCCGATGATCACGCCGGTGTTGGGATCGCCCTCGGCGGTATAGGCATAGGCGTTGTCCGACAGCTTGTCGAAGCTGACCTTTTTCTCTTCCAGGTCGGCGTGGGAGGCAAACTTTTTCTCACTCATGGGGACTCCTTGGCGGGGACCAGTTATTTACTTCTTCATAATTGAATTTTACTTATCGTAATACAAAACAAGTTTAGCTGTCAATGATTCCCCTTCGATCCACCATGCTCCTATTCACGGATGAACCGGCGAATAGACGGGATTCTCGATCGGACCAGAGCCAGGCCTTGGACCGGAACTCTGAGCCGAGCCGCGAACAGCAGAGACCGCCTGTCGATAGGCTTGCAGCGCCTCTTTGCGGCGGCCTGCCGCTTCGAACTCGCGAGCGCGGCGCAACCAATCTTCGGCAAGTTCGTCCGCCGCCGCAGATGCGCCGCTGGCCGCCCGGTCGGCGCCCTCAATTTCGGCCGCCGGAGTAGCGTAACTCAGTGCCGCCGTCTGTGCGCCAGGCTTGCCACGTTGCGCCGTAATCGCCATCCCGGTCACGGCGCGGGCCGGCACGGCTGTCTTGCTCGCAACCGCGTCGGCCTGCCGAATCGCGGCGAGCGCGGCGCGATAGAGTTTCAGCGCCTCATCGCGCCGTCCAGCCGCCTCCATCTTGCGCGCCTGGGCCAGCAGTTGATCGGCGCGATCAGGCAGCGGTTGCGAGCGCGTCGGGCGCCCCCAGGAAGGCGCCGGCTTTGCCGCCACCACGGCAAAACTCTCGTAGCCAGTAATGTCACGGGCAATTTTCAGATTGTTGTAGCGCATCGCCCAGCGCAGCGCGTCGTCACCCCACTCATTGACGATATCGCGTCGGGCGCCGGCCACCAGCAGCGTCCGGGCAATCGCTTCTTGCCCCTCCCGTGCGGCCATCATCAGCGGCGTCGAGCCGTTGGTGGATAACGCATTGATGTCGGCTCCGCGCCCCAGCAGGTAAGCCACCACCTCGGCGTGGCCGGCGAAAACCGCGTAGTGCAGGGCGGCCCACTCCTTGCCTTCGCGATTCAGGCGCGCACCGTGTTCCACCAGCCAGCGCACCGCATTCAGGCGTCCCTTCCACGCCGCGTGCAGCAGGGCCTGCTCGCCGGACGAATTGGTCTTGTTGATGTCGGCGCCGCGTTCGACAAACAGTTCCATCATCGGAATGTTGCCTTCCCAGGCGCCAATCATCAAACCGGTGCCGATCACTTTGCCTTCGAAATCCGGTGACAGGCCGGCGTCCAGCCACTCGTGCGCCGCCGACAGGTCGCCGCGTTCGATGGTGTTGGAAAAACTCACCGCATCGGGCAGGCTCGCTGCCCGCACCGGCATGATGGCCAGCAACAACAACACAACAAGAATACGCATGACGAGCAGTATAGAGAATCGGAATGGCGGCTGAGCCTCTAAAATCGTTCCAATGCCGCTTTACTCTGCCCTGCTGCTGAGCCTCATCCTGCACGCCGCCCTGATCGTCGCTCCGACCTGGCTGGAGGTGAAGCAGCGCCCGGCAGCTACGACAAGCATCGAAGCAAGCCTCCTGCCGCGGCCGAAACCGGTGGCTATGGCCGAAGCAGTCAGCACTGAAGCAAGTACCACCGACACCGCCGCCACTTCCCGTTCCTTTGCCGCCCCGCCCGGCACATTGGCCGGTAGCGCGCTGCGCCGTGCGCAAGCCGCCCTGTCGAAACACCTGTTCTACCCGCCGGAAGCCGTGGCGCTCGGGCTTGAAGGCGAAGTCATCCTGCTCCTGATCCTGTCCGACAGCGGCCAGCTTGTTTCCGCCGCAATCGCCCGCAGTTCGGGCCATGCCTTGCTCGATCAGGCCGCGCTCGATGCCGCGCAGCGCATCGGCGCCCTGCCCGGCAACTCTCGTCAAACCCTGTTTCCGGTGAGTTTCCGCCTACAGTGATCATCCGTAGCGGCGAGGTCAGCGTCTTTTGCTGGCCCGCCCGCTACGCAGGGGCTTCATCAGACCGGGTTGTCGATATCGACAAACTCGCAGTCGATGCCGAACCTCTCCGCCAGATGCACACCCAGCGCCATCACGCCATAGCGTTCGGTGGCATGGTGACCGGCGGCGATAAAGGCCATTCCCGTTTCGCGCGAAAGATGCACGGTCTGCTCCGAAATCTCGCCGGAAATGAAGACATCGGCGCCTGTCGCCAGCGCGGCTTCAAAGTAGTCCTGCGCGCCGCCGCTGCACCAGGCGATGCGCGCCACTTCGCGTGCTGGATCGCCGATCAGCATCGGCGCGCGGCCCAGCACCTGCTCCATCCGCTGCGCCAGTGCCCCGGCAAGAGTCGGCGCTGGCGGTACGCCGACAAAACCGATGTCCTGCTCGCCAAAACGGCCGGTGACAGTCCAGCCGAGGCGCAGGGCGAGTTGCGCGTTGTTGCCCAGCGTGGCATGGGCATCAAGCGGCAAATGGTAGGCAAACAGGTTGATGTCGTGCGCCAGCAGGCGCGCCATGCGCTGCCTGCGAAAGCCCGTGACACGACCGTCTTCGGCCTTCCAGAACCAGCCGTGATGCACCAGCAGGGCGTCTGCCCGGCGCTCGATGGCCGCCTCGATCAGCGCCTGGCTGGCGGTCACCCCGCAGACGATGCGACGAATGCGTTCGCGGCCTTCCACTTGCAAGCCGTTTGGGCAATAATCACGAAACCGCGCGGCATCCAGCAGAGAATCCAGACAGGCGCGAAAATCCTCACGCAGTACGGCATCACCTGGCATCATTTACACCCCTAAGAAAACCAAATTATGCGCCGCCTTTGGCTGATTTTTGCCCAGACCGTCACGGTCTGCGTTGCTGTCCTGTTTGTCGTCAAGACGCTCAAGCCAGAGTGGCTGACCACCCTGCCAAACAACAGTGGAGTTATCTCCGAAGTGGCGACAGTGCTCGAAGCGCCGGCCGGCAGCGAACTACGTCGTCCCGGTTCCCATGCCGATGCGGCGAAAAAGGCCATTCCGGCGGTCGTGCATATTTTTACCAGCCAGGAGATGAAGGGGCCGCGCCATCCCTTCATCAACGATCCGATTTTCCGCCATTTCTTCGGTGACCGCTTCGGCGAGTTATCGCAGCGCCGCTCGGGACTCGGCAGCGGTGTCGTGGTCTCGCCGGAAGGTTACATCCTGACCAACTTCCACGTCATCGACGGCGCCGATGAAATTGAAGTCGCACACAACGATGGCCGCAAGTACAAGGCCCGTGTCGTCGGTTCGGACCCCGAATCCGATCTGGCGGTGCTGCGCATCCCGGCCGACCACAAGCTGCCGGTGATCGCCTTCGGCAGCAGCGATACCCTGCGCGTGGGCGATGTGGTGCTGGCCATCGGCAATCCCTTCGGTGTAGGGCAGACGGTCACGTCAGGCATCGTCTCGGCATTGGGCCGCTCGCATCTGGGCATCAACACCTTCGAGAACTTCATCCAGACCGACGCCGCGATAAACCCGGGAAATTCGGGCGGCGCGCTGGTCGATGCCAACGGCCATCTGGTGGGCATCAACACGGCCATTTATTCGCAAAGCGGCGGCTCGATGGGCATCGGCTTTGCCATTCCCGTCTCGCTGGCGAAAAACGTCATGGAACAGATCGTCAGGAACGGTGGCGTAACGCGCGGCTGGGTCGGCATCGAGATACAGGAGATCACACCGGAGCTGGCCGAATCCTTCAAACTGGGCGGGACCCAGGGCGCGCTGATCGCCGGCGTAATGCGCGGCAGCCCGGCGGACAAGGCCGGCATCAAACCCGGCGACGTGCTGACCCAGGTGGCGAACAGACCGGTGAAGGATGCCCAGGTAATGCTGGAACTGATCGCTGCACTGCAACCGGGCAAAACAGCGCATTTCGACCTCAAGCGCGACGGCCGCGTCATGGGCGTCGAGGTCGCCGTCGGCAAGCGCCCGACGCCACCCAAGGAATAGCCGGTCCGTTCGCGGGGTGCATCGCGTTCTGGTCGTCGGCAGGATTCGTTGCTTGCGATTACCGAATCACTCGCAGAGCCTCGTCTTGAAGCACGGCACCTCTTGCACCTGGTCGTGCTTCCCGGTTGCACCTGGCGCTGCGATCGGCGCGTTGGTCGCTCTCCGGGCGGCGGGGCTGACCGGCGATTGTTCGCCGCGCGTCGGTTGCTTCGCCCGCTTTGGCGCCGACGACGCCGGCTCCTTGCGGGCGCTCTTGCTCGACGCGACAGGGGCGGCGGAATCGGCCTTCCGGTTCGAATCGACGACTGGCTCGGCAGTTTGGGCCATGCCGGCGAATGAAAGCAGCATCAGCGCGAGCAGTGCGCACCATGACGGACGGATAGCCGCAAGCTGTGTCGTCATCGATTATCTCCCCTTTGCGTTTGCAGGCTGTCGAAGAGCCTGACCAGCGATGACGCAGCGAGGCTGCGCACCTCGGCGACAGTGGCAACTCGTGCAGAAACTTGCCTGGCCACGGTCCGGCTCAAGTCTTCTGGTCGCGCGAAGCTTGCTCGGCGCGGTCGAGTTCCCGATCCATTTCCTCATCGGAGGGTGGTCTGTAGTCCGACTCGCCGGCCGGCTCCGGAGCGGGACGCACGATGACGCTGGCCAACACAATGCCGAGTTCGTAGAGCAGCCACATCGGCATCGCCAGCATGAACTGCGAAATCACGTCGGGTGGCGTGAACACGGCGCCCACCACAAAGGCGCCGACGATCACATACGGGCGCCACTCACGCAGCTTGGCCACATCGACGACGCCGATCTTGACCAGGACGATGACGATTATCGGCACCTCGAAGGTAATGCCGAAGGCCATGAACATGGTCAGCACGAAGGAGAAGTACTTCTCGATATCCGTCATCCAGGCCACGCCCTCGGGCGCGAACTTGGACATGAAGCCGAACACCATCGGGAAAAAAGCGAAATAAGCGAATGCCATGCCGATGAAAAACAACAGTACCGAGGCGATCAGAAGCGGGATTGCGAGCTTTTTCTCGTGGGCATACAGCCCTGGCGCGACGAAGGCCCAGACCTGGTACAGCACGTAAGGCAGGACAACCAGGAATGCGGTCATCAGTGCCACTTTCATGGGCACCAGAAACACGCCGACCACGTCGGTGGCGATCATCTGGCCGCCGGCCGGCAAGGTTGCCAGCAAGGGAGCGGCGAGCAGCGAATACAGTTCGCGTGCATAGAAGGCCAGCGGCACGAACGCAACGCCGACAGCGACGAGGACACGAATCAGACGGTCGCGCAACTCGACCAGATGGGAGAGAAATGTTTCCTGTTCTTCAGCCATCAGGACTTCTGCGTCTCGGTGCTCACGGTTTCGGGCGCAACCACGTGTGCCACAGCCTGCGCATCGGCGGGGATTGCCTCAAGAGCCGGTGCCAATGGCGCCGCGGCCTCCGTCGCCAGCGGTTCGATCACCTTATTCACCGAGGACTCAACCTCGCGCATTTCGTGGGTCACGGAAGCCTCCAGGTTCGTCACCTGATCGGTCATCTGCTTCTGGAGCTGTTTCAGCTCGTCAAGCTGAATCTCGCGATTGATGTCTGCCTTGACATCGCCGACATAGCGCTGCAGACGACCCAGCAGAAGACCCGCGGTACGCGCCACCTTGGGCAGGCGCTCCGGACCAATGACGACCAGCGCCACGACGGCGATGACCATCATCTCGGAAAGGCTTACGTCGAACATGGGTTCGTCAGAATAGGGGTGTGTTAGGGCAGGCCGGAGAAACTGCTTCGGCAAAAGTGCGAAGACCGCTCACCGCCCGAAATCAGGACTTGGTTTGTTCCCGGCGCGCCTCGACGTCGATGGTCTGGCCGGTCACCTGCTGCGGTTCGGCCGACTTTTCGGCGGGTTTGTCGGACGAGGCTTCTTTCATGCCATCCTTGAAACCCTTGACTGCGCCACCGAGGTCGGAGCCCATGTTGCGCAGTTTCTTGGTGCCGAACACCAGCATGACAATCACCAGCACAATCAACCAGTGCCAAATGCTGAAAGATCCCATTGTATTTTCTCCTCGTGCTCAGTGAAGTCTCAAGCCGCCTTGCGCTTGAGCATGGACCCCAAAGGCTCGGGGCCACCCAGAATATGAACGTGGAGATGATACACCTCCTGATGTCCTATCCGCCCCGTGTTGATGATGGTGCGAAAGCCTTCCTTCAGGCCCTGGCTCACGGCCATTTCATTGGCCTTGGCGAGCATCCGGCCGAGCAGCATCTGGTGGCTCATGTCGGTCTCCATCAGCGACGCAATGTGTAGCTTGGGCACGATCATGAAATGCACCGGTGCAATCGGATTGACGTCGTGAAAGGCCAGGATCTCTTCGTCTTCGTAGACTTTCTTCGACGGGATTTCGCCGCGCACGATCCTGCAGAACAGGCAGTCGCTCATGATCCGGGACTCCGGTTGTTCTTCTCGTCGATCCCGGAGATGCCTTCCCGGCGCCGGAACTCGACCAGCACGTCGTCGACGCCGATGCCGAACTGGGTCAGCAGGATCATGCTGTGGAACCACAGATCGGTCACTTCGCGCACCAGATGCAGGCGGTCGCCATCCTTGGCCGCCATGATGGTTTCCGCGGCTTCCTCGGCCACCTTCTTGCAAATCGCGTCGGTGCCCTTGGCGTACAGGCTGGCGACGTAGGATGACTCGGGCGCCGCACCCTTGCGTTCGAGCAGCGTCGCCTGAACACGGTGAATCACTTCCAGATCAATCACGGATATATCTCCTTCGAGTCCTTGCGAACGGGTTCACAGCCTTACCTCGATGCCGCGGCTGCGCATGTACTCCTTGGCCTGACGCACAGTGTATTCGCCATAGTGAAAAATGCTCGCCGCCAATACGGCATCGGCCCGGCCTTCCGTGACTCCATCGGCCAGATGCTGGAGCGTTCCGACACCGCCGCTGGCAATCACGGGGATGCCCACTGCCTCGGCAACGGCACGGGTCAGCGGCAGATCGAAACCGGCCTTGGTACCATCCCGATCCATGCTGGTGAGCAGAATCTCGCCGGCACCGAGACTTTCGACTTTCCGCACCCACTCGATGGCATCCAGCCCGGTGTTCCTGCGGCCGCCATGGGTGAATACCTCCCACCGGCCGGGCGATGTCTGCTTGGCGTCGACGGCAACCACGATGCACTGCGATCCCACCTTGGCCGAAGCGTCGGCGACCAGTTGCGGATTATTGACCGCCGCGGTATTCATGCTGACCTTGTCGGCACCGGCATTCAGTAACCGGCGCACGTCATCGACCTGACGCACGCCGCCGCCCACCGTAAGCGGAATGAACACCTGCGCGGCGACCGCCTCAATGATGTGCAGGATGATGTCGCGGTCATCGGAACTGGCCGTGATGTCCAGAAAAGTGATCTCGTCGGCGCCCTGTTCGTCGTAGCGACGCGCGATCTCGACCGGATCGCCGGCGTCGCGCAGTTCGACAAAGTTAACGCCCTTGACCACACGGCCGGCGTTGACGTCGAGACAGGGGATGATGCGTTTGGCGAGCATCAGCGACCGGAAAGCTTGTCGGCTTCCGCTTGCGCCTTCTTGAAATCCAGCGTGCCTTCGTAAATCGCACGACCGGTGATGGCGGCCGAAATGCCCTCGCCCTGTACCGCACACAACGCCTTGACATCCTTCATGCAGGCAATGCCGCCGCTGGCGATCACCGGAATGCGCAGCGCCTGCGCCAGTTTCACCGTCGCCTCGATGTTCACCCCGGAGAGCATGCCATCGCGGCCGATATCGGTGTAGATGACGGCCTCGACGCCATAGTCCTCGAATTTCCTGGCCAGATCGACGACATCGTGGCCGGTCATCTTGGACCAGCCGTCGACCGCAACCTTGCCATCCCGGGCATCGAGCCCGACGATGACATGGCCGGGAAACGCGCCGCAGGCATCGTGCAGAAAACCGGGATTCTTCACCGCGGCAGTGCCGATGATGACGTAGGTAATGCCATCATCGAGACAACGCTCGATGGTATCCAGATCTCGAATGCCGCCGCCCAGTTGCACTGGAATCTCGTCGCCGACTTCCGCAAGAATGGCCTTGATCGCCGGTTCGTTCTTCGGCTTGCCGGCAAAGGCGCCATTGAGGTCGACCAGATGCAGGCGGCGCGCACCTTTGTCTATCCAGTGCCGGGCCATGGCCGCCGGATCTTCGGAAAACACCGTGGCGTCATCCATTGCGCCCTGCTTCAGGCGCACACAGTGACCATCCTTGAGATCAATAGCGGGTATCAGCAGCATAGTGGGATGTGAAGATAAAGAGATGCCTGAGAGGCGGGCGGATCAGGGATTCCAGCGCATGAAATTGGCGAGCAGTCGCAATCCGGCCTGGGCGCTTTTTTCGGGGTGGAATTGAACAGCAAAGATGTTAGCGCGTGCAATCGCGCTGGTAAAGGGAATGCCATAGTGCGTCGAGCCGGCAATCACTTCGGGGCTCTGCGGTTCGACGTAGTAACTGTGCACGAAATAGAAGCGCGAGCCGTCTTCGATGCCGTCCCACAGCGGGTGGGCCTCGACCTGTTGCACCTGGTTCCAGCCCATGTGCGGCACCTTGAGCCGCGTGCCGTCGGGCGCCACCATGGCGCCCTGCGGAAACCGCGGCACGGTTCCCGGCAGAATCTCCAGGCCCATCACACCGCCCTCTTCGGCGTGGCCGAAGAGCATCTGCAAACCCACGCAAATGCCGAGAAATGGCTTTGCGGCGGCGGCGTTAACAACGGCCTGACGCAAGCCGCGCGCCGACAGCTCGCGCATGCAATCCGGCATCGCACCCTGACCAGGAACGACGACACGATCGGCCGCGGCTATCTCGGCCGCATCCGAACTGACGCGGACATCCGCCTCGGGAGCAACATGCTCAATGGCCTTGGCCACCGAGCGCAGGTTGCCCATGCCGTAATCGACCACCACGACCGTGCTCATGGAAGGGTCAGAGCGTGCCCTTCGTCGATGGAATAGCCCCCGCCGCGCGCGGATCGGCTTCCACCGCCATGCGCAGCGCCCGGGCAAAGGCCTTGAACACGGTTTCGGCCTGATGGTGGGAGTTGTCCCCACACAAGGCGTCGATATGCACCGTAATTCCGGCGTGGTTCACCAGCCCCTGAAAGAACTCACGCACCAGATCGACATCGAACTCGCCGATGGTGGCCCGGGTGAAAGGCACGTTGAATACCATGCCCGGACGACCGGAAAGATCCACCACCACGCGCGACAAGGCTTCATCCAGCGGCACATAGGCATGCCCGTAACGGCGCAAGCCCTTCTTGTCGCCCAGCGCCTTGGCCAGTGCCTGGCCGATGGTGATGCCGACATCCTCGATGGTGTGATGCGCGTCGATGTGCAAATCGCCCACCGCCTCGACGGTTAGATCGATCATGCCGTGGCGCGCGATCTGGTCCAGCATGTGATCAAAGAAACCGATGCCGGTCGCGAGTTTGGCGACTCCCGTGCCATCAAGATCGAGGACAACGCGGATCTTTGTTTCCAGTGTATTGCGTGAGATGTCGGCTTGCCGCATGGCAGTCTTGATCAAGCAAATGGGTGAAGCCTGCATGATACCATCGGCACCACAGGCTGCACGTCAAGCCTGAACGCCAATCACCGCCATACCTACCATTCTGTCTAGCCATGAGCCGTTTCTGGAGTGATGTCGTCAAGGGGCTCAACCCCTACGTGCCGGGTGAGCAACCCAGGCTCGCCAACCTGGTGAAACTCAACACCAACGAAAATCCCTACGGCCCGTCGCCGCGCGCGCTGGAAGCGATCCGCGAGGCCACGACCGAATCGCTGAAGCTCTACCCCGACCCGAATGCCGGGCAACTCAAACTCGCGATCGGCAAATATCACGGCATCGATGCGCGGAATGTCTTCGTCGGCAACGGCTCCGATGAAGTTCTCGCCCACATCTTCCTCGGCCTGCTGAAGCAGGCGCGACCAATCCTGTTTCCCGATATCACCTACAGCTTTTATCCGGTGTATTGCGGGCTGTACCAGGTTGCCTTCGAGACCATCCCGCTGACCGACGATTATTCGATTCGGCTGAGTGATTACGCTAAACCAAACGGCGGCATCATCTTCCCCAACCCGAACGCGCCGACCGGATGTCTGGTGCCGCTGGCCGAAATCGAATCCTTGTTGCAGGCCAACCCGGATTCGGTCGTGGTGATCGACGAAGCCTATGTCGATTTCGGCGGCGAGAGCGCGATACCGCTGATCGCCCGGTACCCGAACCTGCTGGTGGTGCAGACACTGTCCAAGTCGCGCTCGCTGGCCGGGCTGCGGGTCGGCTTCGCCGCCGGACATGCAGATCTGATCGAAGCGCTGGGGCGGGTCAAGAACAGCTTCAATTCCTATCCGCTGGACCGGCTGGCGATTGCCGGCGCCGTCGCCGCCTATGAGGACCGCGACTACTTCGAGAAGACCTGCCGTGCGGTCATCGCCTCGCGCGAGAAACTGGTCAAGGAATTGAAGGCGCTGGGCTTTGAAGTACTGCCCTCGGCAGCCAACTTCATTTTCGTCCGCCACCCGCAGCACGATGCCCAGGAGTCGGCGCTGGCGCTACGGCGACGCGGCATCATCGTGCGCCACTTCAAGCTGCCGCGCATCGAGCAGTTCATGCGGATCACGGTCGGAACGGATGAGCAGTGCGCGGCGCTGGTCGCGGCGCTGCAGGAGATAGCAGGAAAGCGCTGACGCGCACCAAGGGGTGCTGCCCTCTGGACCGCTGCGTTTCGTAGCTTCAACGTCTCCCAAGCAGCTTGCTGAGTCAACCAGACGTTTCGTCGGATAAGATGCTATTCAGCTGGAAGGATGGCTGGTTTCGGACAGTTGAGAGGAGACATCGGCATGAGAGGCAAGACCCGGATATGTACGCATTGCGGTGCCTGTTGCGCCACGTATCTGGTGACATTCTCACGTCAAGAGCTCGATTTCGAATCCGGGGGATGGGTACCAGCTGCGCTTGCCAACAATGATGCAATCCTTGGTCGATGCGCGCACATGCGTGGTACTCACCATCACCCGAGGCGCTGTGTTGCACTCCGGGGAACCATTGGAGTCGATGTCAGTTGCGCAATCTACGAGCAACGACCGAGTCCCTGTCGCGATTTTGCGCAAGAAGCCGATGTGGGACACGGCGACGCGCGCTGCGGCGACGCCCGGCGTTTCCACGGCCTTGCGCCCCTGACGGGATCGTATGACGCATTCCCTCTCGCGTAGGAACACTGCTCGCTTGGTTCCAGGCGCGTAGTCAGTCGGGGGACTACCCCGCCTCGCTGGCTGCTACGCAGCGGGAGCGGGCAGTCAGATTCCATGACTGTGGAGTATGCTCAGTGCAACGCTATGCGCGGAAAGCAGTTTCCCGAGCGGCCGTTTCTCTGCACGTTGCGGCCACTCTTCGAGCAGCAGGCAATACTGGGGTGCAAGTTCTATGACGCTGCTCAAAGCAACTACCCGGGTCATCTGGTACCCTCCAGCGACGCTACGATCGAGCAAATCAAAATAGACTCGTCGATGGCTCTTGCATTCTCTTCCGTCCGATCTTCACGATTAACTCACGGGCTGTCCAATGTCTGAAAATATTATGTCGAAACTGGCGCCGCGATTACTCGGCTGGACGATTACCTTGGGCTTCGGATTGGGTAGCTTGGTTGTGTTTTCGCAAGTCACGGATCAGTTTGAAGTCAGTACATCGGTGACCGACGCAATTATCGGAACGCCGATCGTACTTACCATAAAGCGATCTACCGACAGCAACGTATGTGCTGTTGAGATTGACTACGGCGATGGCGACACAAAGAAGCGGCGACTAGAATCAAAGGAGGCAACCGTTAGTGAGCACCACTCGTTTGCAAAGGCAGGAAGCTACAAAGTCACCGTCAGCGGAGTAACCCAGTTCAAGGGCCTTAACATTGCGAGTCCCTGCCCCGGGGCCGAACGGATCGTGACAATCAAGATTCGCGAGGAAACTGTTGCTGCTGGCAGTCGCCTCCCATCAAAAGTGGAGAGTCAGACAAGTCCGCTTATCGCTGGCAACACGAAGCTCAATGTGAACCCATCTGGCCAGGGGCGCCGCATAGCGCTGGTCATCGGCAACGGCGATTACCAGTACCCCGACAACTTGCCCAAGCTCGTCAACCCGACGCATGACGCAGAAGACATTGCCGAAGCCCTGCGTGGGTTTGGTTTTGAAGTCATCGAGCGGAAGAACCAGACGTTTGAAGCAATGAATCAGGCCATTGCCGAATTCGGCAGCAAGATTGGCGGTAGTGAGGCGGCACTGTTCTACTTTGCTGGACACGGCATCCAAGTCAAGAATCAGAACTACCTGATGCCCGTCAGCGCCAAGATCGACAGCGAAGCCGCCGTACCGTATCAGGGCGTCGACATGAACCGGATACTCGACGAAATGGACAATGGCAAGAGTGGGGTCAACATTGTCATGCTTGATGCCTGCCGCAACAATCCGATCAGTGGCAAGTTTCGTTCCGGCAAATCGAGGGGCCTTGCCAGTCCAGGCAGTGCGCCGCAAGGAACGGTGATTGTGTATGCCACCGATCCAGGCAACGTGGCCGCCGATGGAGATGGGCGTAACGGACTATTTTCGTCGGGACTGTTGAAGGCCTTCAAAGGTGGGGATTTGAGTCTCGACGGGGTACTCACGGCGGCCAGCGAGTACGTGGAAAAGAAGAGCATTGAAAGCGATCCGACCCGCAAGCAGACTCCCTACGTCAACGGCCCCAAGACGGTACAAAAGAACTTCCACTTCAGCGGTACCACCTCCTTCGGCAAGAGCAATGTCTCGCAGGTGCTGGCTGATCCCGAAGCCGAGACTTGGGCAGCGGCGCAGGGTGCTAGCACGGTGGCCGGCTATCGGTCCTATCTGGATGCCTATCCCACAGGCCGTTATGCCACGGCCGCGGGCATAAAGCTGACCGATTTGCAAAAGCCTGCGACGAGCCCCGCCCCAGAACCCAGACAGGCCTCGTGCCAAGCTTGGTCAAAATGTGCTGAAGTGGCTTCGAAGGCTTGTCCGTCGGGATTCGATGTTGTATCGAGAAAATTGAAGTTTGAGGAAGATTCGGACCAGGGAACACATACCCTGATCTTTACCTGCAAGAAACAAAAATAGGCCCCCGCACCGTAGTAAGCCGGAATGTTTTCATCGCCAGCCTGTGTCGTTCCAACCGATGCCGACTTGACAGGCCCAAGCCGCGACCGGAAGGGCGAAGCAATTCGGCACTTACACCGATGGATCTGTATGACCACTTACGTCCGGATAGCCGACACGCCCATCGATGGAACATATCATTGATTATGCATACTACAGATCGGTGTCTTCCAACTTCTGATTGGCGGCAATCAGTCTGAAGCGGCCCAATTGTTCTTGCCGTCGAATGGATCTTCCTGGCCGCAAGTTGCCATCACTACCCGCAAAGCAAACCGAAGCATCTCCGCACCTTGCTGCCGATGTTGAAAATCGGCGATCACGATACGGCGCCGAAACGAGGTCATGCCATCCTGATACCAGCTAGTCAGCGTGACCCATTTTGCATGCAACTTGCGCAACCCGGCTCAATCCCCAATCCCCGCAGCCCAGGCCAGCGCCTGCTCCAGACGGTCGTTTCCCCAGAACATTTCACCGTCCACGATGAAAGTGGGCGCGCCGAAAATGTCGAGCTTGAAGGCTTCGTCCGTCTGACGCCGCAAGAGATCCTTGCCTGCGGTGCTTTCCGCCGCGGCGATCAGGGCTTCGGCGTCCAGGCCCAGTTCGCGCAGCAAACCGGCGACGACTTCACGTTCGCCGATGTCCTGGTCTTCGGCAAAGCCCGCCGCGAATACCGCGCGGACAAAATCGGGAATCCACATGGCATCGGGATGGGCGCAGATGATGCGGGCGGGGCGAAGGCCGTTGCGCGGGAACTTCGACGGCTTCTTTAGCGGGAAGCCATACTGCGTGCACAGGCGCTCCATGTCGCGCCACATGTAGCGGCCCTTGGACGGGTAGATGTTGAAGGGCGAATCGTTCCAGCCCATCGCGGTGAACACCGGGCCCAGCAGAAAGGGCCGCCAGGCCACCTTCACGCCCCTGGCGGCGGCAAGCGGCGCGATTCGCAGGGCCGCGAGGTAGGAGTAGGTACTGGCGAAGTCGAACCAGAAGTCGATGTGTTTCATGATGAAGTTCCGCGGACGTTGGTTTGCCCTGCATCGTGCCACCACGCAATTGGAATGACAATATCGGGCCGCCTTTCAGTTGCCTGAAGCCCGTGTTGAAAGTCGGCGCCGGCGGCACGGCGCCGGAATGCTACTTCAGCCGCAACTCCGCGGCGTTCGCATGAGCGGTCAGCCCTTCGCCATGCGCCAGCGTCGCGGCGATCGGCCCCAGGGTCTGCGCACCGGCCTGCGATACCTCGATCAGGCTGGAGCGCTTCTGGAAATCATAGACACCGAGCGGCGACGAGAAGCGCGCACTGCGGGACGTAGGCAGCACGTGGTTGGGACCGGCGCAATAGTCGCCGAGCGACTCCGAGGCGTAGTGCCCGATAAAGATGGCGCCGGCATGGCGAATCTTTTCCACCAGCGGCGCAGGATCGGCCACCGCCAGTTCGAGGTGTTCCGGCGCGATGCGATTGGCCAAGGCGCAGGCCTCTTCGAGATCGGCTACCTGGATCAGCGCGCCGCGCCCATTGAGCGAGGCGGTGATGACTTCGCGGCGCGGCATGGTCGGCAGCAGTCTTTCGATGCTGGCCGCAACCCGCTCTATGAAATCTGCATCGGGACTCAAGAGAATAGCCTGCGCCAGTTCGTCGTGCTCGGCCTGGGCGAACAGGTCGATGGCGACCCAATCGGGATTGACCGAGGCATCGGCGATGATCAGCACTTCCGACGGCCCGGCCACCATGTCGATGCCGACGATGCCGAAGACGCGGCGCTTGGCGGCCGCGACGTAGGCGTTGCCGGGGCCGACGATCTTGTCCACCTGCGGCATGGTCTGGGTGCCGTAGGCCAGCGCCGCCACGGCCTGCGCACCACCAATCGTGAACACGCGGTCGACGCCGACCAGGCAGGCGGCAGCCAGCACCAGCGCATTTTTCTCGCCACGCGGGGTGGGTACCACCATGATCAGCTCGCCGACACCGGCCACCTTGGCCGGCAGAGCATTCATCAAGACCGAACTCGGATACGCCGCCTTGCCTCCCGGAACGTAAAGCCCGACCCGGTCGAGCGCCGTGATTTTCTGCCCGAGCCGGGTGCCGTCCGCCTCCGTGAAGCTCCACGATTCGAGCTTCTGCCGCTCGTGATAGGCAGTGACCCGCTGCGCCGCGGCTTCAAGCGCTGAACGCTGGTCGGCGGGAAGGCTGTCCAGCGCATGCCGCAATTCACTTTGCGGCAGTTCAAGTTCGGCCATGCTGCCGACATCGAGCTGGTCGAAGCGGCGCGTGTATTCGAGCACCGCCGCATCGCCCTCCTGGCGAACTTTGCGGAGAATCCCGGCAACGGTCAGTTCGATGGCATCGTCGGTCGAATGATCGAAATGCAGCAGCGCGTCGAGCGTGGCGATAAATCCGGGATCGCGGGTGGACAGGCGGCGGATCATCGGACGGCCTTCTCGATGGCGGCGATGACCGGTTGCAGCAGTTCGCGCTTCATTTTGAGCGCCGCCTGATTGACCACCAGCCGCGAGGAAATGCTCATGATCTGCTCGACCTCGACCAGATGGTTGGCTTTCAGCGTGGCGCCGCTGGAAACCAGATCGACAATCGCCTCGGCCAGACCGGCCAGCGGCGCCAGTTCCATCGAGCCGTAGAGCTTTATGAGATCGACATGGACGCCTTTGGCGGCGAAATGTTCGCGCGCGACGGCAATGTACTTGGTGGCGATGCGCAAGCGGGCGCCGCGCCGCACCGCAGCGGCATAATCGAAGCCGACCGGCGCCGCGACGCACATGCGGCATCGGGCGATGTTCAGGTCCAGCGGCTGGTACAGCCCGGCGCCGCCGTGCTCGAGCAATACGTCCTTGCCGGCGATGCCCATGTCGGCCGCGCCATACTGCACGTAGGTCGGCACATCCGAGGCGCGCACGATGACGACGCGCACGTCATCGCGATTGGTGCCGATAATCAGTTTGCGCGACTTTTCCGGATCTTCGGCCGGTACGATACCTGCCGCCGCCAGCAGCGGCAGGGTTTCTTCGAAGATGCGGCCCTTGGACAGGGCGATGGTAATTCCGCTCATCTAGTCATTTTACCCGTCGGATGTTGGCGCCCAAAGTCGCCAGCTTGCGCTCCAACCCCTCGTAGCCGCGGTCAAGATGGTAGATGCGCTCGATCAGGGTCTCGCCCTGCGCCACCAGACCGGCAATGACCAGGCTGGCCGAAGCTCGCAGATCGGTGGCCATCACCGCGGCGCCGTCGAGTTTGGCGACACCCTTGACGAAGGCCGTGTTGCCGTCGATCTTGATGTCGGCGCCGAGGCGGATCAGCTCCACCGCGTGCATGAAGCGGTTTTCGAAAATGGTTTCGCGCATCACGGCAGTACCCTCGGCGACGGCATTGATGGCCATGAACTGGGCCTGCATGTCGGTGGGAAAGGCCGGATAGGGCGCCGTGCGGATGCTCACGGCGGTGAGCCGTCGCGGCGCCTTGAGGCGAATCGCGTCGCGCTCGGCAACGATCTCGCAGCCGGTATCCATCAGCTTGTCGATCACGGCGTCGAGATTGGCCGCCGAGGCGCCGGTCAGCCGTATCTCGCCACCGGTGGCGGCGGCGGCGCAAAGATAGGTGCCGGTCTCGATGCGGTCCGGCATGATGCGATGCGTGGTGCCATGCAAGGCATCCACACCCTGAATGCGGATCACGTCGCCGCCGGCGCCGGAAATGCGCGCTCCCATGGCGGCCAGGCAGTTGGCCAGATCGACCACTTCCGGCTCGCGCGCGGCGTTTTCGATCACGGTTTCACCCTGCGCCAGGCACGCGGCCATCATCAGGTTTTCGGTGCCGGTGACGGTCACCATGTCGGTGAACAGGCGTGCGCCTTTCAGCCGTGCGGCACGGGCATGGACATAGCCCTGCTCGACATTGACCTCGGCGCCCATCGCGGTCAGGCCCTTGATGTGCTGATCCACCGGCCGCGCGCCGATCGCGCAACCGCCCGGCAGCGAAACCCGGGCTTCGCCGGCGCGCGCCACCAGCGGGCCGAGCACCAGTATCGAAGCGCGCATGGTTTTCACCATTTCATAGGGCGCGACGGCGTTGTTCAGCCCCGAGGCGTCCAGTGTCACCGTATCGCCAGCACCGACTCCCGAGCCTTCCCGCGAAATCTTGACGCCCATCTGCGCCAGCAGTTTCAGCATGGTGCCGATGTCGTTAAGGTGCGGCACATTGGTGAAGGTCACCGGCTCGCGGGTCAGCAGCGCCGCACACAGCAGCGGCAGGGCGGCGTTCTTGGCGCCGGATATCGCCACTTCACCCGAGAGCGGAACGCCTCCCGCGATCAGCAGCTTATCCATTGGCTTTCCGTTCCTCGGGAGTCAGGGTCTTCATCGACAGTGCGTGCAACTCACCCGAATCGAAGTGCGGCTTGAGAATCGCGTTGATCCGCTGCTGGCGTTTGACGCGGTTCAATCCGGCAAACTCGCCGCTGACGATGACGGCCTCGAAATGCTGGCCGTCGCCCTGGACGGCGACAGACTCGCAGGGCAGGCCGGCAGCGATCCAGGCTTCTATTTTTTTCGGGTCAAGCATGTAGGACTCCTCATGCGCGCAGCTTGTAGCCGCGCTTCAGCAAATTCAGGGTAAATGCCGTCAACACCGCAAGGCAGGTGCCGACAACGGCAAGACTAAGCCACGGCGAAGCATCGGAGACGCCGAAGAAGCCATGGCGAAAGCCGTCGATCATGTAGAAAACCGGATTCCAGTGCGACACCTGCTGCCAGAAAGGCGGCAGCGAATTGATGGAGTAGAACACGCCGGACAGAAAGGTCAGCGGCATGATCAGGAAGTTCTGGAAGGCGGCGAGTTGATCGAACTTGTCGGCCCAGATGCCGGCAATCACGCCAAGACTGCCGAGGATCGCCCCTCCCATCAGGGCGAAGACGAGAATCCATCTCGGTTCGGCAAACGTCAGCGGCGCGAACCAGAAAGTGGCAAGCAGCACGCCGGTACCCACCACGAAGCCCCGCACCACTGACGCCAGCACATAGGCGGCGAAGAACTCCAGATAGGATATCGGCGGCAGCAGCACGAAGACGATGTTTCCCGTCACCTTGGACTGGATCAGCGACGACGAGGAATTGGCAAAGGCGTTTTGCAATACCGACATCATCACCAGGCCCGGAATCAGGAATGCGCTGTAGGCGACGCCGTGCACTTTCACATGCCCTTCGAGTACGTGGGAAAAGATCAGCAGGTAGAGCAGCGCGGTCAGCACCGGCGCCGCAACGGTCTGGGAAGCGACCTTCCAGAAGCGCAGCACTTCCTTGTAGAGGAGGGTTGAGAAACCGCCGTAGCGCATATTAGTTCCGCATCTCAGCTCAATTGTCCCTGCTGCTGCCCCTGCATGACGCGGACAAATACCTCTTCGAGATCGGGCTTGCCGATTTCGAGATCATCGATTCTGCATCCGGCAGCGCGTATTCTTGCCAGCAGGGGCTCGACCTCGTCGAAGCCATCAAAAGGCAATGACCACCAGCCGCCATTTTCCGCGCCTTCACGCGTGAGTTCGGCCGGCATCTCACCATTGGTTCGCAGTCGCAAACTATGCGCGGAGAATCGGCGCAGAAGATTTGCCGTGGTGTCC
>JAPLQZ010000278.1 GCA_026399415.1 Rhodocyclales bacterium | reverse complement strand
GGTCGGTGACGCCGACCCAGGTCGAGCAGCTTGGCGGGCTTGCCGCCGGAGTGTGCGCCGAGGCTTTTGACCTGAGCATCGACCGGCTGGGCTTCTGGCCGCAGCGCGGCATCTTGTGGGCAGGCTGCAGTCAGCCGCCGGAGCCGCTGCGGCGTCTGGCCGAGACGCTGGTCGCCGCTCTGGGCGCTGCTGGTTTCGCCCTCGACCATCGTGCCGCTTCCGCCCTGATCCCGCATATCACACTGGCACGCCGTGCCCGCTGCGCGTCTCTGCCGCGGCTGGAGACACCGATCCGCTGGCGGGTGAGCGAATTTGCCCTGGTCGAGACCCACCTGAATCCTTCCGCGGCGAGCTACAAGACGCTGGCAAGCTTTCCGTTGAATGAAGTAAACGCAGGATAAGGATGATTTAGAATCACGTCATTATTTGGGAGTCGATAACCCATGACCAATTTTTTCCGCACCAGCAAAATACCACTGCGCCTGGAACGTCTGCGCAGGCTCAGCCTGTTCGTCAACCTGACGCCGGCCGAGTTGCAGATTGTCGATGGCCTGCTGCATGAACGCGACTACCTCAAAGACGAGGTAATCTTCGATGAAGGCGAAGAGGGGCAGGCCATCTACATCATCGCCTCGGGCGAAGTGCTGATTTCCCGGCAGGGGCAGGGGGTAGCGGGGCGCGCGGTGCAACCCGTCGTCGATGAAGCGCGACTTCCCCGCCGGCGTCAGGGGGATTTCGGGCGCGTCGCGCAACTCGGCCCCGGCACTTTCTTTGGCGAACTGGCGCTTCTGGATGACTCGCCGCGCTCGGCGCAGGCGCGCGCCGCCAACTCCTGCCATCTGATTGTGTTCTTCCGCGACGACTTCGTCGGCCTGCTCGATACCCACGCCCGCATCGCCTCGAAAATATCGCGCCAGTTGGCGTGCCACCTTGGCACCCGCATGCGCAACATGGCGTTGTCGGTGGGTGCCTATCATCATCTGTTGTAGAACCGTCGGATGAGCGCAACGATCAAATCGTCGGAACTGCCGAGGCGCGGCAATCATGGCTCCGGCCCCATCGTCTGGGCCGTGATCATTGCGACGACGTGCCTGCTGCTGCTGGTTTTCCAGAAGTTGTTGTGGCTGGTGGTGCCATTTTTGCTCGCACTGATCCTGTACTACTTTCTTTATCCGCCGGTCAGGGTACTGATCTATCGCGGCATGAGCCGCGATGCCGCGGCAAGTCTGGTCACCCTGGGATTCCTTGCACTGCTGTTTGTCGTCGTGGTCGCATTGACACCCTGGGTAACGGGGCAAATGGCCAATTGGCAGGACACGGTAAGCCGTTACGTACAGGGTGGTCTGCAGTTGCTCGACAACTCATTGCGCAACATCGAGGCCCATTGGCCGACCCTGGCCCGTGCTCATCTGGCGGATACCGTGGCGGCGCGCCTGGTGCAAGGCGCGGGCAGCATTTCAGATCATCTGGAACCGGTCGCCATCGGCATCATGGCCTGGACCCCGTCGCTGCTGCTAGCGCCATTTCTGGCCTTTTTCTTTCTGCGCGACGGGCGTCGCTTCACGCGCTTTCTGAGCGCCGCGGTACCGAATGCCTTTTTCGAAAAAACACTGTACCTCCTGCACGAGATCGATCGCACCTCGCGCGCTTATTTCCAGGGCCTGATCAGTCTTACCGTGCTCGACACCCTGACGCTCGCTGCCGGCCTTTGGCTGCTCGGCATTCCCGGCGCGCTGGCGCTGGGCCTGATCTGCGCCGTACTGGCCTGGGTGCCCTATGTCGGCTCGATCCTCGGCGGCCTGCTGGTGGTGCTGGTGGCGGCGACCGACTTCCCCGATGCGCCGGGCATGGCCTACTGGGCGATCGCGCTGTTTGGCCTGGTGCGCTTGCTCGACGACTTCGTGTACATGCCGCTGACCATCGGCAAGAACCTCGAATTGCATCCACTGGTGACGGTGCTGATGATTTTTGTCGGCGGCGCCGTGGCCGGCGTGGCCGGCCTGATGCTGGTGCTGCCGGTGCTGGGGGTGGTGATGGTGATCGGCGAAACCATCGGCCTCATCGTCACCGACCCGCGCCTGATGGCGCGACACCGTCACGCTCTCGCGCTGCGCCGCGAGTACGCGAGCAGAGACCTCTGACGGTCGGCTTCAAGCAGCAGGTGGATCGTTGCGGTTGCGCATATGGCGCGCCAGATCGTCGAGCGACTTGTCCAGCGCTGCGCGCAACCCTTCGTCGGCAATGACTTCGGCCATGGTCTGACGCATGCACAGCATCCACTGGCTGGCCTCGTCACTACCTATCGGGAAAGGCAGATGGCGCGCGCGCAATTTGGGGTAGCCGAATTTCTCGACATAGAGTTGAGGGCCTCCCAGCCAGCCGCAAAGGAACATGAAAAGCTTTTCTTCGGCGCCGGAAAGATCTGCGGCGTGCAGTTTGCGGATGCCGTAGGCTTCGGGCAGCGTGTCCATCAGTTCGTAGAAGCGCTGGACCAGACGGCGCACGGCGGGTTCGCCGCCGATTCGGGAAAAGTGAGTCGCAGGTTCGCTCATTGAACGCTGGCCAACGGCTGGGCTGGATGACACAGTACAAGGCGGGCGATCAACCCGCCGCCTGTGCGTGGCAGCAACTCCAGGCGGCCGTTGTGGGAGCGCGCGATGCGATCGACGATGGCCAGCCCGAGTCCGGCACCGGCGGCATTGGTGCGAGCGGCGTCAAGCCGGGCGAAGGGACGCTTCATGCGCTCCGCGTCCTCGGCGGGAATGCCCGGGCCGCGGTCGCAAACGTCGATGCTGAATTCGCTGTTGGCGGCGCTGAAGGTCAGTTCCACCGGCGATTCGCTGCCGGCATAACGCAGCGCATTGTCTATCAGGTTGGTGACGGCACGACGCAGAGCCTGCGGCCGCAGCGGGAAAGCCGAGGCAGGAGTCGGCGCTGGCTCGCTCTGCGTACCTGGGATTCCGCTTCGCGGGCAGGTAACGGCGAATTCAACCTTGAAACCCCGCCGACGGTATTGCGTGGCCAGTTCGGCCAGCAATGCGGCCATATCCACATCCTGCTGCGCTTCACCGCCCTCCGAACGGGCAAAGTCGAGGAACTGGCCTATGGTCTTGTCCATTTCCTCGACGTCGGCCGTCATGCCTTCGCGCAGGCCTTCGT
>JAPLQZ010000217.1 GCA_026399415.1 Rhodocyclales bacterium | reverse complement strand
GCAGGGCGCGGAGGTTTCCGCGCCCTGTTTCATTGTCGAGGCAGTCTGAATGGCGCGTTACTGGCTGATGAAAACCGAGCCCGCGGTAGTGGGCATCGACCACGTGCTGGCGATGCCGAAACAGACCGTGGACTGGTGGGGAGTACGCAACTACCAGGCGCGCAACTTCATGCGCGACCAGATGAAGGTCGGCGACGGCGTCCTCTTCTATCACTCGTCCTGCGCCGAGCCGGGCATCGCCGGTCTCGCCGAGGTGTCGCAACTGGCCTACCCCGACCGCACCCAGTTCGATCCGGCAAGCCACTACTTCGACCCGAAATCGACGCCGGAAAATCCGCGCTGGGTGAATGTCGATGTACGCATCGTGAAGAAGACGCGGCTGATCGGCCTCGACCAGCTGCGCGCGCATCCCGAGCTCGCCCACATGCGCGCCCTGCAGCGCGGCAACCGCCTGTCGATCACGCCGGTCGACCCGGCGGAATGGAAATTCATCGTCAGCAAACTGATGAAAGCGAAGACATGACCATCTGGTGGCTAAGCTATCCCCTGCTGGGCGTCTTCGCCGGCTTCATTGCCGGCCTGTTCGGCGTCGGCGGCGGGCTGACCATCGTGCCGCTGCTGTTCATGCTGTTCACGGCACAGGATTTCCCGGTCGAGCACAGCATGCATCTGGCGCTCGGCACCTCGATGGCAACCATCGTATTCACCTCGATTGCCAGCATGCGCGCCCATCACGCGCACGGCGCCGTGCGCTGGGACATCGTGAAAAGTTTTGCCCCGGGGCTGGTGCTTGGCACGCTGTCCGGCTCCTTCATCGCCACCTGGGTGCCGACCCGGCCGCTGGCCATGGTGTTCACCGCGATCGTGTATTACGCCTCGCTGCAGATGATCCTCGACTTCAAGCCCAAGCCCCACAGCCAGTTGCCGGGAACCTTCGGCATGGTCGTCGCCGGCACGCTGATCGGAATCGTTTCCAGCCTGGTCGCGGCCGGCGGCGGCTTCCTCTCGATTCCCTTCATGGTGTATTGCAACGTGGTGATTCACCATGCCGTCGGCACTTCCGCAGCGCTCGGCTTTCCCATCGCCGTCGCCGGCACCGTCGGCTACATCATCAGCGGCCTCAAGACTCAGGGTCTGCCGGATTACTCGCTCGGCTATGTGTATCTGCCGGCCTTCATCGGCGTCGTCGCCATCAGCTTCCTGATGGCGCCGGTCGGCGCCCGGCTCGCCCACAAGCTGCCGGTGAAGCAGCTAAAGCGCGCCTTCGGCGGCTTTCTGGCACTGCTGGCAAGCAAGATGCTGCACGGCTTGCTCAGCTAGGGGCGCACCGTGCTCGCGTCCTGGCCGAACAGGACGCGCTTGGCGGCTTCATCCACCACGGGCGCCGGATTGATTTCTTTCGCCAGCGCGTAGGCGCGTTGCGTCGCCGGGCGCTCGCGGATCGCGGCAAACCAGCGCTTGAGTTGCGGAAAATTGTCGAGATTCTGTCCCTGCTTCTCGTGCGGCACGATCCACGGATAACAGGCCATGTCCGCAATCGAATAGCCGCCGGCGATGAACTCGCGCTCGGCCAGATGCTTGTTCAGCACGGCATACAGTCGCGCCGTTTCCTTGACGTAGCGGTCGATGGCATAGGGAATCTTTTCGGGCGCGTACTGCGTGAAGTGATGGTTCTGCCCCGCCATCGGACCGAGGCCGCCCATCTGCCAGAACAGCCACTGGAGGGTCTCGTTACGCCCGCGCAAATCCGGCGCGATGAAGCGGCCGCTCTTGTCCGCCAGATAGAGCAGGATGGCGCCCGACTCGAACAGCGAAAGCGGTGCGCCGCCATCGACGGGCTGGTGATCGACGATGGCCGGCATCCGGTTGTTCGGCGAAATCCGCAGAAAGTCCGGTGCGAACTGTTCGCCCTTGCCGATGTTGATCGGCACGATGCGGTGTGCCATGCCGGTCTCCTCGAGGAACATCGTGACCTTGTGGCCGTTGGGGGTAGTCCAGTAGTAGAGATCGATCATGGGTTTTGCTCCGAAATAATTTGCGGCGCGCGGGCGATGATGCGGCGCACGACCTCTGCCGCCCACAAGCCATAGATTGCCGGTCCGGGATGGAAGCCATCTGCAGCCATGGTCTCCGGATCCATCGTCGCGTAACCGAGCTTGACGAATTCGCAGCGGCCCTGGCGGTCGGCAAGGCTCGCCAAGACGCCGTCGAAGTCCTTCGCGCGGCTGCCGACGTACCAGCGCAAAGGCTGCGGCAGCGCCGGAAACCGGTGCATCGGCGGCAAGCCGCTCAAGAGGATGTAGCGCGCACGAAACTTGTTTGTCAGCAGCGCGATGAGTTGCTTCTGCTGGCGACGCCAGTCGGCGAGCGAGCGCCTGCCGGTGACGTCATTGACACCGAGCGAGGTAAGGACCACGTCGAAATCCTCGGCCGGCAGCTTTTCCAGGTGGGCCAGCAGGTCTGCCGTCGTCGCCCCCGTAAAGGCGAGGAGCTTCCATTTGACACGGAACGAATCCATCAGCCCGGCGACGAGGCGTCCGCTCAGCGCATCCTCCTGCGTCTGCGCACCGACCCCGGCCGCAGCCGAATCACCGGCCACCAGCAGGCGCAGGAGCGGCCCGCTGCCTGCGGCGCCTTCGCGCAATCCCTCGGGCTCGGGCAGCAAGGCGACCGTGCGCCGCACATGGCGTCCCTGCAACAGCAAGACAGGGGCCAGGGCAACCGTGGCAAGCGCGTGACGCACGCTCATGGGTGGTTGTGCGTGCCCCAGCGCACCGCCAGAAAGACTTCACGCAGGAACAGGCCGAGCGCCGCAATCATGGCCAGCATGGCGCAGATGAAAAGCGTTGCCACGGTGCGGGCGAGATCGACCCCCAGCAGCGCGCCGAGAAAGGCGCCGGCAACCACCAGGCAAACCAGCAGAGCCGAAAGCACGGCACAAAAAATGGCGAAGTAGACCAGCCGGCTGCGACGGATGAGGTAGCTGATTTCCTGCTCGGCCGCCTCGGCTTCGCCTGCCGCTCGCGTCTGCAATCGCTCCTGCACCACCCGCCGGCGATCCACAGTGCGGCCCAGCCGGGCGTTCAGGGCGTTGATCAGCGTGGCAATCGCGGTCAGCAAAAAGACCGGCGCAACCGCCAACTGTATGACGTGGCTGATATCGGTGAGATGCGGTTCCATGGCGTCGGTAGTGCCTGTTTAATGGGAAGCGCCCATCAGACCAGATATTCGGCTTTGGCGAAAGGCCCCGCCGGCGCCAACGGGAAGCGTTCCACCGCTTGCCGAAGGCTGAAAGCCATGCCGAGCCGGGAGATATCCCAAAAAAACCGAAAGCAATTGCCGTCACATTTAGCGATAATGACTTCCTCCGGCACCAGAACAAGGTTCGGCCAATATCTGAATTGGAAGATACTCAATGTCGCTGATGTTGAAAAAACTCTCCCCGTTGATTTGTGTTCTGTTGACGTTCACTGTCCAGGCCGCTGGCGTTGCGGGCAGTATCGGACCGTCCGGTATCGCCGCCGAGGCCACCTCCGCCGCCCGGCCGAAAACAGGCGCGACCAAAACCATCACCAGTTTCACGCAGGCCCTGCGTTGCATGGATGAGGTGTTTCTGGCGCATGGCAAGCAGGGCATCGTCATCACCTCCGCCGGCGTCCCGGACGAGACCGGCAAGGTTCGCGCCGGAACCAAGGAAATGCTGATCACCGCGATAGCCACGATGACGCAGAAGAGCAATGCCTTCGAGTTTATTGATTTTCATAGTGCCGGCGACGATCTCGGACGCTTGTTCGAAGCCCGCACCGATACCAACCGCAGGTTGCCGGATTACTACATCAGGGGTGCCATAACCCAGATGGACGATAGCGTGGTTCGCACCACCAAGGGCGCAGGGGTCTCGCTGGCGGCCGATTCGAAAGGCGAGAGACTCCTCGATCCGCTGGGCCTGGCCCTGGGTATGTCGAAGGACAAGGCATTCGATCTGATAAGCATGGACATGAGTATCGGCGATGCCGCGACCCGCAAGATCCTTCCCGTTACCGCCACATCCAACTCGATGGTCGTGATCAAGGCCGGCAAGTCCGGCGATGGCGGCAGCGTACTTGGAAAACTCGGACTGACTTTCAGTCTGGACAGCAGCAGTTCGGAAGGGCTCGGAGCCGCTACCCGGGCGCTGCTTGAACTGAATCTGATCGAAACCCTCGGCAAGTTCACGCAAGTACCCTACTGGCGTTGCCTGGATGCCAACATCACCAATCCCCTGATCCGCGAACAGGCGCGGGAAAACTACGACAGGCTGCAGGACAAGGACCGCATCCTGTTCATTCAGCGCAAGCTGGGGGGCAGCATGAATCGCTACAAGGGGCCCATCGATGGCGTCGCCAATGACGAACTCAAACAAGCCGTGGGCGAATACCAGGCCGCAGCCGGTCTGGTGGCCAACAGTCAGATCAACTTCGACCTCTACGCCAGTCTGCTCGACGACATGCAGAACAGTCTCGCCGCATTGCCGTCAGGTCACGCGGCCATGCCGTCCGAGGCATCAGTCCATGCGGCCGGCGTTTTCCACGTCGATCTGGATAGCGAAAAGGGCGGCCACCCCGCCTATCACGTCGGCGAATTCCTCAACATGAATCTCTCGCTTTCCAGTGACGGTACGGCTTACTGCTACTACGAAGACAGCGCGCACAACACCGCGCGCATTTTCCCCAATCAGTTCCAGTCCAATCCGACGCTCAAAGGCAGAAGCAGCGTGCGACTTGCGAGTGAAGGCTTCAAGATTCGCTTCGACCAACCCGGTCGCGAGAAAGTGGCCTGTATCGGCGCCGACCGCGAACTGGTCATTCCGCAAACACTGGTCGGGGTGCAAGACCTGACGGCATTGCCGGTCAACTCCATTGACGACGTCATCCATCAGTTTCGCCAGATCAACCCGGCCGCGACCGTCAGCCAAATCGATATAAGCGTGGATTGATTGCCGCTCAGCGGCCCTTGAACCGCGGCGGGCGTTTTTCCAGAAATGCGGCCAATCCTTCCGCATAATCCGCCGTTTCGAGAAAAGCGAATGACGCGCGTTTTTCCTCCATGCTCAGCGGACGATTTTCCATCAGCCGCGCGATCCATTGCTTGTGCCAGCGCGCCACCAGCGGCGCACCGGCGGCGATGCGCGCGGCGGTCGCCTGCGCCTCGCGCAGCACCTCACCATCCGCCACCACCCGCGTCACCAAGCCTTTGGCATAAGCCTCGGCCGCGCTCAAAAGCCGTCCTTCGAGCAGGATTTCCTTCGCCACCTCGGGACCGGCAAGCCGGAGCAAGCCCGTCAGTTCGCCGGGGTACATCGAAAAACCCAGCTTCATGATCGGCGCACCGAACTTGGCACCTTCACCCGCAATGCGCAGGTCGCAGGCGCAGGCGATTTCCAGCCCGCCGCCGATGCAGGGACCGAGGATCGCGGCGACGGTCGGATGCGGACAGGACTCGATGGCGACCAGTGCCTCGCCGACCGCCTCGTGGTAGGCCAGCGCAAGATCGACGGTGGCGCGCGCGGTGCGAAATTCCTCGAGGTCGCCGCCGGCGGCAAAGGCGCCGCCTTCGCCCTGCACGACGATGCAGCGCAGAGAGTTGTCGGCGGCCAGCTCGCCCATGACTTCGCGCAGCCGCCGCCACATCGCCGCATTCAGCGCATTGAGCTTGTCCGGATTGAAGAGAGTCACCGTGACGATGCCATCGTCACGTTGGCAGAGAATGCTTGGGGTCATGGCAGAGTCGATTCTATTCGTGCATTTGTCGGCAATAACTTTCGCGGGCAAAGCCCAGGATGATGGCGGCGACCAGCGCGGTGCCGAACATCAGCGCGAAACCGGCCCGATACGCCGTCGCATCGTACAGCCGCGCGCCCGCCTCGGTCGCGCCGTTCCAGCGCTGGTCGAGCATCCAGCCCACCGCCGGTTGCAGGAACATCCCGCCCATCAGCGGCCCCATGTTGCACACGCCGGAGGCCGTGCCCACCAGACGCAGCGGCACCGACTCCTTGGCCCAGGCGAAACCGATGATGATGTTGCCCGAAGCAAAGCCGGTGGGAATCAGCAAAGCCACCAATGCCCATAGCGGCAGCGGCAGGAAGATGATCGCCGCCCAGCCCAGCAGGGCCACGCCCGCGGCAATCAGATACAGGGGTTTGCGCCTGCCCATGCGTTCCGACCAACTGCCGAGCAGCGGGCCTCCCAGCGCCCACGACACCAGCAGCAGCGAGGTGATGGCGGCCGCCATCTTCGGGTCGAGCCCATGCACCTGCCGCAGAAAAGGTACGCCCCAGAGTCCGGCGAAGGTCAGCACCGCGCCAGTGAAACCGATCGGCACCGCGGTCAGGATCCAGACATTGCGGTAGGACAATACTTCCTTCAGGCCGCGCAGCACCGGGGTCGGTTGGTGCGAATGATGCGCGCCCTGAAAGTGGCTGGCGTAACCCCGTTGCGCCGGATCGTCGCGCACGCGCAGCCACGTCGCAACGCAGAGGATGGCGGTCAGCGCCGCCGAAAACGCCATCACCGGGCGCCAGCCGAAAGCCTCGACCACGAAGCGCAAAGGCACGCCCGCCACCACGCCGCCGCCGACGCCCATCAGCAGCGCCATGCCTGAGGCCAGCGCATAGTGGCTGGGCGCAAACCAGTGACTGGCCAGCTTGAGCATGGAGACAAAGGCGACCGCCACCGAAGCGCCGATCAGCAGCCGCCCGATGCCGGCCCAATAGAGGTCCGGCGCCAACGCAAACAGCGCCGTGCCCAGCGCCGCCACGCCTGCCCCGGCGGTGAGCAGGCGACGCGGCCCCCAGCGGTCGGCGATCATTCCGGTCGGAATCTGCATCGCGACATAGGAATAGAAATAAAAGGCCGAAAGATTGCCCAGCGCCGCGCCACCGATGGCGAATTCGGTCATCAGCCGGTCGGTGATCACCGCCGGCGCAACGCGCTGGTAGAAGCCGATCAGGTAGAGCAGCGCGCCGAGGCCCCAGACTGACCACGCCAGCACTGCCGGCGGAAAGTTTTGTTTATCCGTCACGCGGGAAATGTCTCCGCCCACCACAACCGCGCCGTGAGACCCCAGGTTGTCGCATAGCCAACCACGCGAAAGCGCACTATGCCGGCGGCATCGACGATGAAATGCGTCGGCACGCCACGCACATGCCAGTTGGTCGCATGGCGGCCATCGACATCGACCAGCACGGGCAGATCAAGGTTGCGCTCCTTGAGGTGCTTCGTCACCGCCGCCGCATCGCCCGACTGCATCGCTACCGAGACAACGCGGTGATCCTTCGCCACGGAAACGATGCTGCCCTCTTCCGCCGAGCACACCGGACACCATGTGGCCCAGAAAGCCACCAAAGTCGCCGTGTCGCCAGCGCCGACTCTTGCGGAGCTACCGTCGGTGAGTACGCCTTCGAGCGGCGGGGCCGCGCCTTCAGGTAGGTCGCGGGTCTGCCAGTACTGGGCGCCGAGAATCACGGCGATGATCAGGCCGGCTTCGAGCAGAATGCGTTGCCAGCGGGGGCGGTCAGACAAATAGGTAAGGATGCGGGATTGAAACATGTCAGCCAATGGTATTCGATGCCTTTACCTTACGGAACAAGGCGCGCTCCACACTCGAGCAAAAATTCGGCAGTCGCGTCGAAGTCGGTTGGGGGTATCGTTGGGTCCGCGAGATTCCCCGGTGGTATCCAGATTACCAAGCCCCGTCTAGCACGGGTCAATAGAACACGGTAGGAATTGACCAAGAAACTTCTATCTTGTGGCTTGCGTACCTGTTGCCAGCGGCTACCTCTGAAGCGCCGCGTTACAAGTGTGCCGTTCTCGAAACAAAGGTCGTTGGCCCAGCACACGCCGGCCCAATCAATTTCCAAACCCTGAGCCTGAAATTCTGTAGCAGCGACTTCCAGTTGATTGCTCGCGCGTACGTCGCCCTCCGGCGCGAGAAACCATTCCTCAAAGGGAAACCCACCAGTGAAACCGGTTGACACCTCTATACCGTATGCACGCAAACGCAAACCACCCGCACTTGCAAGAAGTCCAGAACGCTGACTGCCACGGGTTCGGTACCGAAGCCATGTACGGGCTTGATCGAGAGAGCGCGTGATCACAATGGGAAATTCTTCAGGATCGGGATAGTGCGCACGAGCAACTTCAGCATCTCCGACCAGCACGGCTTCCACCCACCGCGCAACATCTTCCGACTTGAAGGATCTCAGCGAGATCTTTAGGTGAAGATCAGTCTCACGCCTTACGTCCAATTTGGTCGATGAAGGCATTTCGAACAACCCGCCGCCAACAATCGCAGAGTCATTGGATAAGGCTTCAGGTGAAGCCCATATCTGCCAGCTAGGAAAATGGCGGGTCAATGCTTGTCCCCATTCGGCAAGGCCAGCTTCTCCAGTATTGATCTCCTGACCGCCACCCACTAAGGCGACTAGAACAACCCAGTCTGGTATTGATTCGGCAATACGCAGCATGGTGTATGGCTCAGAATGGGAACGGTCAAACTTTCGTTTTGAATGTTCTGCATTCCACGCCCGCTGTGCTTCGTCAAATACCACGACGTGGTCTGGCGGTACGGTGCCACTGTCAGGATCATGCGTGCGTATGTACTCGTGAACATTGCGTATGAAGGTTTGTGATTTCCGGCGCGCCTCTGTCAGAGTTGATCCGCACTGGTCGCGATGGTTGCGGGCAAGCGCCTCTGACAGCACTTTGACCAAGGGACCGTTACCGGAAAGAAATACGGCGAGATTTTCATAATCGACCGCATGGGCGGCCGAGAGTCCAGCCAGCGTCTTCCCCGAACCGGGAATACCCGTCACGAAACAAATGATCCTACCGCCGGTCTCGCGGGCTTCACGTATTGCCCGAGCTATACACGCGACTGTATGCGTGAGGTTTCGCGCCCCGGCATTGCTGTGTGCGATAGCTTCAACAGAATGCTGTGAAAAAAGTGTCTGTGCCGCTTCAATGATGCTCGGCACCGGCCGGTAACCACTCTGATCCCAGCGTAGCGGGTCAACATATTGGGTCGCAGATCGGTTCGTCTCAAGGTCAAGAATCAACTCGGCCAATGTGTGCTGGTTGGCAAATCGGGTCTGCGCGACGGGGCCGGCAATATCGACTGGGCGCAGTGCGGGCAAGACTTCCGCTTCTGAGGCAATTACCACTGGCACGATATGCGATGCGCGCGACTCAGCATGAAAATCCCTCAGGTCGTATGCGTAATCTTCAACTTGTCGGATCGCGGCGCGATCGACTTGCGTTGCCCCCATCTTGAATTCGAGGACAAAGATTTGTCGCGGCGTCAGCAGCACTGTGTCGATACGCTTTAATCGACGCGGGATCGGATATTCAAGCAGCAGATGCCAAGAACTGGCATCGGGGTGGCAAGCCCATTTTCTTGCAGCGACCCTAAGCAGCTCAATCTGCGCCGCCCAAGCACGTACTTGCTTCTGATCAGCATCGAAGCTTGCTGACACTACCAGACCGGTCACCAAGCTGCCCACGACTTCATCAGTCGAGGCCGCAAGAAAAGCGTTTAGTGATGCGCGATAAAAGGCAGGCACGGGGTCGTCAAATTGAATGAATGCCTTTGATTGTGCCAGGACAAAGACGTTACTGCTCTAACAACATGCCGTTGAAGGGGCGCTCGCCGTCCCACCAACGCCGACTTTCAGAAAATCAAGCCGCCGCCAGTTCCCCTCCCGACTTCTTGCGGGCACCCTTGCGCGCCTTTGCCGGAATCGCCGGCGCCGCGTGCAGTTTGATCTTGAGCGCCTTGATGACTTTCAGCATGGTCGAGAACTCGGGGTTCCCGGTTGCAGACAGGGCCTTGTAAAGTCCTTCGCGCGTCAGGCCGGTATCGCGGGCAAGCTGGGACATGCCACGGGCACGGGCAATGTCGTTGAGCGCGGCACGCACCAGACTGCCGTCGCCCGGGTCTTCGTCAAGACATGCATCGAGGTACAGCGCCATGTCTTCCTCGGTCGCGAGGTAATCAACTACGTCCCAACGGGTGAATTTTTCGGCCATGTTCAGTCCTTCCATTCCTTTGCAATTTCGACTGCGCGCTTGATGTCCGTCCCCTGCGAGCCCTTGTCGCCACCGGCCAGCAGCACAACCAGTACCGCGCCGCGTTGCATGAAGTAGAGCCGGTAGCCGGGGCCATGGTCGATGCGCATCTCACTGACGCCTTCGCGGATCGGCTTGACGTCGCCAAAGTTGCCGGTAGCGGACAGGCGGAGAATTCTGGCATTGATTCTGGCGACCGTCTGCCGATCTTTCAGCTTCGCTAACCAAGTCTTGAAGGTCTCGCTTTGATGAACTTCGATCATGGAAGAAGTGTAAGCCATGATTCACAGGTCGGCAAGGAGAAACTCCCGACCGGAACCAGCAGCATTGCGGTCATTCCGCCCGCATGCCCTTCAGATCAGCCAATGATAAGGACTTGCAGTTTCTGGAAAACGCTGAGACTGGCCCACCAAAGCAAGCCGTCCTTGCGGAATTCGGCGCCGGATTCTGTCAGGGCGAGTTTTCGGGCGCCCAGCTCGGTCACGCCGGAATCGGCAACAAGATTTGATTCCATGAGGTAGCGGGCGATGGCCGGCTCAACCGGGTGTCCATCGATGGTCCAGCGCACGCCATAGCCACCGTCCGCGCCGCCGAGCATCAGGATCGGCGCATGGTCGCCCATGAGCCGGAGCACCTTGAGTGTCTCGGCCCGAACGGGGATCGGGGTCTTCCAGGCAGAGTCCATGATCTTTTCAACTGCGTCACGACCGGCGCACGGGGCGCCGGGCCTACCTCGGCAATTATTTCTTTCGACCGTATTTTCCGGTCAGCGTCGCCTTGCCTATGGAATTGGCATTGATCATGAAACCGGCGAGGGAAGCAGTCGCCCCTTGCGGCAGATCGAGCTTGTCCACCTTGAGCGCGTGCAGCGTGAAATGGTAACGATGCGGCTTGTCGCCGACCGGCGGGCAGGGACCGCCCCAGCCGGGGCCGCCGAAATCGGTGTTGATCTGTGCGGCGCCCTTTGGAAGGGCCGATCCGTCGGCCTTGCCGGCACCCTTGGGCAATCCTGCGGCATCGGCGGGAATGTTTGTCACCACCCAGTGCCACCACCCGGCGCCGCCGGTCGGCGCATCGGGGTCGTGCACCAGCAGGGCGAAGCTCTTGGTGTCCTTGGGCGCGCCGGACCACGCTAGGGCCGGCGAGACATTCTTGCCGGTACAGCCGAAGCCGGCGAACACCTGCTCGTCAGCGATCGGGGCGCTGGACTTGATGTCGGCGCTGGAGAGCTTGAACGAGTCGGCACAGGCGCTGCCGGCCAGAGCAAGGCCCGCCGCGAACAAGAGACTGGAACGGATCATGGTGGTTCCTTGGAGGACAGAGTAAATAGGAAAATCCGTCTTGAGATTAGCAGAGTCATCCCCGCTTTCCCATCCCTTGGTCGCGGTCAGGAGGTTCGCGTTCATCGAAGGCGGAGGCCTTTTCTTACGCCTCGCCTATCACTACGCGGCTGTCGCCTTCCGGCCGATAGACCGGGACCATCAGATTTGCGGGTGCCGGACCGATGCGAAAAACCCGTCCGGCAAGATCATATTTTGACGTGTGGCAAGGACAGAGGAACTCGCCGTGAGCGCCAAGCCCGGTGCGCAACTGCGGCGGACAGCCCTGATGCGTGCACTGGCCGATGGCGACGAATACATCCGGACGCAGCGAGCGATGCCGGTTCCGGCATCCTTCCGGTTGCAGGGAGTGTGCGGAATTGGGATCTGTCAATTCGCTTTCGCGGTCGGCCAGCGCGGCGATCTCCTCGGGGCTTCGCCGCAGAATCCAGACCGTGCGACCGTTCCAGTCCACGGTGCGAAGTTTGCCGAACGGCAGGTCACCGAAATCGACCGGCGTCGGATTTCCTGACGGCGCTTGCGGCCCTTCGGCCAGATACTTTGCCACGCCGAGACCCGCCCCGAGCGCGCAAATACCGACGACCAGATGCAGGCGCCGGCGCTCGGATTTGACGGTCAGCACTGCTCCCACGGCAGGCCTTCAAAGCGCCAGCCATTCATCGAACCGCGATGGTGGGTGTCGTCGAGTTCGCCCTCGAAGCCGTGCAGCACATTGAACACCCGCGTGAATCCGACGGCTTCGAGCGCGTGGCCGGCATCGACCGAACGATTGCCGCTGCGACAGATCAGCACCACCGGTCGATCTCCGGAATGGCCGGCGAGCTTCTTCACTTCACCGGCGAAGTGGGGATTGATTTCCCAGTCGGGGCCGTCATTCCATGACACATGGCTGACGCCGGCCGGATGGCCGACGAAGAAAAATTCCATTTCGCTGCGGCAATCGACGAACAGCGCACTGGGGTTGTCGTGAAGGAATTGGGCGGCTTGCTTGGGAGTCAGGTGTTCCATGATGTTCTCCATTCGGTTCTTTTGATGGAAGAGCAATTGTAGCGAAGCGCGGTATGGTAAGTTGATGAATCCACTTTCCCCGCTCGGAGCCATGATTGTCCGCATTCTGAAAAACCTGCTGCCCTGTGCCTGCGCGCTGCTGGCACTGTCGGCGCGCGCCGAACCCGACCTTGGCGCGCCCGAGGCCGCCGCCCAGGCGCAGGCCGGCAAGCTCATCCTGATCGACATCCGCACGCCGCCGGAATGGAAGGAGACCGGCGTGGCCCGAGGTGCGCGGCAGGTCAACATGCTGCATCCGCAGGGGGCAAAGGGCTTTGTCGAACAACTGATGGGCGAACTCAAGGGCGACAGGAATACGCCCATCGCCCTCATCTGCCGCACCGGCAACCGCACCACCCAGGTGCAGCGCTACCTGCAAAGCGTCGGCTTCACTCAGGTCTATAACATCAAGGAAGGCATGGCCGGCAGCGGCGCCGGGCCGGGTTGGATCAAGCGCGGCCTGCCGGTGGACACCTGCACGCAGCAGTGCTGACGGCCTGAGCAAATGCACCCGCCGCGCCTCCCATGGAACACCTTCCCTGATGTGCTGATTCACGCAGCTGAATCGCGGGTAAAGCAGCACCCGGCTTATCTGGCGGCGAAATGCGGAGACGCAGCAGCGGCGTTGCAACTGGTCAATGACGCCTTCGATCTCCAGCAACTCGACGCCCTTCGCCGCCTTGTCGGAGACCGCCGTCCCATTCTTGTCAGCGCCCATGCTTACGAACGGGAAGGCGTCAATGCCATCCCCGAAGTGCTGGCCGACGTGATGGGCCAGCATCTGGGTTGGGCCGTGGACGGCGGGGTGGTGCAAACCAACGTCGTCGCACATACCGGTGCCGACGGATTTTCGCGACTGGCACGGCAACCGGCATTCGATGGTGCTATTGTCACCGGTGCCGACTATGTCATGGTGGACGACTTCGTAGGCATGGGCGGCACTCTGGCGAACCTTCGAGGACATATCGAGTCTCATGGGGGCCGGGTATTGGCGGGCGTCGTCTTGACCGGCAAGCCGCATTCGGCCAAATTGCAACTTTCGCCGGAACGATTGAAAGAACTGAGGAACACACATGGCACAGAACTCGAACACTGGTGGAAAGAGCGGTTCGGTCACGCCTTCGACGCGCTCACTGAATCAGAAGCTCGGTACCTTGTCCGCACCCCGGACGTTGCAACCGTCAGAAATCGCATTGCTGCGGCAGAGCAAGCAGGAGATCGCCCGCAAGGTAGCGCAGGGTAAATGAGAATTCGGCGAGCCATTCCGCCGCTCCCACCCGTCGCCAGCATCTACGCAGCAAAGCCAAGAACACATTGATGTCCGGCACGTAAAGTCGGCGCCGGCGGGACGGCGGCGACCGGGATGGATGTTAAAATCCGTACCAATTCAAGCTCTTCGCGCTACATCGCGTCATTCCAATGCAACCCGACCGCAGCACTGAATTGCGCGAACTGCTCGCGCAACGCATCCTCATTCTCGATGGCGCCATGGGCACCATGGTGCAGCGCCATGGGCTCGTCGAGGCCGACTATCGCGGCTCGCGCTTTGCCACGCATGGCAAGGACCTGAAGGGGAACAACGACCTGCTGTGCATTACCCGGCCGGACGTGATCGGCGGCATCCACGCCGAATATCTCGCCGCCGGCGCCGACATCATCGAGACCAACAGCTTCAACGCGACGCGGGTTTCGCAGGCCGAGTATGGCCTGGCCGAACTGGCCTTCGAGTTGAATGTGGCCGCCGCGCGGCTGGCTCGCGAAACCGCCGACCGGTTTTCGACGCCCGACAAACCGCGCTTTGTCGCCGGCGTGCTGGGGCCGACCTCGCGCACCGCATCGCTGTCGCCCGACGTGAATGATCCGGGCGCGCGCAATGTCACTTTCGATGCACTGGTGGCCGACTACGTCGATGCCGCGCGCGGGCTGACCGAGGGTGGCGCCGACATCCTGCTGGTGGAAACCATCTTCGATACGCTGAACGCCAAGGCCGCGCTGTTCGCCATCGAGAAGTTCTCCGACGAATTGCTGGCAAATGGCGGCCACCGCTTGCCGCTGATGATCTCCGGCACCATCACCGACGCCTCGGGCCGCACGCTCTCGGGGCAAACCCCCGAGGCCTTCTGGAATTCGCTGCGCCACGCGCGGCCGATTTCATTCGGTCTTAACTGCGCACTCGGCGCGAAGGATCTGCGCCAACATGTCGAGGAATTGTCCAGGCTCTGCGACTGCTTCGTCTCGGCCCATCCCAATGCCGGCCTGCCCAATGCCTTCGGCGGCTACGACGAGACGCCGCAGATGCTGGCCGACGAGATCCGCGAATGGGGTGCGGCGGGGATCATCAACATCGCCGGTGGCTGCTGCGGCACTACGCCCGACCATATTCGCGCCATTGCCGAAGCCCTGAAAAACGCCGCACCTCGCCGTCCCGCCAGCGCCGACTTTCGGCTGCGCCTGTCCGGCCTCGAAGCCTGCAACATCGGCGCCGACAGCCTGTTCGTCAATGTCGGCGAGCGCACCAACGTCACCGGCTCGAAGGCCTTCGCCCGCATGGTCCTCGAAGGCCGTTTCGACGACGCATTGGCGGTAGCGCGCCAGCAAGTCGAGAACGGTGCACAGGTAGTCGACATCAACATGGACGAGGCCATGCTCGATTCGCAGGCGGCGATGGTGCGCTTCCTGCACCTGGTCGGGTCGGAGCCGGACATCTGCAAGGTGCCGCTGATGCTCGACAGTTCGAAGTGGGATGTGATCGAAGCGGGCCTCAAGTGCATTCAGGGCAAGGGCATCGTCAATTCGATTTCGATGAAGGAAGGCGAGGCCAAGTTCCTGCAGCAGGCCCGACTGGCCCGACGCTATGGCGCCGCGGTGATCGTCATGGCCTTCGACGAGCAGGGTCAGGCCGATACCTATGAGCGCAAGATCGGCATCTGCCGGCGCGCCTATGACGTGCTGCTGGCCGACGGCTTCCCGGCCGAGGACATCATTTTCGATCCGAATATTTTCGCCATCGCCACGGGCATTCCCGAGCACGACAACTACGCCGTGGATTTCATCAACGCGGTGCGCTGGATCAATGCAAACCTGCCGCATGCGCGCACCTCCGGCGGCGTCTCCAACGTGTCCTTTTCGTTTCGCGGCAACGACGCGATGCGCGAGGCGATCCACACCGTCTTCCTCTATCACGCGGTCAAGGCCGGCTTCACCATGGGCATCGTCAATGCCGGCCAGCTGGGTGTGTATGACGATCTTTCGCCCGAACTGCGCGAGGCCGTGGAGGACGTCGTATTAAACAGAAGAGTCGGCGCTGGCGACACGCTGATCGAACTCGCGACGCGGGTCAAGGGACAGGCCAAAGAGCAGGTGGTCGATCTGGCCTGGCGCGACTGGCCGGTGGAAAAGCGCCTCGAGCACGCGATGGTCAAGGGCATCACCGAGTTTGTCGTGGCCGATACCGAAGAATGCCGGGCCGCGTTGTTCGCCGCAGGCAAGCCGCCGCTGTCGGTCATCGAAGGGCCGCTGATGAACGGCATGAACGTGGTCGGCGATTTGTTCGGTGCCGGCAAGATGTTCCTGCCGCAGGTGGTCAAATCGGCGCGCGTGATGAAGCAGGCCGTGGCACATCTGATCCCCTACGTCGAGGAGGAAAAGAAGCGCACCGGCTCGACCTCGAAAGGCCGCATCGTCATCGCCACGGTCAAGGGCGACGTGCACGACATCGGCAAGAATATTGTCGGCGTGGTGCTGGGCTGCAACGGCTATGACATCATCGACCTCGGCGTCATGGTCTCGGCGGACAAGATCCTGCATGCGGCGAAGGAACATGGCGCGCAGGCCATCGGCCTTTCGGGCCTGATCACGCCCTCGCTGGAAGAAATGAGCCATATCGCCAGCGAAATGCAGCGTCAGGGCTTCACCCAGCCACTGCTGATCGGCGGCGCGACGACTTCGCGCGCCCACACGGCGATCAAGATCGCGCCGAATTACGCCGGGCCGGTGGTGTATGTGCCGGATGCGTCGCGCGCCGTCGGCGTCGTCACCAGGCTGTTGTCCATCGACATGCGGGATTCCTACGTCGATGAAGTCGCCGCCGACTACGACAAGGTACGCAGCCAGCATGCCGGCAAGAAAGGCGTGGCGCTGGTCACGCTGGAAGCGGCGCGCGCCAATCGCTCCAGGCTGACTTACGAGCCGGTGAAACCAAAGAAGCTCGGCGTCACCGTGCTGAGGGACCTCGACCTTGCCGTGCTGGCCGGGTACATAGACTGGGGTCCGTTCTTCCAGACCTGGGACCTGTCCGGTTCCTATCCGGCGATTCTCGACGATACCGTCGTCGGCGAAGCCGCACGCAATGTGCTCAACGACGGCAAGGCCATGTTGCAGCAACTCATCGCCGAAAAATGGATCACGGCGAACGCGGTGTTCGGCCTCTTCGCGGCGAACGCGGTGGGCGACGACATCGCGTTCTACGCCGACGAGACGCGCGGCACTCCCTTGATGACTTGGCATGGCTTGCGCCAGCAGCAGGAGCGCCCGGCAGGGAAGCCGCACCAGTGTCTGTCCGATTTCGTCGCGCCAGGAGTCGGCGCTGGCAACACGGCGGCAGATTACGCCGGCGCCTTCGCCGTCACTGCCGGCCTCGGCATCGAAAAGAAGCTGGCCGAGTTCGCCGCGCAGCATGACGACTACCGCGCCATCATGCTCAAATCACTGGCCGACCGGCTGGCCGAGGCCGCCGCCGAATGGCTGCACGAACGGGTGCGCAAGGACTATTGGGGCTATGCCGGCGACGAATCGCTCGACAGTGCAGCCCTGATCGCCGAACGCTACCGTGGCATCCGTCCGGCGCCGGGTTACCCGGCCTGCCCCGATCACACCTCGAAGGGAGCGCTGTTCCATCTGCTCGATGCGCCGCGCAACGTCCACATGAATCTCACCGAAAGCTACGCCATGATGCCCGCCGCCTCGGTCGCCGGCTTCTACCTGGCACACCCCGAAGCGCATTACTTCGCTGTCACAAAAATAGGTCGCGACCAGCTTGAAGATTGGGCAAAACGCGCCAACTACCCCATACCAGAAGCCGAAAAATGGCTCGCTCCCCTCCTATGACCTCAAGGAAAACCCCATGTCTGATATCAACCAGAATCGCCTGAGCTTTAATCAGGCCGTAGTCTTCGTCAAAAACAGCAAGCAGGCGGCGTTTGCCGCGATGCCCGTATTTGGCGACGAGGAAGACGGCAACACGGAAACCGCCGAAGGCGCACGCATTTTCATCCTGCTGCCCGACGAGGACGAGGGCTGGACCCTGCGCTTCATCGCCGGGCCGTTCTTCTCTGCCGCCTACGCCGCCAACGACATCATCCCCGCCAACGAAATTCCGGACCGCGTGCGCGAACTGCTGTTCGTGCCGACGCGCTGCGAGGAAGACTGGCTGACCGACCAGTTGCAGGTGTTGCTCGGCAAGCTGACGCAAGCCGCCGGCATCGGCGAGCAGATGCCAGATTACACCGCACAGCCCGCCAAGGCGGCGGCGGATGTGGTGTTTCCGGTGTCCTTCATCGGCTTGAACAAGCCCCTCTGAGAGTCTATTTCGGCAGCGTAAATCCGGATGCCTTGTACATGGCCTGAATGTTCTCGCGGCCGAGGCGACCTTCCATGTCGTGATGGACCGTCATCATGGCTTTCTTGATTTCGTCTCGTTCCGCGACGGTCAATTCGTCGATCGTGGTTTTGCCGGAGGCTTTGATCTTGTCGATCGCGTTGCGCTCTTCCGCAATGGATAAAGCGTTGGCATGGGTGGTGGCATCAGCCATGGCCGACGCCAGCGTCTCGCGAATGTCCTTTGGCAAGCCGTCCCAGAACTTCTTGTTGACGACCACGACGTATCCCTGATGCGAATGGTGCAGGAGCGAAATGTGCTTCTGCACTTCGTAGAACTTCTGGGTCAGCGCGTTGTACATCACGGTATCCGAGCCGTCGACGACTCCTGTCTGCAGTCCCATATAGACCTCCGAGAATGCCATCGTTTGCGGCAACGCACCTATCGAGCGCATCGTGGCCTCGTTGACCTTGGAGGAGTTGATTCGGATTTTCATTCCCTTGAAATCGGACAACTTGCGCAACGGCTTGTTCGACGTAATGATGCGAAATCCGGCATCCCAGTAGGCTAGGCCACGCACGCCTCGCGGTTCCAGCTTCTTGAGCATCGACTGACCGAATTCACTGTTCGCCAGTCGCTGAAAGCTGGCAATGTCCGGGGTCACGAACGGCAGGTCGAAGACCTCGAATTCCTTGACGCCGAAAGGCCCGAATTTCGAGATCGACGGGGCCAGCATCTGTACCGAGCCCATCTGCAGCGCTTCAAGTTCTTCCTTGTCCTTGAACAAGGAACTGTTGGCATAAATATCCACACGCACGCGGCCCTTGGTCCGCTCTTCGGCGAGCTGCTTGAAGCGCTCGGCCCCCTGGCCTTTCGGCGTATCGATCGCGGCAACGTGGCTGAATTTGATGTTGATGACGTTTGACGTCTGGGCTGCCGCAGGGTTGACGAACGACAGCGCCGTGATGGCCATCAAGCCCAGGCCGAGAAGGGATAGTTGCATTTTGCTTTCCTTGCAAGCCTTGAAGAGCTTGCTCCAGTTCGCCGGTCGGGTCACGTTTTATGCCCTGTGCGCGACTATAAATAGCCGGCGGAAGGGAAACAGGGTCACGCCGTCAGCCATTGGCGGATAGGCGATGCGCAGCCGTCGCGCATAGTCCGCCTCGAATGCCGCACACTCCGGCTCCTCAAGCTCATCGAGAAACTGCTTGAGCCAGGTTCCCTTGGTCCATTCCTTGACCGGATCGATCCCTTGAAGGATCTGCAGGTATTCCGTTTCCCATATGTCGATGCTCTCGGCCAGAGGCTCAAGCATTGCGTAGTAAGCGCCGGGCTCGGCAACCGGCGCGGGGCGCAGCAGGTGCTCCAGCTTGTGTCGCCATGCGCCGTGGCGCACCGTCTCGGCAATCAGCGAGTGCGAGGCGGCCGAAAAATTTCCGGGCATCTGCACGGCGAGTACTCCGCCAGGGGCAAGCTGCCCCAGCAGCCTCGGGAAAAGCTGATCATGCCGGGGCAGCCAGTGCAGCGCGGCGTTGGAAAAAATCACGTCCGCGGGGACCGGCGGCGCCCAGTCGGCGAGGCTTTGCCTGATCCAGGTCACCGCGCCAGGACCGTGCGCGGCCTGCGCCAGCATCTCCGCCGAATCATCGACACCGGTAATCGAGGCCGCGGGCCAACGCTCGGCCAGCAAACGCGTCACGTTGCCGGCGCCGCAGCCGAGATCATAGACACGTCCCGGCGCAGTCACGGCAACCCTGGCCAGCAGATCGACCGCGGGGCGCAGTCGCGGCTCCGAAAACTTGAGATATTGATCGGGGTTCCAAGTCATGTTCGCCTCCCGAAAACGCGGCCGATGAGCGGCGGCTGGCCGTATGCCCGCGGCATGCCTGGCCTGAATGTATTCAGACGCCCCAGACCACCGGCTTTTTCTTCTTCAAGGACCACTCCAGCAGTTCCAGCAGCGGCACGGCGCGCTGCGTCAGGGTCACGAAAGGCCGCGAGCTCTGCGCGTGGCCGCCGCTCCCGGCCGGTTCGGTTCGCGGCAGGTCTTCCTCCTGCACACCGGCGCGCTGCTGTTTGTCTTCCTCGATCGCGGCCTTGAGCCGGGCGATCGCATCCGGCAACTGCTCGACGGTGACGATGCCCTTGTCGGTGACGTCCTTGCCCATGAGCTTCATCATGCGTTGCGCCACGTCGCCGAACATGATGACGTCGCCGGAGGCGGGCGACTGGAATATGACGATCATGTGTCGAGTCCCCTGATCCAGTCGAGAATCTGCCGGGCCGGCTTCTTCCAGTCGCGTTCCAGCATCAGGCCATGGCCCATGCCGGGAAAAACATGGGCTTCGACGCCGTAGGTGCGGGCCGTCATTTCCACCAGCGAGGCGGGAATCAGGTGATCGAACTCCGCGCCCTGCACCATCAGTGGCGTGCGCTTGATGCGCCCGGCCCGCGGCATGCCGAACAGCGACATGTCCCAGATGGCGCGATGCGATTCGGATTGCGAGCCCTTGTAATAGCGCTTCAGGTCGTCGAGTGAAACCGGCTGGGCAAACAATGCCTCGCGCAGGGTTTCCAGCGACGCCTTGCCGCCGCTCATCAGGCTGTTCAGATCCTGCATCATGCCCGGCTTGGAAAACATCATGCCCATCGCGGCCGACATCAGCCCCTGCGGCGGCACGGCACACATCAGCACGGCACCCGGCGCCTGATGATCCTCGAGATACTTCTGCACCACAAAACCGCCCATCGAATGCCCGATCAGCACCGGCGGCGCCGGCAGGGCGGCCGCCACGGTGGCAACGTCGCGCACATAGTCGTTGATCGAAAAACTGTCGAGATGCTTGCGGCCCGGCGTGGCCCCGTGGCCGGAAAGGCTGACGGCATAGGCTGCATAGCCGGCTTCGGCGAAGTACGGCAGGAAGTGCTCTTCCCAGCACCAGGCGGCGGTATAGGCGCCGTGAACGAAAAGCAGCGGCGTCGGGTGCGGTTCGCCCGCAGGGGCGCGAACCAGGACTTCATGGTGCTCGAATCGGGGCATATTCATTGCGACAGGTTGTAAGGGCGGTTCGGGAACGGTCGCGTGAAGGGTGTCATTGCGCGCCGCTCCGCCAAGATGCTTGTTTGTTCAATTTTACCGCGTGCCATCCATGCTGAAATGGCTGATTGTTCCGGTCGCCACTGTTTATTGTCGGCCTGTTGCAGCCCCGCTTGGCGCGCCTGTTGCAACTGGGCCGGCTGCTTTGAGTTCCCGCAAGGCAGTCACGCGAGCAGCGCTGATGTTGCGCGCGATGGCCTCCGGGTCGGCGCGGGTTTCACCTTCAGCAGCCGCGACGCGCGCCGACGTGTCGCGGGCGATGGCCCCGGCATCCACGGCGCGCACCGCCGCGAGGGCGGCCCGCCATAACGCTGCCTGCGGGTAGTCGCGTTCTTCCCAGCCCAGCCGGCCGCGATAATCCGCCTCGCAGGCGAGCAGGATCAGTTCGAAGCGATCGGGCCGGCGCAAGGCATCGCAGCGCTCCAGCACGGTCAGCCGGGTTTCCGGGCGCAACTGCTCGACGCGGTGGATGTCGCTGTGAAACCTGGCGACGAGCCGCGCCACGTCGCGACAATCGGCCGGCACACGCAGTCGCTCGCAAATCGCTTCCATCAAGGCTACGCTCTTCGCTTCATGGCCATAATGGCGCGGCAGAATGTCGGCCGGCGTGACCCCTTTGCCGAGATCGTGCGTCAGCGCGGCAAAGCGCGCCGGCAAGGCGGCCGCGAGTCGCCCCGCCATGTCGATGACCATCATGACATGCACGCCGGTGTCGACTTCGGGATGATAGTCGGCCCGTTGCGGCACGCCCCACAGGGCGTCGAGTTCGGGCAGCAGGCGCAGCAGCGCGCCGCATTCGCGCAGCACCTCGAACATCCGGGAAGGCCGATCCTCCATCAGCCCGCACGCCAGTTCCTGCCAGACGCGCTCGGACACCAGCGCATCGACTTCACCGGCGGCGACCATGCCGCGCATCAACTCCATGGTTTCCGCGGCAATCGAGAAATCGGCAAAGCGCGCGGCAAAACGAGCGACGCGAAGGATGCGCACCGGGTCTTCGGCGAACGCCGGCGAAACGTGGCGCAACACGCGCGCCGCAAGGTCGGCACGGCCATCGTGCGGGTCGATGATCATCCCCGCTTCATCCTTGGCCATGGCATTGATGGTCAGATCGCGGCGGACCAGATCCTGCTCCAGCGTCACCCCCGGTGCGGCATGAAAGGCAAAGCCGGCATAGCCCGGCGCCGTCTTGCGTTCGGTGCGTGCCAGCGCGTATTCCTCATGGCTCTGCGGATGCAGGAACACCGGGAAGTCGCGCCCGACCGCCACAAAACTTCGCGCCAGCATGTCTTGCGGCGTGGCGCCAACCACTACCCAGTCGCGATCCTTGACCGGCAGACCGAGCAGTTCGTCGCGCACCGCGCCGCCCACGGCGTAGATTTTCACGGCAATTGTTCCACTCCCGTCTCGCCTTGTCCCCGGGCACCGACCATTCCCAGGGTGCCTTTCAGGGACTGCGGCTTGCCTTCGAACAAGGTGTTGTAATACACCGCGTTGCTCATCACCTTCTTCACGTAATCACGGGTTTCCGGAAACGGGATGGTTTCGGCGTAGATCGCACCTTCCATGGGCCCCTCCGCACGCCACTTGCGAGCGCGGCCGGGACCGGCATTGTAGGCCGCGGAGGCCAGTACCGGATGGTTATCGAGCGACTTCAGCACCATCTTCAGATAATGGGTGCCGAGCGTGACATTGGTGTCCATTTCAGTCACCCGGGCCGGGTGGAAATTCGTCAGGTTGATCTTCTTTGCCACCCATCTCGCGGTGGCGGGCATCAGCTGCATGAGGCCCTTGGCGCCGACCGAGGATTTGGCGTTCATTATAAAGCGTGATTCCTGCCGCATCAGACCATAGACCCAACCGTTATTGAGGGCGAGCTCGTCGGCCTTGGGCAGGACCCGGTCACTGAAAGGCGCGATGTAACGCAGGCTGTAATTGTGCTGCGCCAGCGTGCGGTCGGCAGTGTTGATGGCGCGATCCCATATCTCGTTGCGCTTGGCGAACTCTGCTGCCGCCAGCAAGGCCCGGTCGTCCATGCCACGCAATGACCACACCCATTCACGCACGCCTTCAATGCGCATATCGACGCGGAACAGTGCCAGCGAACGCTGGAAACCCGGATTCGCCGCCGCGATGGCCAATTCCTCGGCACTGGGAGGAGTTGCGCGCGGCGGCACGTCGATTGGACGGCCAAGCTCCTCATCAGCGAGGTTGCTGTAGAAATTCGGCTGGCCGCCGATCCGCAGGTAGAGTGCGCGCGCCTCGTCGGCGTGACCGCTGGCGGCCAACCCGCGGCCCTGCCAATAGGTCCAGTCGGGCTGCGCCGAGAGGGCCGCCGGCATCGCTGAAATCACCCGCCGCACCGTGCTCCAGTCATGCGCCCGCAGGGCAGCGCGGACCTGCCAGGCCATTTGTTCCTCGGACAAGGCGGTGCCGATCGCTTTTTCGTACCACGCCAACGCCTCCGGCTGGTGACGCAGCGCCGCCTGCCAGGCTACCTGACCCCAGCCATAGGCCCGCTCTTCGGCGCTCAACTGCGGCTCGATGCGCGCAAGACGCTT
>JAPLQZ010000174.1 GCA_026399415.1 Rhodocyclales bacterium | reverse complement strand
GCGGATTTCAACTCGTCGGCGATCTTCTGCTCGTTTTCGGCCAGCGCTTTTGCCAGGGGCGTGAAATGAGCTTTCAGCTCCGGGTCTTCGGTCTGTTCGGTAAGCGCCTGCGCCCAATACATCGCCAGATAGAACTGGCTGCCGCGGTTATCGATCTCGCCGGTGCGAATCGACGGGCCTTTTCTGTTGTCGAGAAGCTTGCCCGTGGCATCGTCCAGGGCCTTCCCCAGAATCTTCGCCTTGTTGTTGCCGGTCTTGGTACCGACATCCTCCAAAGACACTGCCAAAGCGAGGAATTCACCCAGTGAATCCCAGCGCAGGTGGTTCTCTTCGACGAGTTGCTTGACGTGCTTCGGCGCCGAACCGCCAGCGCCTGTTTCATACATGCCGCCACCGGCCATCAGCGGCACAATGGAAAGCATCTTGGCGCTGGTGCCCAGTTCCATGATCGGGAACAGGTCGGTCAGGTAGTCGCGCAGGATGTTGCCCGTGACCGAAATGGTATCGAGGCCGCGGACTACGCGCTCCAGCGTGTAACGCATGGCGCGAACCTGCGACATGATCTGAATGTCGAGGCCGGTGGTGTCGTGATCCTTGAGGTAGGTATGCACCTTCTTGATCAATTCGGCCTCATGCGGGCGGTAGGGGTCGAGCCAGAAGATGGCGGGCATGCCGGACTGGCGGGCGCGGGTGACGGCGAGCTTGACCCAGTCGCGGATCGCCGGGTCCTTGGCTTGGCACGTGCGCCAGATATCCCCTTCCTCGACGTTCTGCGTGAGCAGGACTTCGCCGGTAGCGAGGTCGGTGACGTTGGCGACGCCGTCCTCCGGAATTTCGAAGGTCTTGTCGTGCGAGCCGTATTCCTCGGCCTGCTGCGCCATCAGGCCGACGTTGGGCACGGTGCCCATGGTCCTGGGGTCGAAGTTGCCATGCCACTTGCAGAAGTTGATCATCTCCTGGTAGATGCGGGCGAAGGTGCTCTCCGGCATCACGGCCTTGACGTCCTTGGGCCGGCCATCGGGGCCCCACATCTTGCCGCCGATGCGGATCATGGCCGGCATCGACGCATCGACGATCACGTCGCTCGGTGAGTGGAAGTTGGTGATGCCCTTGGCCGAGTCGACCATCGCCAGTTCCGGGCGATGCTCGTGGCAGGCGTGCAGGTCATGCATGATTTCCTCGCGCTTGGATGACGGCAGCGTGGCGATCTTGTCGTAGAGATTGACCATGCCGTTATTGACATTGACGCCGAGTTCGTCGAACAGCTTGCCGTGCTTCTCGAAGGCGTCCTTGTAGAAGATCCGGACGCAGTGGCCGAAGACGATGGGGTGCGAGACCTTCATCATCGTCGCCTTGACGTGCAGCGAGAACATCACTCCGGTCTTGCGCGCGTCCTCCAGCTCCTTTTCGTAGAACTCGCACAGCGCCTTCTTGCTCATGAACATGCTGTCGATGACCTCGCCGGCCTGCAGCGCAAGCTTGGGCTTGAGCACCAATGTCTTGCCGCTCCTGGTGAGCAACTCCATCTTGACGTCGCGTGCCTTGTCCAGCGTCATCGACTTCTCGCCGTGGTAGAAGTCGCCGTGGTGCATGTGCGAAACGTGTGTGCGCGAGGCCTGGCTCCATTCGCCCATCGAGTGCGGGTTCTTGCGGGCATAGTTCTTCACGGCATTGGGCGCGCGTCGATCGGAGTTGCCTTCGCGCAGCACCGGATTGACGGAGCTGCCGATGCACTTTGAGTAACGGGCCTTGATCGCCTTCTCCTCGTCGGTCTTCGGATCCTCCGGGAAGTTTGGAATCTTGTAACCATGCGACTGCAGTTCCTTGACTGCGGCGACCAGTTGCGGAACCGATGCGCTTACGTTGGGCAGCTTGATGATGTTGGTCTCGGGGTCCTGAGTCAGTCGCCCCAGTTCGGCCAAGGTGTCCGGGACTTTTTGTTCGTCGGTGAGGCAGTAGGAGAATTCGGCAAGAATTCTGGCTGCCACCGAGATGTCGCTGCCGACGACATCGACCCCCGCGGGCGCGGCAAACGCTTCGATGATGGGCAGAAAGGAATATGTCGCCAATAGCGGCGCCTCGTCAGTCAGCGTGTAAATGATTTTTGATTTCTTCGCAGCCATTGTCATTCCTTTGTGTTTAGTGGAGTGTCTTATATAAGACGTATTTTATTCGACTATGTCGACTATTTCAGCGGTCGAACAGCCAGTCCGGCGCTTTTTGAGTATTTTCAAGCTATTTCAATAACTTGGTTGCCGACAGGGGCCGGACTCAAATCGATTCCCGGCGGACAGGTCGCTGTTGCAGAAGCTAGCGACCGATGCGGATATGCTCCCGTCGATTCGCTTCTGACACGAATTCTTCCAGTTCGGGATCCATTGCATTGCGCGACGTGACAATCCCGATCGGTTTTCCGTTTTCCACTACGGGCGTGTGGCGAAAGCCATTTTCCTGCATCATCACCAGCGCGTATCCGTAAGACATGCCGGGGCTGACAGTCCTCGGCTCAGCCGTCATTACCTCGGCCAATCGAGTGGTGCGCGCATCCAGTCCGCACGCGATAACCCGAAACAACGCATCGCGTTCGGTAAAGATTCCGACCAGGCGCTCCTGGTCGACGACCATTGCAGCCCCTATCTTCTTCTTGGCCATCAGTTCTGCAGCTTTGCTGACGGAGGTCTCGGGCGACAGGGAAAGGGCGTCCTTTCGCTCCATGACATCTCTAACCAATAGATCGAACATGCGATTCCCCCTCCCGAGACTTCAAACGTGCGCCATTTACTCCTGGCAGCATTGCCTCGGCGATGGTAAGGGCTCTGGGTTAAATGATATTGACAATGATCAAACATACGTTGCGCTGAGCACGTTGCCAAACAGGAGTCAATCAGGGGAATCAAATTCCCGCAGAACGGGTGGCAAGCAGGGCTTCTCCGTCAGCCCTGAAAGCTAGGACTTGCGTGGCGCACTCGGCGTTACCAGTGCCTTCCAGAACACCATGAAATAGAGCGCGAAAGCGGCCGCCCAAAGCCCGGCGGCAAGCGCTACTACTTCGCTGCCCAGACCGAGGACGGTAGCCGCCAGGCGGATCAGGGCGGCGGCGAACATCAGGACATAGGCGATCAGCATGGCGCGCGGCACCAGCAGCGGGCGGCCGGTGTGGCGCAGGCTGACGCGGGTCATCAGCCCCAGCATCATCAGCCCGAGGCTGCCTACGGTGAAGGCGTGGACCCAGGCGATTTCGGGAATGATGCCGGTCAATTCAGCAGCGGCCTTGAGCGCGAAGGCAAGCACCAGCCAGCCGAAGCCGAGGTGCATGACCAGTATCAGCGGCACGTCGGCCACGCGCCAGCCTTGCCAGCGGGCAGTGCGCCAGCCATGCAGCAGTGCGCAGGCCAGCGCCGCGTAGCCGACCCATGCCGCCGGCGCGGCGGCAAGCTCCAGAACTGCAAGCAGCACCACCGCGCCGACGGCGGCAGCTTCCAGTTTCATGTTGAATGGCGCCTGGTCGCCGCGGCCTTTTTCGCGCAGGGCGTTGCCGGTAAAAATCGGTGCGAGTACGCCGCCCTTCAAGACATACAGGATTACTACGGCATAAAGGGCGAGACGCAGGGCTTGCCATACTTCGGTGTAGTTGGTCGTGACAACACCATGGTGATAGAGCAGGTTGGCGGCAAAAAACGTGAACAGGACGGGCACCAGCAACAGGTAGAGCCGGTTGCTCGCACGCAGCAACTGCGGGGTGACCATGATCAATACGGCCGGGAAGAGCAGGCAATCGACCACCGGCGGCACCAGCGGCGGCAGCCAGGGGGCGGCCCAGAAAACCACGCGCCCGGCCAGCCACAGCGCAACCAGCAAAACCAGCCGGGATCCCCTGATTTCCTCGGTCCCGGCCCAGCTCGGCAGTGCCGTCAGCACAATACCGGTGATGATCGCCGCCGAGAAGCCGAAAATGAACTCGTGGCCGTGGCGGAACTGCAGCGGTACGCTGATCTGCGGATCGTGCCCCAGCCCGAGATACATCGCCAGCCAGGCGACGATCAGCAGCGGCGCATAGAGCGCACCCAGGAAATAGAAGGGCCTGAAGGCGCTGGACCAAAGAGGGGCGCTGTGCAGTGGGTTCAAACGGACGTTCGTGTCAGGTCGCAGGAGGTTGCTGCGATGCTATCACCGACCACGGACTTCGCGGTGTTGCTTCATAGCCAACGACCCCGTTCCAGCGCATCCAGATTGACCGCCCTTTGTGCCGGCCCGCTCAATGCCTCGATTGCTTCGCGGGCATCGTCGTAGGTGAAGGGAAAGTGTTCGCGACTTGAGCCGAAACCGAGCAGAACCAGGTTGGCTGCCATCGGATGGTTCATTTGCAGCGCCACGGCAGCGGCATCGCAGGTATGGATGACCACCCCCATTTCTTCTAGCAGGTCGGCCACCCGGCGGTCGGGAAATGCTTGCGGATTCGGGGCGTTGACCACGCACAAGGCACCACTGCCATTCCGCTTCGAGCGGAGATAGGGCAGGTTGCGGTGAGCCTCCATGCAATCGAGCGCGAATAGCAGGTCGGCGTCGCCTTCGCATACCAATGGGCTGTCAAACGCGCCTATTTTCATATGGGTCATCACCGAACCGCCGCGTTGGGACATGCCGAATGTCTGCGAGCCGAGGATCTGCAGTTTCTTGTGACGGGCCATTTCGGTAAAGACTTTGGCCGCGAAAAGCACGCCCTGTCCGCCGATGCCGGCGATAATTGTCTGGCATTTCATGCGAACGTCTCCGTTGGCTGCGTTGCCCGTGGCCGTATGGCTCCCTGCGCGCAAATCTGGATGCACATGCCGCAATCGATGCAGGTATGCCGGTCAATGTTCACCTGACCATCCGGCCCTTTCTTGAGTGAAGGGCATTCGAACCAGGTGGTGCAATAACCGCAGGCAATGCAGACGCCGGTCTGCGGCATGCTGATGGCACTGCGCGGGCATTCCGCTTCACAAATGCGGCAGGCCGTGCACTTGCCGACGTCGATCCGGTAGCTGCCATCGACTTGCGTGATGGCGGCGCTCGGGCAGACATTGACGCAGATGTCGCAGTGCGTGCAGACGCCGCAATGAAAGCAGCGCTCGCCGGCTTCGGCGGTGGCTTCCGTCGAACCGAGACCGAAATTGACTTCGTCGAAGTTCCAGATCGAATCGTTCGGCGCGCGATGCAGGGCTTCTGCACGCGGCTTCTTGCGGAAGAACTGCAGATTGACGGCTTGCGGCCCCGGTACCGATTCGGCCTGGCTGGCGCGCGCCGACGGACTGGCGGCGGCATGCCCGTAGGCGATAGCGGTGGCGATGCCCGGACCGGCAGCGAGTTTCAGCGCAGGCGCGTCAATCATCTTGCCGCTCAGGCGCTCATGGATCGCCAGGGCGGCCCGCTTGCCGCCATTGATGGCGCCGACCACGGTGCCTGCGCCCATGCTGGAGGCATCGCCGCCGGCAAAGACGCGCGACTGGCCGGTGCGGCCCCAGGCGTCGATCGCCAGTCGACCATCTGCGGCCAGATCCTGCGGGCCAAGGTAAGCCAGATCGGCGTCGCCGCCGATGCAGATCAGGATGCTGTCGGCCTCGCCGGTTTCGGTGGAGAAGATTTCACCATCCCTGACGGTTGCCGGTTTCGGCACCGCCAGATCACGCAGCAGCAGCTTGAGCCTGGACGTAACGCCGGCCTCGAAGCCGACCGGCACCACGGCGTGATGAAAGATGATTCCTTCGTCGCGAGCGGTGCCGATTTCTTCCGGGATGGCCAGTAGCACGTCATAGTAGACATCGACCGCCGCACCCTTGCGCCGTGCGGTGCGCGCGGCGTCGATCGCCGTGTTGCCACCGCCGACTATTGCAACCCGGGCGCCGAGTGCAGGTGCCTGGCCGGCGCGCACCTGGTAGAGGTAATCGAGGCCGGTCAGAACGCCGGCGAGGTCTTCTCCGGCGATCTTCAGCGACCTTTGCTTCCACGCTCCGGTGGCCAGATACACGGCATCAAAACGGTCCAGTGCCGACCATGCCAGGTTCTGGCCAAGGCGAATCCCGGTGTGCACCGTGACCCCGAGGGCATCGAATACTTCGAGTTCTCGTTGCAGCACATTGGCCGGCAGGCGATATTCGGTGATCGCCCAGCGCAGCATGCCGCCGATTTCCGGCAGGGCTTCATAGATCTCGACGCCATAGCCGAGGCGGGCCAGGTGGTAGGCGGCCGCCAGCCCCGAGGGGCCACCGCCGACCACGGCCACGGTTTTTCCCAGCAGTTGCGCGCGGGTCGCGAATCCGGCGGCGGAACGGCCGCGGTCACCGGCCATGCGTTCGATGGCATTGATCGACAGGGCGCCGTCATAGGCGCTTCGATTGCACTTGCTCTCGCATGGGTGGGGACAGACGCGGCCAAGAGTGGACGGGAAGGGGTGTTCCTCGTACAACATTTTTGCGGCTTCGGCCCAGTTGTCATCGGCGGCCAGGGTCATCAGCCGTTCGATGTCGTTGCCCGCCGGGCAGGCCTCGGAGCAGGGCGACAACTGATCCTGATGGCGCGGCATCCACTGCGGGTCGAGCGTCGAAGCCGTTCCCGGCGTATGTGGCCGCGGCCCGTGGCGCACCTCGACCGGCAGTGCCGTGCGGTTCGGCCCGAGCCCTTTCAGTTGCGTGACGCAGGCATAGCGGGCGAGGACTACCGCGACGCCGCCATTTTCGGCACGGCTGTGATCCAGCGCGTCGAGCAGCACGCGCTGAAAGCTGGCCAGATCGTGGGGATCGGCGTGCTCCAGGTAATTGATGCCGCAGCCCCTGATCAGGGTCTCCAGATGGACGATGCCTCCGGCATGACCGTCGGCAGTCTTGCCGAACTCGGCGGTCGGCTGCATGCCGGTCATGCCGGTGGTGCCGTTGTCGAGAACCAGGAGGACGAAGCGCGCGCCGTTGTAGACCGCGTTTTCCAGTCCCGCCGCGCCGGAATGGAAGAAGGTGCCGTCGCCGATGGTGGCGAAGATCGGCGGCGTTATTCCGTCCTGGGCGTAGGCATGGTAGAAGCCCGATGCCATGGTGATGGAAGCGCCCATGTCGTGCACCGTATCGACCGAGCCCTGGTTGAGCCCCAGGGTGTAGCAGCCGATGTCGCCGGGGAAGATGGCATCGGGAAACGCCCGTCGCAGCGAGTAGAAGACCGACCGGTGTCCGCAGCCGGGGCAACAGGTCGGAATGCGGATTGGAAGTTGAAGTCCGGCGACGGCCTCCAGCATGCGGTTGGCCGGCCGCTCGCTGACCGACAGGCCCGCCTCGCGGGCGGCCGCCACCAGCAGTTTTTCGACGACGCCGGGGGTTAATTCGCCCTCGGATGGAATATGCCCGGTGAGTCGCCCCCATACCGGTATCGACAGCCTGATCTGCAGTTCAACTGCGGCGTCGGTTTCTTCAAACACGATGAGGCGCTCACAGCGGCGGGCGAAATCATCGACCAGGGTGCGCGGCAGCGGGTAAGCCGTGGCGATTTTCAGGACAGGTAGCTGGTCCGCCAGCCCGAGGACGGGCAGCAGATCGTTGAGATAGGCGTAACTGACACCGGCCGCAACAATACCCAGCGGCGCGCGCTGTTCCATCGTGCCTGGCGGGAAGAAGGCATGATTGCCCGGCCAGGTTTCAAACTCCTTTTCAATCGCCGCCAGCTTCTGGTTCAACTGCATGTGCAAGAGCCTTCTGGCGCGCGGCGTCGCGGCCCAGCGGCGAGGGTTCTTCTCGAAGCCGGCGACGCGAAATGGCGCGTGCACCGGCTTGCACTCGATCAATTGTTCCGTGTGGCAGACGCGCACCGTGGGCCTCAGCATCACCGGGATCTGATGGCGCTCGGACAACTCGAAGGCCCTTGCCACCATGTCCTTGGCTTCCTGCGGGCTGGAG
>JAPLQZ010000004.1 GCA_026399415.1 Rhodocyclales bacterium | reverse complement strand
CGCCAACTCGTGGACCATGCCGATCAAGGCGCGCATCGACATGCTGTCGACCGGCATCCGTACTCCGATCGGCATCAAGGTCTTCGGCAAGGACCTGAACGAGATGGAAAAACTGGCCAAGGAAATCGAGGCCGTGGTGAAGGCCGTGCCGGGCACCACTTCGGCCTTTGCCGAGCGCATCACCGGCGGCTTCTACCTCAACATCGAGCCGGACCGCGAGCAGCTTGCCCGCTACGGGCTTGCCGTCGGCGACCTGCAGGACGTGATCGGCACCGCACTGGGCGGCGAAATGGTAACCACCACCGTCGAGGGTCGCGAGCGCTTCGGCGTACAGGTCCGCTATCCACGAGAACTGCGTTCTGATCCGCAGCAGATAGCCCGCGAGGTGCTGGTGCCGATCATGGGCGGGGCGATGATCCCCTTGGGGCAACTGGCCAAAGTGGAAATCGCCAAGGGCGCGCCGGGGATTCGCACCGAGAATGCGCTGCTGTCCGCATACATCTACGTCGATATCCGCGACCGCGACATCGGCGGCTACGTCGCCGATGCGAAGAAAGCGGTGGCGCAGAAGATCAAGTTCCCGCCCGGCTATTACATCGCCTGGAGCGGCCAGTTCGAGTATATGGAACGCGCCATCCAGAAGATGAAAGTGGTCATCCCGGTCACCCTGCTGACCATCTTCCTGCTGCTCTATCTCAACTTCCGGCGCCTGACCGAAACCTTCATCGTCATGCTCTCGGTGCCCTTCGCGCTGGTCGGCGGCGTCTGGCTGATGTGGCTGCTCGACTACAACCTGTCGGTGGCGGTGGGAAGCGGAGAAGCAGAAGTCGGCGCTGGCGGGACGGCGACCGGGCGCCGAGGATCTGTATGCGGCAGTGATGGAAGGCGCAGTGGAACGGGTGCGGCCGAAGATGATGACCGTGGTGGCGATCATGGCCGGCCTGCTGCCGATCATGTGGGGCACCGGCACCGGTTCGGAAGTGATGAGCCGCATCGCCGCGCCGATGGTGGGGGGGATGATCTCATCGACCATTCTGACGCTGGCGGTGATTCCGGCCATCTACGCCCTGGTCAAGGAATGGCGCCTGCGACACCGGCTGGAGGATTGAACCGAGGGTCCGGCCGCGCCCGCCGGAATCTGTTGCGGGCCGCAAAAGCGGCCGACGCGGATCGGTCTTGCCGCGAGCGAAATTCTTGCATCTTCAATTTTCAATAATTGATGGTGTAAGGAATTCCATGGCGCGCCGACTATTGGCCAGCAGGATCGAAATCTTCGAGCGCCTGCAAGGAAACGACGCATTCAACCCAACCTGATTTAAGGAGATTTACCATGAACAAGACACTGACTGCTGCCTCCCTCGCCCTGGCCCTTGGCGCCGCCCTGACCGTTGCTGCCGCGCCTGTCGCTGCCGCGGACGAAAAGATGGCCATGGAAAAGGAGCACTGTTACGGCGTGGCCCTCAAGGGCAAGAACGATTGCAAGGCAGGCGCCGGAACAAGCTGCGCCGGAACCTCGAAGGTGGATTACCAGGGCAATGCCTGGACCGCCGTACCCACGGGAAGCTGCGAAAAGACTGTATCGAAGACCTCGCCGACGGGTTACGGTCAGCTCAAGGAGTTCAAGGCAAAGATGGCCGGCTGAGCCGAGAGCGGACGCGGGGCGCCGACCATGAATGCACACGCTTCTTCAGTGCCGAAGACGGTCGGTGCCACCTGCGGCCTGCCCGCCCGAGGCGGCGTCGGCCTCAAACCGGAACATTTCCGGGAAGTTCTTTCCACGAAACCGGATATCGGTTTTTTCGAGATTCACGCCGAGAACTACATGGTGGACGGCGGTCCTTTTCATCACTATCTGGGCCGCATCCGCGAACGCTATCCGCTGTCGATTCACGGCGTCGGATTGTCGATCGGCGGCGAGTCGCCGCTCGATGCCGATCATCTCGACCAGCTGGCCAGGCTGCTCGATCGCTACCAGCCCGAGTCATTCTCCGAACATCTCGCCTGGGCCAGCCACGGCGAGGTCTTCCTCAACGATCTGTTGCCCCTGCCGTATCACGCCGCTACCCTGGCCCGCGTCTGCGACCACGTCGATCAGGTACAGAATCGTCTGCGGCACCGCATGCTGCTGGAGAATCCAGCGACCTATGTCGAATTCGCCGCTTCGACCATGGCGGAAACCGAGTTCATCGCCGAAGTCGTGCTCCGCACCGGCTGTGGCCTGTTGCTCGACGTGAATAATGTCTACGTCGCCTGCGTCAATCATCACCGCAACCCCTGCGCCTATATCGATTCCTTGCCGCCGGATGCGGTGGGGCAGATTCATCTGGCGGGGTTTGCGCGTGACGTGGACGCGGCGGGCGATTCGCTGCTGATAGACAGCCACGGCGCGCCGGTGGCGCAGGCCGTGTGGGACCTCTACCGTTACGCGCTGGATCGGCTGGGGCCGCTGCCGACCCTGATCGAGCGCGACAACGACATTCCATCCTTCCCCGTGTTGCTCGCCGAGGCGCATCAGGCAGAGCGGTTGATGCGCGACGCGGTTGCAAACGCGGCTGCCACGCCAGCCGCCGCAAACTCATCGTGCGGGGTAGGCGCGTGAGCGATCAGCAGGTCTTTGCCGGCGCCTTGCTGGCCGCAGAGCCAAGCTGCCCGCCGGGCCTGACGGCGTGGAACGGCTCCGATCCGGGGCGCCGCTTCGCGATCTATCGCAACAATGTCGTGGTCTCGCTGATCGATGCCCTGGCCGATACCTATCCGGTAACGCAGGAACTGGTCGGCGAGGAATTTTTTCGCGCCATGGCACGGCTGTTTATTCAGGCAAACCCGCCGCGTTCGCGCATGCTGGCGTTCTACGGCGACAGGTTGGCGGATTTCATCGAAGGATTCCCACCGGCGGCCGCTGTCTCCTATCTGGCGGACGTGGCGCGACTCGAAATGCTGCGCGTGTCGGCCTACCATGCCGCCGATGCCGTGCCTCTGACGCCCGCGGAAATCGCCCCCTTGCTGGAGGATGAAGCGGCGCTGCCCACGGCGCGAATCGGCTTGCACCCGTCGCTCAAGGTTCTGTTTTCCCGGCATGCGGTGGTTTCCCTCTGGGCGGCACACCAGACGACCGATGTGACGCGCGCGCTGGCTGCGGTCGATTCCGACGTCGCCGAAGTCGCGCTGGTGCTGCGTGTCGGGCTCGACGTGGAAATCTCCCGCATCGCGGCTGGCGCGGCGGTGTTCATCACGGGCCTGGAGCAAGGCATCGCCTTCGGCCGCGCGGCGGAGCAAGCCCTGGCCGCCGATGACGCATTCGACCTGGCCGCCACGCTGGGGCTGCTGATCCGCGGCGGCGCGATAACCACCATGATCATCCCGAGGAGCGCGACATCATGACCCCCGGCACCATCGCTACCGCGCCAGGCCGCGCCAACCCTTCCTCGCTGCAAAGCCTGATCGCAACACTGATTGGCCTGCTTGCCCGCATCCCGGATTCACTGATCGCGCTGATCGGTCGTTTTTCCATCGCGGCGGTGTTCTGGAAATCCGGACAGACCAAGGTTCAGGGCTTTGCCATCGACATCGTCAGTGGCGAATTTCAATTCGGCGTGCCGCGGCTGTCCGATTCCGTCGTCGCGCTGTTTCGCGATGAGTACCACCTGCCTCTGGTGCCGCCGGAACTCGTTGCACCCATGGCGGCCTTCGCCGAGCACCTGTTTCCGCTGCTGATCCTCGTCGGTCTGGCCACCCGCTTTTCCGCCGTCGCCTTGCTGGTCATGACCCTGACGATTCAGCTTCTGGTCTATCCCGACGCCTATCCGACGCACGGCGTATGGGCCACCGTGCTGCTCATCCTCATCGCGAAAGGGCCGGGTGTTTTCTCTGTGGATCACCTGATCGCCCGTCAACAATTTCGGCACGCCAAACCATGGAACTGACGCATGTTGCGCTCGTAATCGCCGACATCGGCGGCTATACGAGATTCATAAAGCTGCACAAGACCGCCCTGCTTCATGCCCAGGAGATCATCTCGCAGCTGATAGAGGCGGTCATAGACCGCGCCTCCGTGCCGCTGACACTCAACAAGCTGGAAGGAGACGCGGCGTTCCTCTTCGCTTCAATGGGGGATGCTGACGCCGCCGCGGCTCGTGACGTCGCCCGGCAAGTCACGGCGTTCTTTTCCGCATTCCATGCGAAAGCCCAGGAGCTATCGGGCAGTCGGGCCAGTTGTCCGTGCGATGCGTGCCAGCACATCCTCGATCTCAGGCTCAAAGCCGTCTTGCATCACGGCGTTGTCGCGATCAAAAGAATCCGGGCGAGGAAACCTACGATGCCCTCGGGCGCGTCGAGACGGTGGTCTTCTCGCCCGCGCCGGCCGGTGGATTATTACCCGCGAACCTCGCCGTCGCCGAGCACGATCCACTTCTGTGAAGTGAGTCCTTCGAGACCCACCGGTCCGCGGGCGTGGAACTTGTCGGTGGAAATCCCGATCTCGGCGCCGAGGCCGTATTCGAAGCCGTCGGCGAAACGGGTCGAGGCGTTGACCATCACTGAAGCCGAATCCACTTCGCGCAGAAAGCGCATGGCGTTCGTGTAGTTCTCCGTGACGATGGCGTCGGTGTGTGCCGACGAGTAGGTGTTGATGTGCTCGATGGCCTCACCGACGTCGGCGACGATCTTCACCGAAATTATGGCGGCGAGATATTCGGCGTAATAGTCCTGTTCCGTCGCAGCGATGGCCTGCGGCACCAGTTTCTGCGTTTCCGCACAGCCGCGAATCTCGACGCCGTGGGCGCTGAGCATGTTGCCAAGAGTCGGCGCCAGCGATACGGCGACAGCGCGTGCGATCAGCAGCGATTCGGCGGTATTGCAGGTTCCCAGGCGCTGGGTCTTGGCGTTCTCGACGATATTCAGTGCCTTCGTGGCGTCAGCGGCGTCATCGATATAGACGTGACAGTTGCCGTCGAGATGCTTTATCACCGGCACCCGCGCTTCTTTCGAAACGCGTTCGATCAAGCCCTTGCCGCCGCGCGGTACGATCACATCGACATACTCGGGCATGGCAACCAGATAGCCGACCGCCTCGCGGTCGGTGGTCTCGATCACCTGCACCGCCGTTTCGGGCAGGCCGGCCGCGGCAAGGCCGGCACGGACGCAGGCCGCGATGGCCTGGTTGCAGCGCAGGGCTTCCTTGCCGCCGCGCAGGATCGCCGCGTTGCCCGATTTTAGGCACAGGGCGGCGGCGTCGGCCGTGACGTTCGGTCGAGCTTCGTAGATGATGCCGACCACGCCGAGCGGGACGCGCATCCTGCCGACCTGGATACCGGACGGGCGGCGCTTCATGTCGCTGATCTCGCCGATCGGATCGGGCAGCGCCGCGACCTGTTCCAGCCCCTGCGCCATGGCTTCGATGCTTTTCTCGGTCAGTGTCAGGCGGTCAATCATTGCCGCGTCGAGGCCGTTGGCGCTGGCTTCCGCGACATCCGCGGCATTGGCTGCGAGCAGTTCGGCGCGGCGCCCGCGAATGGCCCGCGCCATGGCCAGCAGTGCCGTGTTCTTGGCTGCAGTCGAGGCCCGCGCCGTGGCGCGCGAGGCTTCCCGCGCGTTGCGGCCGACTTGCTGCATGTAGGTTTTTACATCCATTACCGTGTCCTCGGTTGCGTCAAACGCAGCGCCAATTGCAGGAACTCGTCCCACACGTCGCCACGCGCCAGACCCTTGATGATGCGGTCAATCTTCGCCGCATGCAAGAGCGCCGGGCGGGCCGAGGCGGCGCGCGCTTCGGTGGCCAGCGCCCAGAGCACCAGCGGCGGCGCGGCATCCTCGCCCTTGAGGCCTTCCAGCGTGCGTGCGGCGCGCACCGTGTCGCGGGTTTTGAGGGCGTTGCGCAGATCCGACACATCGTAGCGGGCAACGTTCATCACGGCGCCTTCAATCTGATCAAGCGAAACCTCGCCGGGGGGGTAGAGCAGTCCAAGTTTCTGGATTTCCTGATGGGCTGCCAGCAGGTTGCCTTCGACATGGGCGGCGATGAAGTCCAGCGCGGCGCGCGGCGCAGTCTGCTTCTGCCGCGCCAGGCGTTCGGCGATCCATTGCGGCAGGCGCGGCGGCGGCGGCGCGTTGCATTCGACGGCAATGCCGGCATTCGACAAGGCGGTGACCCAGGCGGCCTTTTTCGCCTGCCAATCGAGTTCGGGCAGGGTGATCAGGGTGACGATGCCCGGACCGAGCGTCGAGATGTAGCGTTGCAGCGCCTCGCTGCCTTCGCGTCCCGGCTTGCCCGAGGGAATGCGCAGATCGACCAGTTTGCTGCCACCGAACAGCGACATGTTGCCGGCCGCCAGAAACAGTTCGTCCCACTTGAAACTGGTGCCGACGATGATGACTTCGCGCTCCTCGAAGCCCTGCTTGCGGGCTGCAGCGCGTATCGCGTCGCCGGCCTCGATCACCAGCAGCGGCTCGTCACCGTGCAGCAGGTACAGCGGCGCCAGCGGCTTGTCCAGGTGCGCCGCGAGCTGTTCGGGCCGCAACTGCACAGCGGTTACTCGGCAGCTTTCACCGGCTGCAGTTTCGCTGCCGCCAGCCGCCGCATCAACTGCTGCACCAGATCGCTTTCCATGTCGCGCTTGAGCAAGGCTTCTTCGGATTCCTTGGACAGCACCAGGTCGTCGCTGAAGGTGATCTCGCGGCGCAGCGTGATGGTGCTGGGCGGGATGTATTCGGTCGGCACGGCGGCGGGCACATCCGTGTACTTGACCGGCGACGCGGGCTTGACCCCGGCGACATTGGCATGCACTTTGAAGGTGAAGGTCCGTAGCAGCTGGAATTCGCGCGCGCGGCCGGCGGCGTTGAGCGAGAGGATGACCTTCTGGTTCGTGTCGGCCAGCACGGTCAGGATGGCTTCCGCTTCCTTGATATCGACCACCCGGGTGCCCGGTGACGAGGCCTCGATGTTGCGCTTCAGCTGGGCATAGAACTCGGAAGTGGGCGGCAGCGAAAGGGCAATGGTCGCGAACGGCAATTTGTAGCCGGGCAGCTCCGCGCCGCCGCGCAATTTGAATCCGCAGGCGGCCAGCAGGCCGATCAGCAGCAGGATGACAAATAGTTTCGTTGCGCGCATAGCGAACCTCTCAGACTACGATATTGACCAGACGGCCGGGAACGACGACGACTTTTCTTGCCGGCTTGCCTTCCATGAACTTCAGTGCGGCGTCAGAAGACAACGCAGCCGCTTCAATCACCGTCCTGTCGGCGCCGACTTTGACCCGAATGTTGCCGCGATGCTTGCCATTGACCTGCAGCACCAGTTCCTCCTCCTCCTGCACCAGGGCGGCGGCCAGCGGCTCAGGCCACGGCGCTTTGATGATGTCGTCACCATAGCCCAGTTCGATCCACAAGGCGTGACAGATGTGCGGTGTGATCGGGGAGAGGATGCGCAGCAGGATGCCGAAACACTCGGCGACCACCGCGTCATGGCCGTTTCCGGCGGGCACCTTCTCCAGAGCATTGAGCATTTTCATCGCCGCCGAGGCGACGGTGTTGAACTGGAACTTGCCCAGGTCGTAGTTGGCCTGCTTCAGCAGCAGGTGAATTTCGCGCCGCAGCTTAGAAGAAAAAGGGGCCAGGCTCGAATTACGAGATTCATGTAATTCGAGCCTGGCCCCTTTTTCTTTCATGGCGTGGCCAAATGCCCAGACCCGGCGCAAAAACCGGTAGGCGCCCTCGACGCCCGAGTCCGACCACTCCAGCGTCTGTTCCGGCGGCGAGGCGAACATCATGAAGAAGCGTGCGGTGTCGGCGCCGAACTCGTCGATAATCGCTTGCGGATCGACGCCGTTGCGCTTGGACTTGGACATGGTGCCGACGCCGCCGTAGTCGACTGCCTGGCCGTCGGCCTTCGAGGTCGCACCGACCACGTGGCCGCCTTCGTCGCGCTTGAGATCGACCTCTTCCGGGGCGAAATACTCGATGCCGCCCTTGTCGGTGCGACGCGAGAAGATGTGGTTGAGCACCATGCCCTGCGTCAGCAGGTTGGCGAAGGGCTCGTCGTACTTGACCAGCCCCAGATCGCGCATCACCTTGGTCCAGAACCGCGAGTAAAGCAGGTGCAGGATGGCGTGTTCGATGCCGCCGATGTACTGGTCCACCGGCATCCAGTAGTTGGTGCGTTCGTCGACCATCGTTGTTGCGTTCGGTGCGCAGTAGCGGGCGTAGTACCAGGACGAGTCAACGAAGGTGTCCATGGTGTCGGTTTCGCGCTTGGCCGGCTTGCCGCACTTGGGACAGCTGCAATCGACGAAGTCGGCGCGTTTCGCCAAGGGATTGCCGGAGCCGTCGGGAACGCAGTCTTCGGGCAGTTTCACCGGCAGCTGGTCGTCGGGCACCGGCACCGTGCCGCATGTGTCGCAATGGATCAGCGGAATCGGGCAGCCCCAGTAGCGCTGGCGGGAGACGCCCCAGTCGCGCAGGCGGTATTGCACCTGGGTAGCGCCGAGGTCTTTGACTTTCAGGTCGGCTGCGATGGCCGCGGTAGCCGCTTCGAGGCCCAGACCGTCGTACTTGCCGGAGTTCACGCAGCTTCCGCGCTGCTTGTCGGCATACCACTCCTGCCAGCCGGCTAGCGAGAAGGTTTCACTGTCGACTGCAATCACCTGCTGGATCGCCAGGCCATACTTCTTGGCAAACTCGAAATCCCGTTCGTCATGGGCCGGCACCGCCATCACGGCGCCTTCGCCGTAGCTCATCAGCACATAGTTGCCGACCCAGACTTCGATTTTGTCGCCGGTCAGCGGATGGGCAACAAAGATTCCTGTCGGCATGCCCTTCTTTTCCATGGTCGCCATGTCGGCTTCCATGACCGAGCCGTGCTTGCATTCGTCGACGAAGGCGGCGAGTGCGGGATTTTGCTTCGCGGCA
>JAPLQZ010000206.1 GCA_026399415.1 Rhodocyclales bacterium | reverse complement strand
GTACAGCAGATCGAAGGCCGGCGGCTTGTTGCCCTTGAGGTAATTGCCCACCACGTATTGCCAGATCAGGTCGTTGGCGCGCAGCGCGGAAAACACCGTCGCCAGTTCGCTGCCGCGCAGCAGGCCGCCCTTGCCGATGCCTGCCTCGCGCGCCTGAACCGCTTTCTCGTCGATGAAGTAACCGATCTCTCCGGTGTCCGAAAAATCCAGCAGCGTCGTCAGCAGGGTGAGCGACGCGACCGGGTTCTCGCCGCGTATGCGCGCCACGGAAAGTGCGGCGCCGAGTAGCGTGCCGCCGACGCAGAAACCCAGAGCGTTGATCTGCTTGACCTTGCATATATCCTGCACCACCTTGATCGCGGTCAGCGCCCCTTGCTCGATGTAGTCGTCCCAGGTCAGATGCCCGAGGTCGGCCTGCACGTTGCGCCAGGAAACCAGAAACACGGTGTTGCCCTGCTCCACGGCATAGCGCACCAGCGAGTTTTCCGGTTGCAGATCGAGGATGTAGTATTTGTTGATGCATGGCGGCACCATCAGGAAAGGCCGCTCCGACACTTTTTCGGTCGTCGGCGAATACTGGATGAGTTGCATCACCTCGTTTTCGAATACCACCGCGCCGGGAGTGATCGCCAGATTGCGTCCGACCTCGAAAGCGCTGTCGTCGGTCATCGAGATGCGACCCTTTTCCAGATCGCCTAGCAGGTTCTGAATGCCCTGCTGGATGCTCTCACCCTTGGTTTCCAGCGCCTTCTGGACGAACTCGGGATTGGTGGCGAGAAAATTGGAAGGCGCCATCGCGTCAATCATTTGCCGCGTCAGAAAGCGCATGCGGTTCTTCGCCTGGCCGTCCGCCAGCGGCGCCGCCTCGGCCATGCGCTTCATGTACTCGGAATTGATCAGGTAGGCCTGGCGCAGATAGTCATAGACCGGGCTTTCGCCCCACGCCGGATGATCGAAACGCTTGTCGCCGGTTGCCGCACTCGCAAGCTGAGGCGCCGACTGATCGGCCGCCTTGCCCAGCATGCCTTGCCAGAGTTGGGCGTGCCGCCCCATCCATTCCTGCTGCAGGGTCTTGAGTTCTTCCGACTCCGCACTCCACGCCGCCGAATTAGCGCCGGGGGGCGTCGTCGCCAGCTTTTGCTGCTCGGCAAGAAACTGGTTAAAGCCTTGAGCCATGGCGCTTCCCGCCTGAAACATGGCGTGAAGCGCGGCATTCTGATCGGGGGGAACGGACATCCATGACTCCTGAAGACGAAGTTTCAGCGCAGGCTAACCCGAGCGTAGCGGGGGTCAAGCGAAGCCGCCGAAGCTAAAACGGGGTTTATTTTGCACTGCACAATAACCGGTGTCAAGCAAGGCTGCCGCGAAACAGCAAGGGCTTATCCCGCGAAGCGATCGACAATGCGATCGGTGAGGACGATGGTGCCGATTCCCGCCGCGATCAAAAGCACCTGCTGCACCGTGGCGCGAATTTCGGTGCGCTTGTGCAGGCCGGGAATCAGATCGGCCACGGCGACATAGATCATGCTCGCCGCCGCCAGTGCCAGCAGCACCGGCACGGCGCTTTGCACCTGGCCCAGCGCCACATAGGCCAGCAGTCCTCCCACCAGCGTCGCCAGGCTGGAGAGCAGGTTGAAGGCCAGCGCCCGGCCCTTGGAATAGCCTGAATGCAGCAGGATCACGAAGTCGCCCACCTCTTGCGGAATCTCGTGCGCGATCATCGCCAGCGCCGTGACAATGCCGAGACGCACGTCTTCCATGAAAGCCGCCGCGATCAGCACTCCATCCACAGTATTGTGGAAGGTGTCGCCGACCAGGATCATCATGCCGCTGCGGCCGTGATCGTGCTCATGCCCGTGGCTGAGTACCACCGGCTCATGCCCTTCGCAGGACTCGATGTGGCAATGCCGCCACAGCACCAGCTTTTCCAGCACGAAGAAAGCCAGGATGCCGCCCAGCACCGTCGCCATGGTGGTCGACGCATCGCCGCCGGCGATGATGGCATGCGGCAGGACTTCGAGGAAAGACGCCCCGAGCAGTGCGCCGATGGCATAGCTGATGAGCAGGGATACCCATTGCGTCCGCGCTCTGAAGGCGAATGCCGCCGCGGCGACAACGCTGAGCGCGCCGCCGGCCAATGACATGAGGATGATCCAGGAAAGTACTGACATGGATGCGAAATTATAGGCGCTATTCCAGCCAGATAAGGCTGGCCATGCGCCCGGTGACGCCGTCGCGGCGATAGGAAAAGAACTGGTCTGCATCGCCCATGGTGCAGGAGTCGGCGCTGGTGATACGGTGAATGTCCAGGGCATCCAGCCGCCGGCGCGCCAGTTGATAAATGTCGCACAGCCATTTGCCGTTGGCGGAAGCTGCAAACGCGCTCGCGGCCTGCGCGTCGTGATCGACAAATATCTCGCGCACCTCGTCGCCGACTTCGAAGGCTTGCGGCCCGATGGCCGGCCCGAGCCACGCCATGAGGCGCATCCCCGGTTCACCCAGCGCGGCCACCGTTGCCTCGATCACCCCCGCTGCCAGGCCGCGCCAGCCGGCATGGGCAATCGCCACCACGCTGGCCTGATCATCGCAGAGCAGCACCGGCAAGCAGTCGGCGGTGAGTACCGCGCAGACCACTCCGCGCTGCCGTGTGAAACTTGCATCGGCTTCCACGTCGGGCGCCGCCAGGGCGGCATCGACGCAGCGCGCGCCATGCACCTGGGCCAGCCACACCGGCTCGGCGGGCAGTTCGCGGCGCAGCAGCGCCCGGTTCGCTGCCACGGCCCGCGGATCGTCGCCGGCACGGACACTGAGATTGAAGCCGTGCCACGGCGCACGGCTGACGCCGCCGCAACGCGTCGTCGCCAGCGCGCGCACGCCGGGCGGCGCCGGCCAGTCGGGATGGATAAAACTACTCACTTCGCAGTTCATCCAGCAGTTGCGCGAAGTCGGCCGGAAGCGGCGATTCCCAGGCCATGTCGGCGCCCGTCGCCGGGTGCCGCAAAGCCAGCCGCCACGCATGCAGCGCCTGCCGCGGAAATGCGTCGAGCCGGGCATCGCCGCTCCTGGTCTTGCCGTAGACGGAATCGCCGGCCAGGGGATGCTTGATCGATGCCAGATGGACGCGAATCTGATGGGTGCGCCCGGTCTCCAGCCGGCATTCGAGCAGCGTGGCCCTGGCGAAGCGCTCGCGCACGGCGTAATGCGTGCGCGCCTCCTTGCCGCCGGCCCGCACGATGGCCATTTTTGTCCGCTGCACGGCATGGCGCCCGAGCGGCGCATCGACGATGCCGTCGCGCTCGACCGTGCCCAGCGCCAGGGCGAGGTAGTGCCGTTGCACCGAACGGGCCTGCATCTGACGCACCAGGT
>JAPLQZ010000233.1 GCA_026399415.1 Rhodocyclales bacterium | reverse complement strand
CGTTCCACCGGACGCCTGTATGCCTTCGACGTATCCGACAAGCGGCTGGCCAAGCTCAAGCCGCGCGCCGCCCGTGCCGGACTGTCCAACGTGCATCCAGCCTGCCTGTCCGGCGAGAATGACACGCGGGTCAAGCGGCTGCAGGGCAAGGCGGATCGCGTGCTGGTCGATGCGCCATGCTCGGGGCTGGGCACCTTGCGCCGCAACCCGGATCTCAAGTGGCGGCAGTCGCCGCAGAGCGTGGATGAACTGACAGTCAAGCAGGCCGCGATACTCGCCGCCGCGGCGAAGCTGCTGAGGCCGGGCGGCCGGCTGGTGTATGCCACCTGCAGCATTCTGGCGGAGGAGAACGAAGGCATCGTCGACGCCTTCCTCGCCACCCATGCCGACTTCCATCGCCTGTCGGCGCAGGAAATACTGGCGGCACAGGGCATCGTCATCGACTGCGGCGAGGACATGCGCCTGTCGCCGCAGAAACATGGCACTGATGCCTTTTACGCCGCCGTGCTGGAACGAGCCAAATGAAAAGGCTGCTCGCCACGATTTTGCTATGCCTGACAGTCGGCGTTGGTGCTGCGCCGCTGCCGGCGACGGGGACGGTCGAAGTGCTGTTCACGCCGTGGGATGATGCCGAAGGCGCCATCGTCAGGGCGTTGGGCGAAGCCAGGCAGAGCATTCATGTACAGGCCTACCTGCTCAGCAGCCGGTCGATTGCCAAAGCGCTGCAGGACGCCCAGGCGCGTGGTGTCGCGGTCGAGATGCTGGCCGATCGCGAGATGGTGGCCAAAGGCGACAAGTCACTGGTTCCCAAACTCGCGGCCGAGGGCATCCCGGTCTGGCTGGAAACACGCTATGCCATAGCGCACAACAAAGTGCTTCTGATCGACGCTCTCGGCGCCCATGGTATTGTCATCACCGGCAGCTACAATTTCACCTGGTCGGCGCAGGCGCGCAATGCCGAGAATTTGCTGATTCTGCGCGACAATCCGGCGCTGGTGCGGCGCTATCTGGAGAATTGGCGGCGCCATCGGGACGAGGCCGAACGAATGAACGGGACGCAATGACATGATGCAAAACGAACTGGCGAGCCTGTGGCGCGGATTCCTCGCCGACCTGCGCGAGCCGGATCTGCTCTGGCAACTGGCGGCGCTGGCGGCCTGCCTGCTACTGGCCAAGCTGGGCGAACGCATGTTGCGCGGCAGGCCGATGGCTCCGGGCAGCCCGTGGGAACTCGGCCAGGGCTGGCTCAAGCGCATCGCTTTCCCGGTGCTGGCGTTGCTGCTGGTGTGGCTGGCGCGCATCGTGGTGCAGCCCTGGATGCATGTGAACCTGTTCTCGCTGGCCTTGCCGCTGTTGTCGTCGCTGGCCATCATCCGCCTGGTGTTCTACGTGCTGCGCTTCAGTTTCCTCAGCGCCACGTGGCTGGCCCAGTTCGAGCGGGTATTCTCGCTGCTGGTGTGGGGCATCGTCGCGCTGCACATCACCGGCTTGCTGCCCGATGTGATCGCGGTGCTGGAATCGGTGGCCTTCACCGCCGGCAAGCAGAAACTGACGTTGTGGCATGTGCTGCAGGGCATCGCCGCGGTGCTGGTGACGGTGCTTGCCGCGCTTTGGTTGGCCAGCGCGATCGAAACGCGGCTGCATGCTGCGGTCGGGCTCGACAACAATCTGCGCGCGGTGCTGGCGCGTTTGTCCCGGGCGTTGCTGATGCTGCTGGCGGTGCTGATCGGTTTGCCGATGGTCGGCATCGACCTCACCACGCTGTCGGTGTTCGGCGGTGCGCTCGGCGTCGGCCTTGGGTTCGGCCTGCAAAAGATTGCCAGCAACTATGTTTCCGGCTTCATCCTGCTGCTCGACAATTCGATCCGCATCGGCAACATCATCACGGTGGGCAATGACCGCGGTGAAGTGACGCGCATCACCACGCGCTATACCGTGCTGAAGAATCTGGCCGGAGTCGAAGCGCTGGTGCCCAACGAACTGCTGGTCGGCTCGGTGGTGCAGAACGAGTCCTACAGCGACCCCAGGGTGCGCGTTGCGCTGCCGGTCCAGGTCAGCTACGACAGCGACCTCGAACGCGCCATGACCATCATGGCAGTGGCAGCCAAGGCTCAGGCGCGCGTTCTGACCGAACCGGCACCGGCGGTATTGCTCAAGGACTTTGCCGATTCCGGCATCAATCTGGAACTTGGTTTCTGGGTTGGCGATCCGCAGCAAGGCGTGAGCGTCCTGCGCTCGGAAATCAATCTTGCCATCTGGCGCGACTTCAAACAGGCCGGCATTGCGATCCCCTTTCCGCAACGCGTAGTGCGAATTCTTGGTGGAGTGGACCATGACTGACACCCGACTGATCCACGGTTTTCACGCGATCACCGCCAAACTGCGCAATGCCGCCGATGACGTAAAGGAAATCAGCGTCGCCGAGGGCCGTCAGGACGGACGCATGCGCGACCTGTTGCGCCTGGCCGAAGCCCATGGCGTGCGCGTGATCATGTCCGATGCCAAACGGCTGGACGGCCTGGCCGGCGGCAAGCAGCATCAGGGCGTCGTGGCGCGTGTCGCCGCGCAGGCGAAGCATGTGACGCTGGACGACGTACTCGACGGGCTGAGCGAGCCGGCCTTGCTGCTGGTGCTGGACGGCATCACCGATCCGCACAATCTCGGTGCCTGCCTGCGCGTTGCCGACGCCGCCGGGGCGCACGCGGTGGTGGCGCCGAAGGACAAGGCCTGCGGCCTCAACGCGACGGTGATCAAGGTCGCCAGCGGCGCCGCCGACACCGTGCCCTACATCGTGGTGACGAATCTGGCGCGGTCCCTGCGCGAGATGCAGGAACGCGGCATCTGGGTCATCGGCGCCGCCGGTGAGGCCGAACGCGAGCTCTACGCCATCGACCAGAAAGTCCCTTGCGCCTGGGTGCTCGGCGCCGAAGGCGACGGCATGCGCCGCCTGACGAGCGAGACCTGCGACGAACTGGCGCGAATTCCCATGCATGGCAGCGTGGAAAGCCTCAACGTTTCAGTCTCGGCCGGCATTTGCCTGTTTGAGGCGCGGCGGCAGCGGGGCGTTTGAGACTGGCCAGCCTGAGGTAACGCCCGGCTGGTCGGGGTGTCGGCCCGGTCCGACGGTCGCGGGCAACGGTTTGCGCTGGAAGCGATTGACCGGCCCCGTCCGGGAACTGGGCAATCAAGCAAACGGACGTAAGTCCGGAAGTGTCGGGTTATGGCGACACTAGGCGCCGGTTCCGTGATGATCAAAACTTGGCCTATCCGAATTTCACAACGCGATAGGAGACGGGCAATGAGCAATCAATACCAGCTGTTCATCACCACGGCAGATGCGCCGCGTCTCGTCCGCCGGCGTTCCTACG
>JAPLQZ010000044.1 GCA_026399415.1 Rhodocyclales bacterium | reverse complement strand
GGTCCGGCGGCGTCGCTGGGGATACCGGAGAAGCAGACCTTTGCCCTGCTGCCACAGACAATCGGTGGTGAAAAGGTCAAGTACATCGTGCTCGACGATGCCACGGATCCCAGCACGGCGGTAAAGAATGCCCGCAAGTTGACTGGCGAAGACAAGGTCGATGCGATCATCGGTTCGACGGCGACCCCCACCTCGATCGCCATTCTCGAAGTGGCGTTTGAAACCAAGACGCCGCAGATATCCATGGCGCCGTTTGCGCCTGCCGCGGACAAGGCGCCGTGGGTGTTCATCACGCCGCAAAACTTTAACCAGATGGCCATCGCGATTGCGGCACATATGGCGGCCAACAATGTCAAGACCATCGGCTTCATCGGCTATGCCGACCCCTACGGCCAGCTCTGGCTCAAGGCAATTCAGGGCGCGGCGGAAGCCAAGGGCATCAAGATCGTTGCCACCGAGAGCTACCAGCGCAATGACACCAGCGTTACCGGGCAGGCGCTCAAACTCGTTGCCGGCAATCCGGATGCGATCCTGATTGCCGGTTCGGGCACGCCGGCCGTGCTGCCGCAAGCGACCCTGATCGAGCGTGGCTACAAGGGCAAGTTCTACCAGACGCACGGCATCGCCAACCGCGATTTCCTGCGCGTCGGAGGCAAGAACGTCGAAGGAACGATCTTCCCGGTTGGGCCGATGCTGCTGGCCGAGCACCTTCCCGACAGCCATCTGTCCAAGAAGCCGTCCCTCGAGTACATCAAGGTGTATGAAGCCGCCCATGGCGCCAACAGCCGCTCGACCTTCGGTGGTCATGGCTGGGATGCCTATCTGCTGCTGAATCGCGCCGTTCCTGAAGCGATGAAGAAGGCCAAGCCCGGTACCGCCGAGTTCCGTGCCGCTCTGCGCGATGCCCTAGAGAATGTAAAGGAGCTTCCCGCGGTGCATGGCGTGTTCAACATGTCGGCGAAGGACCACAGCCCGGTACCGCCGAGTTCCGTGCCGCTCTGCGCGATGCCCTAGAGAATGTAAAGGAGCTTCCCGCGGTGCATGGCGTGTTCAACATGTCGGCGAAGGACCACAACGGCTTCGATGCGCGTGCTGCCGTCATGGCGACGGTCGAGAACGGCGACTGGAAACTGCTCAAGTAGGGAAGAGGCCAACAGCGGTCGATAGCCGGCCGCTGCTCGACATCATCGGCCTCGCCGGATATTCCGGCGAGGCCGATTTCGTATGCGGGCTACGCAGTTCCGCGAAAAGTCCGTATCAGCTCACGGGCAATCTGCCGCGGCGGCGCCTTTCCGGGTCGGTACCAGATCAGTGTCCAGTTGAGCGCGCCCAGCAATGCCAGTCTGAAAATTGAGCGGTCGGTGGTACCCGGAAGATCAAGATCGGCGACCAGCTTGCGGAATCGCTGGTCATAATTCTTGCGGTCCCTTTCCAGTCGCTTTTGCAGCCTGTCCTCGTGAATGGCGAACAGGCCGATTGCGGTAATCCGGGCGATAGCGTCGCCCGCTACCGCCGAAGCGATATGCACCGCGCAAGCCAATTCAAGGCGCTGCCATGGATCCGCCTCGGTCCGGATCGCGTTTTCGCTTCGGATGACCAGTTGCCGAAAACCCTCGCAGTGAATCGCGACAAACAAGTCTTCCTTGGAAGGGAAGTGGTGATAGACGGATCCGGGCAGCAGTCCGACCTGATGCGCGATATCCCGGATGGAAGTGCCGCCATAACCGCGTTTTACAAAAAGTTCGGCAGCGGCTCGCAGGATCTGATCCTGACGTTCATCCGGTGCGATCGCCTCGCTTCCCGCCTTGGCAGCGCGCGACTTTTGCGCGAGCCGGCGCGTAATGTCGCCCCGTTTCAGGGTGGCCAACTGACTTCCAGTCAGTTTCGGCGTGACCCGGGTGGAGGATGACTCAAGGGCCTTCAGTCGCTTGTAGGCGGTTTCCAGGTCGTGCTTCTTCCAGATATAGCGTACCCCGGATGGCGATATGGACTGGCCGGTCAAATTGAGTTCATGGGCGACCTTGGCCTGCCCAAACTGGGGATGCTTGCGGGCGAACAGCAGCACGGATGCTTCCAGAGAGGCGGTCCCTGTGTCCGGTTTTGAATCTTCCAGTCGCTCCATCGCTATCCTCCGATCCGCTGCCGGTTTCCACCTGCATGACGAAATCCAGACAGTAGACTAACTAATTGACAGGCGTTTGACAAGTGAGTTTTTACTTGCTAGTCTTTGCTCTCATGATGCGCGGCCATCAAAAAAATAGAACAGCCTGATAAAGGCTGCACGGCGCAATCAAAATTTCAATCCATAGGAGGAGAACATGAAAACTGTTGCTATCGTTGCCGGGCTATCGTTCGGTCTGGCTCTGGTTCCTGCTTGGGCCGACGTCACCATCGGTGTCAGCGTATCGGCCACCGGTCCGGCGGCGTCGCTGGGGATACCGGAGAAGCAGACCTTTGCCCTGCTGCCACAGACAATCGGTGGTGAAAAGGTCAAGTACATCGTGCTCGACGATGCC
>JAPLQZ010000017.1 GCA_026399415.1 Rhodocyclales bacterium | reverse complement strand
CCCTTCGTACGCTTCTTCGAATCTCATCTTCCGGATCTCCTGTAGCAGTTCCGTCCGTTTCATCTCGTTCCCCCTTCGGGGCACTATGACAACCGGACAGTTGTCGTGCTACAGAACCGGACACATCACGAACTCGCAACAGTGCGCGTCGCCCGCGTTGCGATAGCCGGCCTGACAAGCTATAATTCAACGATTTGCCGGACGCTATGTGAATCAAGCGGCGTCCGGTTCCGATTGCCGAATTGTCTTGTTCCGGGAGCCCCATCGTGCCTCACTTTCCGCCCGCCCTTCTTGCCCTGGCCGACGGAACGGTGTTTAGGGGCAAGGGCATCGGCGCCAGCGGCGCCAGCGTGGGCGAAGTGGTATTCAATACCGCGCTCTCCGGCTACCAGGAAATCCTGACGGACCCGTCCTACGCCCGTCAGATCGTCACCCTCACCTATCCCCACATCGGCAATTACGGCGTCAATCGCGAAGACTGCGAATCGGGGCGCATCCATGCCGCCGGCCTGGTGATCCGCGATTTGCCGCTGCTGGCCTCCAATTTTCGCAGCGAGCAGACGCTCGATGCCTATCTGCGCGCCGAGAAGGTGCTCGGGCTGGCCGACATCGACACCCGCAAACTGACCCGCATCCTGCGCGAAAAGGGCGCCCAGGCCGGCTGCCTCGTATCTGCCAATGCGGCCGGCGACCAACTCGATGCCGATGCTGCCGTGGCCCAGGCGCGCGCCTTTCCCGGGTTGGCCGGGATGGATCTGGCTCAGGTGGTCAGCGCATCACAGCCCTATGCGTGGAGCGAGGGTGAGTGGAAACTCGGCGCTGGATTCACGCAGCCTGACACGGCTCGTTTCAATGTCGTCGCCTACGATTTCGGTGTCAAGCGCAACATCCTGCGCATGCTGGCATCGCGCGGCTGCAAACTCACCGTGGTACCGGCGCAGACGCCTGCGGCAGACGTGCTGGCGCTGAAACCCGATGGCATTTTCCTGTCCAACGGTCCAGGCGATCCGGAACCCTGTGATTACGCGGTGGCTGCGATCCGCGAGATTCTTGAGCGCCGCCTGCCGATGTTTGGCATCTGTCTCGGCCATCAGTTGATGGGGCTGGCGGGCGGCGGCAAGACGCTGAAAATGAAATTCGGCCACCATGGCGCCAATCATCCGGTCAAGGATCTGGAAACCGGGCAGGTGCTGATCACCAGCCAGAATCATGGCTTCGCGGTCGATCCCGCAACGCTACCGGCCAACGTGAAAGTGACCCACGTTTCGCTGTTCGACGGCAGCCTGCAGGGCATGGCCTGGACCGATCGGCCGGCGTTCTGCTTCCAGGGGCATCCCGAAGCCAGCCCGGGGCCGCACGACGTGGCCTATCTCTTTGACCGCTTCATTCAGTCGATGGCCGCGAAGTAGTTCATGACCTACGGAATTACCGATCTCGCCACCTATGTGCTGGGCACGATATTCATCGTGTTGCTGCCCGGCCCCAATTCGCTGTATGTGCTGTCGGTGGCTTCCCAGCGTGGCGTTCGCGCCGGGTATCTCGGCGCCTGCGGAATCTTCGTCGGCGATGCGATCCTGATGGTGCTCTCGGCGACTGGCGTGGCGTCGTTGTTGCAGGCCAGTCCCGCTCTGTTCATGGTGCTGAAGTACATCGGCGCGGCGTATCTGGCTTGGCTGGGCATCGGCCTGCTGCGCGCGGCGTGGGCGATGTGGCGTGCGCGGTTCCAGGGCTCTGCGACACAGCCGCGGGTCGATGCGACGCGGCCTTTCCATGCCGCGCTGGTGATCAGCCTGATGAATCCCAAGGCCATCATGTTCTTCGTTTCCTTCTTCATCCAGTTTGTTGATCCAGCCTACGCCTATCCGGCGCTGTCCTTCGCCATCCTCGGGCTGATCTGCCAGATCATCAGCGGGCTGTATCTGTCAGTGCTGATCCTGGGGGGAGCCCATCTGGCGCAGCAGTTCCGCAGCCGGCGCAGGCTTTCAGCCGGCGCAACCGGCGGGGTCGGCGCAATGTTTATCGGATTTGGCGCGAAGCTCGCCAATTCGACCCTGAATTGACAGGCAATCATTAGGCACAATCGTCATGCCCAAGCGTAGCGACATCCACAGCATCCTGATCATCGGCGCCGGCCCGATCATCATCGGCCAGGCCTGCGAGTTCGATTATTCCGGCGCGCAGGCCTGCAAGGCCCTGCGCGAAGAGGGCTACCGCGTCATTCTGGTCAACTCGAATCCGGCGACGATCATGACCGATCCCGGCATGGCCGATGTCACCTACATCGAGCCGATCACCTGGCGCGTGCTGGAAAACATCATTGCCAAGGAGCGGCCGGATGCCGTGCTGCCGACCATGGGCGGGCAGACCGCACTGAACTGCGCACTCGATCTGGCCAAGCACGGCGTGCTGGAGAAATACGGCGTCGAGATGATCGGCGCTTCGCGCGAAGCGATCGACATGGCCGAGGACCGCGAGAAGTTCAAGCAGGCGATGACCCGCATCGGTCTCGGTTCGGCGCGCTCCGGCATCGCCCACAGCATGGAAGAGGCGCAGCAGGTGCAGGGTGCCATCGGTTTTCCGGCGATCATCCGGCCTTCCTTCACCATGGGCGGTTCGGGCGGCGGCATCGCCTACAACCAGGAAGAATTCGTCGAGATCTGCAAGCGCGGCCTCGAAGCCAGTCCAACCAAGGAATTGCTGATCGAGGAATCGCTGCTCGGCTGGAAAGAGTACGAGATGGAAGTGGTCCGCGATCACAAGGACAACTGCATCATCATCTGTTCGATCGAGAATCTCGATCCGATGGGCGTCCATACCGGCGATTCGATCACCGTCGCCCCGGCACAGACGCTGACCGACCGCGAATACCAGATCATGCGCAACGCCAGCATTGCCGTGCTGCGCGAGATCGGCGTCGATACCGGCGGTTCCAACGTGCAGTTCGCCATCAATCCGAAGAACGGCGCGATGGTGGTGATCGAGATGAATCCGCGTGTCTCGCGCTCTTCGGCGCTGGCCTCGAAGGCTACTGGCTTCCCGATTGCCAAGGTGGCGGCCAAACTGGCCGTCGGTTTCACCCTCGACGAGCTGAAGAATGACATTACCGGTGGCGCCACGCCGGCCTCCTTCGAGCCGTCCATCGACTATGTGGTGACCAAGGTACCGCGCTTCGCCTTCGAGAAATTTCCGACGGCCAACGACCGCCTGACGACGCAGATGAAGTCCGTGGGCGAGGTCATGGCAATCGGCCGCAGCTTCCAGGAGTCGATGCAGAAAGCCCTGCGCGGGCTTGAAGTCAGCGTCTATGGCTTCGATGAAATCGAAGCCGATCGCGAGGAGATCAATCGCGAACTCGCCAGTCCTGGTCCGCAGCGCATCTGGTATGTCGCCCAGGCTTTCCGCGAGGGCTATACGCTGCAGCAGGTGTTCGATCTGACCAAAATTGATCCGTGGTTCCTGGTGCAGATCGAAGACATCATCACCACTGAAGGCTGGATGCGTTCGCAGAATCTGGCTGACCTCGATGCCGTCACGCTGCGCAATCTCAAGCGCAAGGGCTTTTCGGATCGACGCATCGGCACGATAGTCGGCGCTGGCGAGACGGCGGTGCGCGAACTGCGCCACCGTTTGAACATCCGCCCGGTGTACAAACGCGTTGACACTTGCGCCGCGGAGTTCTCCACATCGACCGCCTACATGTACTCGACCTACGAGGAAGAGTGCGAAGCGCGGCCGACCGCGCGCAAGAAAATCATGGTGCTGGGCGGCGGCCCCAACCGCATCGGCCAGGGCATCGAGTTCGACTACTGCTGCGTGCATGCGGCGCTGGCCATGCGCGAGGATGGCTATGAGACCATCATGGTCAACTGCAATCCGGAAACCGTGTCCACCGATTACGACACCTCGGACCGCCTCTATTTCGAGCCGGTAACGCTGGAAGACATCCTCGAAATCGTCCATGTCGAGCAGCCGACCGGCGTCATCGTGCAATTCGGCGGACAGACGCCGCTGAAGCGGGCGCGCGAGCTCGAAGCCAATGGCGTCCCCATCATCGGCACCAGTCCCGACATGATCGATGCCGCCGAGGACCGCGAGCGCTTCCAGAAACTGCTGCACGATCTGGGGCTGAAGCAGCCGCCGAATCGCACCGCGCGCACCGAGTCCGACGCGATTCGCCTGGCGGCCGAGATCGGCTACCCCTTGGTAGTGCGGCCTTCCTATGTACTCGGCGGCCGGGCCATGGAAATCGTGCATGAGCAGAAGGATCTTGAACGCTACATGCGCGACGCGATCAAGGTTTCCTTTGACTCCCCGGTGCTGCTCGACCGCTTCCTCAACGACGCCATCGAGGTGGATGTCGATGCCTTGTCGGATGGCACGCAAGTCCTGATTGGCGGCATCATGGAGCATATCGAGCAGGCCGGTGTGCATTCCGGCGACTCGGCCTGTTCGCTGCCCCCGTTCTCGCTGTCGCAGGAAATTCAGGACGAATTGCGTCGCCAGACCGAGATGATGGCGAAGGGTCTCAATGTTGTCGGCCTGATGAACGTGCAGTTCGCCATTCAAGGCACGGGCGCCGACGCGGTGGTCTACGTGCTGGAGGTCAATCCGCGCGCTTCGCGCACCGTTCCGTTCGTCTCCAAGGCCACCAGCCTGCCGCTGGCGAAGATTGCGGCACGTTGCATGGCCGGGCGCAGCCTGCGCGACCAGGGCATGACGCGCGAAATCATTCCGCCTTATTTTTCGGTGAAGGAGGCAGTTTTCCCCTTCATCAAGTTTCCCGGCGTCGATACCATCCTCGGTCCCGAGATGAAATCCACCGGCGAGGTGATGGGCGTTGGCCGCACCTTCGGCGAGGCCTTCGTCAAGTCGCAACTCGCCGCCGGGACGCGGCTGCCCAAATCCGGCAAAGTCTTCATCAGCGTCAAGCCCGGTGACAGGCCGAAGGCCGTCGATGTCGCGCGCGAGCTGCATGAACTTGGCTTTTCGCTGGTCGCTACGCGCGGCACGGGAGGAGCAATAGAGGCCGCCGGCATCCCGGTCGGCATTGTAAACAAGGTCACCGAAGGGCGGCCGCACATCGTGGATATGATCAAGAACGGCGAGATCGTGCTGATCGTGAACACGGTCGAGGAGAAGCGCACCGCGATCGCCGATTCGCGCTCGATTCGCACCTCCGCGCTGAGTGCCAAGGTAACATTGTTTACCACCGTTGAAGGCGGCCGCGCCGCCTGCGCCGGCATGCGCCACGCCGGTCTTGAAACTTATTCCCTGCAGGCCCTGCATGCCGAGTTGAACGTATGAGCGGAAAATATCCCATCACCCTGCGCGGCGCCGAATTGCTGCGGAAAGAACTACAGCGGCTGAAGACGGTCGATCGTCCGGCGGTGATCGCCGCGATTGCCGAGGCGCGCTCGCATGGCGATCTGTCGGAGAATGCCGAATACGATGCCGCCAAGGAACGGCAGGGCTTTCTCGAAGGTCGCCTCAAGGAAGTCGAAGGCAAGCTTGGCAACGCGCAGATCATCGATCCGGCGGCCCTGGATGCCGATGGCCGCGTGGTGTTCGGATCCACCGTCGAACTCGAAGACCAGGATAGCGGCGTAATCGTGACCTACCAGATCGTCGGCGATGACGAGGCGGACATCAAGGCCGCCATGATTTCGCTGAACTCTCCGGTGGCGCGTGCGCTGATCGGCAAGTTCGCCGGCGACGTCGCCGAAGTGCAGACACCTGGCGGGCGGCGCGAGTACGAAATACTCGACGTCAAGTACATCTGATATGAGGGGTCTGGCGTCCGCGCTTTACAGTCTCGCGGTGGCCGTCTGGGTCGGCAGCCTGCTGGCAATAGGCTTGATCGCTGCGCCTGTGTTGTTCACCCAGCTTGCGGATCGCGGCATGGCAGGCAGTCTGGCGGTCGGAATGTTCACCGTCACGGCCTGGGTCGGACTTGCCTGCGGGGCTTACCTGATCCTGTTTGTATTGATCGGCAAAGGCTGGCGGGCGATCCAGTCCGGCGTGTTCTGGATTGTGCTGCTGATGCTCGCCCTGACCGTGGCCGGCCATTTCGGCGTACAGCCGATACTGATGCAACTGCAGGCAGATGCCCTGCCGCGCCGGGTCATGGAAAGCGCCCTGCGCGATCGCTTTACTACCTGGCACGGCGTGTCGAGTGCGCTTTATCTGCTGCAATCCCTGCTCGGAATCGCGCTGGTGATCCTGCAGGAACGCGGCAAAGGCCGATAGTTTCAGCGTTTGCGGTTGCGCGTTTCGGTGCGCGCGGCGGCTTGTTTCTTGGTTACCAGCGCGGCGTTTCGCCGTCTCGCCGGCGCCGACTCCTGTACGGCCGCATCCTTGGGATTCTCGCGCCAGAGTACCAGCAAGTTGCCGATGTGCTGCACCTCGGCGCAGTTGAGCGCAGCGCAGATTTCTGTGAACAGGGCGTCGCGAGCGTCCCGTTCGATGCCGTAAAGTCGCAGCTTGATCAGTTCGTGGGCCGTGAGGCAACGGTCGATTTCCGCCAGCACGGAAGGCGTCAGGCCTTTCTGGCTGATGGAAACGACGGGATTCAGATGATGCGCGGTGGCCCGCAGGGCGCGGCGCTGGGTGGGGCTCAGTGGGGTGGTATTTTCAGTCATGGCGGAATTGTAACGTGAGCGGGAAGATAGAGAGCAAGATCAAGAAGAACAAGACCACCAAGGCGTGGATCACCGAGCACGTCAACGATGCTTACGTGCAGCGTGCCAGGGTGGACGGTTGGCGTTCCCGCGCCGCGTTCAAGCTGACCGAAATCGACGACAAGGACAAGCTGCTGAAACCGGGCATGACGGTAGTCGATCTTGGTTCTGCTCCCGGCAGCTGGTCGCAGGTTGCCGCCCGGCGCGTGACACCCGGCGGGCGGCTGATCGCGCTCGACCTGCTGCCGATGGACCCTGTGCACGGCGTCGAGT
>JAPLQZ010000170.1 GCA_026399415.1 Rhodocyclales bacterium | reverse complement strand
CGCATCAGGTCGCGGCCGCGCACGATCACGGTGTCGTGGTAATAGATCGCCAGTTCCGGAAAATTTCCCGCCTCGCTGATCATCAGTTTGGGCACGCCGGCCAGATGCGTGTTGCCGATGCGCTGCCACCATTCGCCGATCAGCGCCCGCAGCAGATCGGCGGTGCTGCCCTGGAAGCTGTCGACCAGGCCCGCGCCCTCTTCGAGAATCGGCACGATGCCTTCCTGAATCACGGCTTTGAACAGCGCTTCCTTGCTGTCGAAGTAAAGGTATAGCGTTCCCTTCGACACACCGGCGCGTGCCGCCACATCTTCCAGCCGGGTGCCGGCGAAACCCTTTTCGACAAACAATTCGAGCGCCGCAGCCATGAGTTCGGCTGGACGTGCTTCTTTGCGACGTTGACGGGGATGGGTTAAAGCGGCCATCGCAAGGTAAATTAGTTACTGACCAGTCAGTCAGTATATCCATGCGGAAGTTGGTGTCAAGTCTGGCGCGCTGTTTCGCGTGGACTCCCCCAGACCGCCCCATCGAGATGAAAGCCGCTGTTGCTTCCTGTGCCAATTGTGGTGGGCGCACCCGAATCCGAGGAGGATTGGCGTTTGACCGGGGCGCCGACGCGGACGATACTTCCCGCATGCGGTCGAAACTTCCATCTCCTGCAACGAGCCTCGCCTACTCGGCGGTCATTTTTGACTTCGAGGGTACGCTGGTCAATTTCCAGTGGCAGCTGGAACCTGCCGAAACCGAGTTGCGCTTCGCGTTCGCCCGGCTCGGCTTCGAGGGTGGCGAGTTTGCCCGGGGCAACTACGCGACCATGTGGAACGCCGCCGCCGACCGGCTTGCGCCGCAGGGACGCATGGCCGAATTGCATCAGGCGCTGGGTCCCATTTACGATCGCTGGGATTTTGACGCGCTGACGCGATGGGCGCCGCGGTCGGGCGCGGCGGAACTGCTCGGCGAGTTGGTCGACCGCGACTTGCACGTGGGCATGGTCAGCAACGTCGGGCGAGGGGCGCTCAACGGCGCCCTGGAGCGTTTCGACTTCGCCCAATGCTTGCAGCCGGTCGTTGCCCGCGACGATGTGACCTGGATGAAGCCCAGAGCCGAGGGCATCTTGCGCACGCTCGCTGATTGGCAGCTCGCGCCGGATCAGGTGATCTTCGTCGGCGACAGCCGGGCAGACGTGTTCGGTGCCAGAGCGGCCGGCGTGCCCGTGGCCATCATCCGCGGCGGAGAGTGTGACGAAGCCGCCTTTGCCGACATTCCGCCCGACCACATGATTTCGCAGTTGAGCGAACTCGTCGCGCTGATCGCCGGATAAATTCACCGCTGTCTCGACATTCGACGAAGGAAGCCGCAATGCGCATCGAAGAAGAACTCAAACTGGATTTTCAGGACGTCCTCATCCGCCCCAAACGCTCGACGCTGACGTCGCGCTCCGAGGTCGATATTTCGCGCGAATTCGTCTTCCGCCATTCCGGACGGAGCTATCAGGGCGTGCCGATCATCGCCGCCAACATGGATACCGTCGGCACCTTCGAAATGGCCCGCGCGCTGAGCCAATACCAGCTTGCTACGGCCCTGCACAAGCACTATGAAGAGCGCGAACTGATCAACTTTTTCCAGGCCTTGCCGGAAGCATCGACGGTGTTCTATTCAATGGGCATCACCCGCGAGGATTACGAAAAGTTCTACCGCGTCAAGCAGGAGGCCGGCGACGCCATTGCCTATGTCTGCGTTGATGTGGCCAATGGCTACACCAAGTCCTTCGTCGATTTTCTCCACCGTCTGCGCGACGCCCACCCGCAGATCACCATCATGGCAGGCAACGTCGTCACCGGCGAAATGGCGGAGGAACTGGTTCTCGACGGCGCCGACATCGTCAAGGTCGGCATCGGCCCCGGCTCGGTATGCACCACGCGCAAGATGACCGGCATCGGCTATCCGCAGCTCTCGGCCATCATCGAATGCGCCGACGCCGCCCACGGCCTTGGCGGCCTGATCTGCGCCGACGGCGGCTGCACCTCGCCGGGCGACCTGGCCAAGGCCTTCGGCGGCGGCGCCGACTTCGTCATGCTGGGCGGCATGCTGGCCGGCCACGACGAGTGCATGGGCGAAGTCGCCGAGATTGATGGCGCGCGCAAGGTGCGCTTCTACGGCATGAGTTCGCGCACGGCGATGGACAAGCATGCCGGCGGCGTCGCCAACTACCGCGCCTCGGAAGGCAAGGAGGTGCTGCTCGACTACCGCGGACCGGTCGGCAATACCGTGCAGGAGATTCTCGGCGGGGTGCGTTCGGCCTGCACCTATGTCGGCGCGCACAAGCTCAGGGAGTTGTCGAAGCGCACCACCTTCATCCGCGTCGCGCGGCAGTTGAATGAAGTGTTCGGCCAGTCCTAGCCGCTCATGAACAAATCCATGCTGCACGCCCGCAGTTTTCTGGCCCTTGCTGTCCTGGTGCTTGCCGTCGCTTGCGGCGGCACAAGGAAGGAAGCGGCCTTGCCGGCGGGGAGCAAGGTACTCGCACTGGGTGACAGCCTGACCGCGCCTCATGGCGTCAAGCCCGGCGAAGACTGGCCGACGCTGCTGGCGCAGAAGACCGGCTGGGTGGTGATCAATGCCGGCATTAGCGGCGATACCAGCGCCGGAGCGCTGGCGCGCCTGCCGGCCCTGCTCGACGAACACCAGCCGCAACTGGTGCTGGTGAGCCTGGGCGGCAACGACATGCTGCGTAGGCTGCCGCAAGGACAAACCGTCACCCATCTCGGCAGCATGCTGGATATGGTCAAGGCGCGCGGCGCCAGGGCGGTCTTGCTGGCGACGCCGAAACCCAGCATCGCCGGCGCCGTGTTCAACAATCTGTCGCCCGCCGATTTCTACGCCGAGGTGGCCAAGGACAAGAAAGTGCCGCTGATCGAGGACGCGATTGCCGACGTTCTTTCCGATACCAATCTCAAGGGCGACCAGTTGCACCCGAATGCTGCCGGCCACGCTCTGCTCGCCGACAAGATCCACGCGGCACTGAAGAAGATCGGCTTCACCGGCTGAAAACTGCCTTGTCCTTGCTGCGCCACGGGTTGCATTCCACGCGCCTTTCCAGTAGTTTCAAGCCTCTGCCCCACCCCCCAACAGAATCGAGTTTGCCCCATGAATGCCAATGAAAAATTCATCGCTGCCGACGCCCACGTAGATGCGGCCGCCATCGCCCCCTTGCCAAACTCGCGCAAGGTTTATGTCAGCGGCAGCCGCCCGGACATTCGCGTACCGATGCGCGAAATCGCGCAGAGCCCGACCGGTGATATTCCCAACCCGCCGGTCACCGTGTATGACTGCTCCGGGCCCTACACCGATCCGACCGCCGCCATCGACATCCGCCGGGGCTTGCCCGCGCTGCGTGCCGGCTGGATCGCCGAACGCGGCGATACCGAGGAACTGTTCGACCGTTCTTCCGAGTACGGTCGCCAGCGTGCCGCTTCTGCCAACATGAACGCCGAACTGGCCGGCCTGCGCTTCGACCTCGGACGCAAGCCACGCCGGGCTCTGGCCGGGAAGAACGTCTCGCAGATGCACTACGCCCGCCACGGCATCATCACGCCGGAAATGGAATACGTCGCCATCCGCGAAAACCAGAAACTCGACGGGCTGGACGATCTGCTGCGCAGCCAGCATCCGGGCCACAATTTCGGTGCCGCCACACCGAAAGTCATCACGCCCGAATTCGTCCGCGACGAAATTGCCCGCGGCCGCGCCATCATCCCCAACAACATCAACCACCCCGAGTCCGAGCCGATGATCATCGGCCGCAACTTCCTGACCAAGATCAACTGCAACATCGGCAACTCGCCGCTGGCCTCGACCATCCAGGACGAAGTCGACAAGATGACCTGGGCCATCCGCTGGGGCGGCGACACGGTGATGGATCTGTCCACCGGCAAGAACATCCACGAAACGCGCGAGTGGATCGTGCGCAATTCGCCGGTGGCGATCGGCACGGTGCCGATCTACCAGGCACTGGAAAAGGTCGACGGCAAGGCCGAGGACCTGACATGGGAAGTGTTCCGCGACACGCTGATCGAGCAGGCCGAGCAGGGCGTGGATTACTTCACCATCCACGCCGGCGTGCTGCTGCGCTATGTACCGATGACGGCCAAGCGCATGACCGGGATAGTGAGCCGCGGCGGCTCGATCCTCGCCAAGTGGTGTCTGTCGCACCACAAGGAGAACTTCCTGTACACCCATTTCGAGGACATCTGCGAAATCATGAAGGCCTACGACGTCGCCTTCAGCCTCGGCGACGGCCTGCGTCCGGGCTCGATCTACGACGCCAACGACGCAGCGCAGATGGGCGAACTGGAAACCCTCGGCGAACTGACCCAGATCGCCTGGAAGCACGACGTGCAGGTGATGATCGAAGGCCCGGGCCACGTGCCGATGCACATGATCAAGTTCAACATGGACGAGCAGCTGCGTCTCTGCGGCGAAGCGCCGTTCTACACCCTGGGCCCGCTGACCACCGACATCGCGCCGGGCTACGATCACATCACCAGCGCCATCGGCGCCGCGATGATCGGCTGGTACGGCACCGCCATGCTTTGTTATGTCACGCCGAAGGAACACCTCGGCCTGCCCGACAAGAACGACGTCAAGGACGGCATCATGGCCTACAAGATCGCCGCCCATGCCGCCGATCTGGCGAAAGGACATCCGGGAGCACAGGCACGCGACAACGCGCTGTCGAAGGCGCGCTTCGAGTTCCGCTGGGAAGACCAGTTCAACCTCGGCCTCGACCCCGACAAGGCGCGCGAATTCCACGACGAAACCCTGCCGCAGCACGGCGCCAAGCTGGCCCATTTCTGTTCCATGTGCGGGCCGCATTTCTGCTCCATGAAGATCACCCAGGACGTGCGCGAATACGCCGCCAAGCTGGGCGTCTCGGAGCAGGAGGCGCTGAACAAGGGCATGGAGACGAAGTCGGTAGAGTTCGTCAAAGCCGGCAGCGAGATCTACAAGGCAAGTTGAGAGTCGGCGCTGACGATACGGCGATCATGAACTGCCGCCCCGGCTGTGGCGCCTGCTGCATCGCGCCTTCAATCAGTTCGCTACACAAACCCGCGGGAGAAGTCTGCAGCCACCTGACACCGGAGTCGCGCTGCGCGATTTTCGGCACTGCGCAGCGGCCGGCCTGCTGTGCCGGACTTCAGCCGTCAATCGAAATGTGCGGCAGCGACCGCGAGGCGGCGCTGGCGTGGCTGACGCAGCTGGAGGCGGCCACCGCGGCATGCTAGACTCGGCGGCCTCTTTAGGCGCCAACTTATTCTCCTGACATGGATTTCCACCCGCTGCTGCAGGCGCTGATACTCGGCCTGGTCGAAGGCTTCACCGAGTTCCTTCCCGTCTCGTCCACCGGCCATCTGATCCTCGCCGGAGACCTGCTGCACTTCAATGACGAGAAGGGCAAGCTGTTCGAAATCGTGATCCAGTCCGGCGCAATTTTCGCGCTCTGCTGGGAATATCGTGAGCGCATCGTGCGCGTGATCCGCGGTCTGCCCAACGACCGGGCCGCGCAGCGTTTCACTCTCAACCTCGCCGTCGCCTTCATGCCGCTTGCCGTGCTCGGCCTGCTCTTTGGCAAGGCGATCAAGGCCAACCTGTTCAACCCGGTCACGGTGGCGACCACCTTCATCCTCGGCGGCTTCATCATCCTCTGGGCTGAACGGCGCGAGCATCGCATCCGCGTCGACAACGTGGAGGATCTCGATCTGATCGACGCCTTCAAGCTCGGACTGGCGCAGGCCTGCGCGCTGATTCCCGGCACCTCGCGCTCCGGCGCGACGATCATCGGCGGCCTGCTGTTCGGTCTTTCGCGCCGGGCGGCGACAGAATTTTCCTTCTTCCTGGCGATTCCCACCTTGCTCGCCGCCACCGCATATCAGCTCTACAAGGAACGTCACCTGCTGGCCCTCGATGACCTTGGCATGTGGATCGTCGGCTTCGTCGCCGCCTTCGTTTCGGCCTTCTTCTGCGTGCGCTGGCTGCTGCGCGCTGGCGACCTGGCAGTTCGGACTGGTGGACTGGAGCAGTCCTTGATTCTCTATCTGCACGGCTTCACCAGCGGCCCGCAGTCGCACAAGGCGCAGGCGCTCGGTGCTCGCATGCGCGAACGCGGCCTCGGCGAAAAATTCATCGGCCCGCAATTGCCGGCGTCACCGCGCGAAGCGATCGCGCTCGCCACGAAGCTGATCGCCGACCACGGTGTCAGCACCGTGGTCGGTTCGTCGCTCGGCGGCTACTACGCCACGTATCTGGCAGAAACCTTCGATCTCAAGGCCGTGCTGGTCAATCCCGCCGTGGTCGCGCATCTCTCGCTGAAGGATTTCGTCGGCCCGCAGCGCTGGCTCTACTCGGGCGAATCCTTCGATTTCACCCGCGACCACGTCGAGCAACTGCGTGCCATCGAGATTTCGGTCCTGAGCAAGCCGCAGCGCTTCTGGCTACTGGCTGAGGAAGGCGACGAAACACTCGACTACCGCCACGCCGTCAGCCGCTACACCGGCGCGCGGCAAACCGTGCTGCCCGGCGGCGATCACAGCTTTACGCGCTGGGACGACTATCTCGATCCGATCATCAGTTTCGCCGGCCTGGCGTGAGCGGCAGTCCACCCGCCGCGACGCGGGAAAACACCCGGCTGGGAGTGTTTGCCGGGCTCACCGCCTACCTGGTCTGGGGTCTGGTGCCGGTATTCTTCAAGCAGATTGCCGAGGTGCCAGCCGATGAGATCATCGCCCATCGCGTGATCTGGGCCATGGTGTTGATGACCGCCGTGATCGGTTTTGGTCGCGGCTTCGATGATGCCCTGCGGATTGCCCGCATACCGGCGCAACTGGCGCGCATTGCGCTGGCATCGGCGCTGGTGATCAGCAACTGGCTGGTATTCGTCTGGGGCGTGAATAACGG
>JAPLQZ010000074.1 GCA_026399415.1 Rhodocyclales bacterium | reverse complement strand
TTGACCCAGGGCGAAGTCAAGGTGGAGGCTCCGGCTGCTGCCGTTGCCGCCTGAGGACAAGCCGAGCAACCTGACGCAGTTGTCGGGGCGCTTGCTTGAGCGCGGCGCGTTGCGCCGCACCCCCGCCGGGATACCGGTTCTCGAATTTCTCCTCGCGCATGTCTCGACCCAGGTCGAAGCCGACGTTGAGCGCAAAGTGGAATGCGAGATGGCCTGTGTAGCAATGGGCCGATCGGCGCAAGTGCTGCTTGCAGCCAAGCCGGGGGATGGAATCAGGGTGGCTGGTTTTCTCGCCGCCAGGAGTCTCAAGCGACGCAGCCCGATACTGCATGTGAATACAGTCGAATTCGTGGAAGGAACTGAAAATGGCATTCAAACCTAAGAGCAAGACCGGTGTAAAGCGCAAGGACGACAAGGGCCGCAGCCTGTTCAAGCGCCGCAAGTTCTGCCGTTTTACGGCAGAGAAGATTGAAGAGATCGACTACAAGGACGTCGAAATCCTCAAGGATTTCATCGCCGAAAACGCCAAGATCATGCCGGCGCGCATTACCGGCACCAAGACTGGCTATCAGCGGCAATTGTCGACCGCCATCAAGCGCGCGCGTTTCCTGGCGCTGCTGCCCTACACCGATCTGCACCAGTAAGCGAGGACAAGACCATGCAAATTATTCTGATGGAAAAGGTGGTCAACCTGGGCGGCCTCGGCGATGTGGTCAAGGTCAAGGACGGCTATGCGCGCAATTTCCTGATTCCGCAAGGCAAGGCCAAGCGTGCGACGGAAGCCAACCGCAAGGTATTCGAGGAAAAGCGCGCTGAACTCGAACGCATCCACGCCGAGGTGGTTGCCGCCGCCCAGGCCCAGGCCGAAAAGCTGGAAGGCCTGATGCTGCAAATTACCCGCAAGACCGGCATCGATGGCCACCTGTTCGGCTCCGTGTCGGCTCACGACATCGCAGAGGCGATTGCCGCACAGGGTTTCCAGATCGAGAAGTCGGCGATCCGCCTGCCCGACGGTCCGCTCAAGGCCGTCGGCGATACGCCGGTCCAGATCGCTCTGCACACCGACGTAGTGGTGACGGTGACGGTGTCCGTGCTCGGCGAGCAGTAAGCCTTACTGCAAGCCAAAAAAGGCGGGCCGCTGACAAAATCAGCGGCCCGTTTTGTATTGCGGTGCATGAATTTGCTCCACTGCATTTACACAGTTTCTCCACAACATTTCCACAGCTTGTCCACTTACCATCCGCTGCCGTGCGGGGTAGACTCTGCGCTTCAATTCGGAGACAGCGATGGCCCAGGTCCGTGCCTTTAATCCCCCGCAGCCGGTCGATTCACAAGTCGCCGCGCTCAAGCTTCCCCCGCATTCAATCGAGGCCGAGCAATCCTTGATCGGCGGCCTGCTGATCGACAACGTGGCGTGGGACCGCATTGGCGATGTGGTGCGCGAAACCGATTTCTATCGTGACGACCACCGACGGATCTTTCGCCACATCGGCAAGCTGATCCAGCAGGGGCGGCCGGCCGACGTCGTGACGGTGTATGAATCCATCGAGCAGTCGAACGAAGTCGATCAGACCGGCGGCCTCGGCTATCTCGGTGAAATTGCCAACGCCACGCCCTCGGCGGCAAACATTCGGCGCTACGCCGAAATCGTGCGCGAACGTGCCGTCCTGCGGCAACTGGTCACTGTCGGCGACGAAATCGCCGGCAATGCGCTGAATCCCGCCGGGCGCGATGTCAAGACGCTGCTCGACGATGCCGAGCAGCGCATTTTCCAGATCGCCGAAGCCGGCAATCGCAGCAACAATGGATTCGTCCCGCTTCAGCCCCTGCTGGGTGAAGTCGTCGAACGCATGGAAAGCCTGCTGGCGCGCGACAGCCAGTCAGACATTACCGGTGTGGCGACGGGATTTGCCGATCTCGACAGCAAGACAGCAGGCCTGCAACCCGGCGACATGATTGTCGTCGCCGGGCGCCCGTCGATGGGCAAGACCGCCTTCGCGCTCAACATCGCCGAACATGTCGGCGTTGAACTGCGGCTGCCGGTGGCGATCTTCAGTCTGGAAATGTCCGGCCCGCAGATCGCCACGCGCTTCCTTTCATCGGTTGCCCGCATCGACCAGAGCAAGCTGCGCACCGGTCGACTTACCGATGACGAATGGGATCGCATGACGGTCGCGTTGGGCAAGCTGCACGAAGCGCCGATCCATATCGACGAGACCGGCGCCATCAACTCGACCGACCTGCGCGCCCGCGCCCGGCGTCTGCACCGGCATTTCGGCAAGCTCGGCCTGATCGTTATCGACTACCTGCAACTGATGAGTTCCAACCGCGACGGTGAAAACCGTGCCACCGAGATTTCAGAGATATCGCGCTCGATCAAGGCGCTGGCCAAGGAATTGCAGGTGCCGATCATCGCCCTGTCACAGCTCTCGCGCAAAGTCGAGGAGCGCAACGACAAGCGCCCGCTGATGAGCGACCTGCGCGAGTCGGGCGCCATCGAACAGGATGCCGACATCATCATGATGATGTACCGCGAGGAATACTACAAGCCCGATACGCAGGACAAGGGCATGGCCGAGGTCAACATCAACAAGCATCGCAACGGTCCCGTGGGACAGGTGAAGCTGACCTTCATTGCCGAATACGCGAAGTTTGAGAATTTCGCTTCAGGCTCGTCGTATAGAGCCTGAAAGGGAATTCTCAGTGAAGGCTAACATCGCACAGCGATGTTAAGCGACCATCGGGAGCGGCCGGAACTAAAATTTCGGCCGTGCCGCAGCCGATCTGCAGCGCCGCTCTTTGTGGTTACAGCACTTCCGCGGCGTGATCGGCCAGCCGCGAGCGCTCGCCGCGTTGCAGTGTGACGTGACCCGAATGTGCCCAGCCCTTGAAGCGATCCACCACATAGGTCAGGCCTGAGCTGCCTTCGGTCAGGTAGGGCGTGTCGATCTGGGCGATGTTGCCCAGGCAGACCACCTTGGTGCCCGGACCGGCGCGGGTGATCAGGGTTTTCATCTGTTTCGGCGTCAGGTTCTGCGCTTCGTCGATGATGAGGAACTTGTTCATGAAGGTGCGGCCGCGCATGAAGTTGAGTGACTTGATCTTGATCCGGTTGCGGATCAGGTCCATCGTTGCGGCGCGACCCCAGTCGCCACCGTAGCTTCCGGCACCTGTGCCGGGCGCGCCGACGGGCGTTTCGGCAGGCTTGTTGAGTACCTCGAGATTGTCTTCCAGCGCGCCCATCCACGGCGTCATTTTTTCCTCTTCCGTGCCGGGCAGGAAGCCGATGTCTTCACCGACGGGAACGGTGACGCGGGTGATGATGATTTCGGCGAAGAGCTTGGTTTCCAGCGTCTGCGTCAGGGCGGCAGCAAGCGTCAGCAGCGTCTTGCCGGTGCCGGCCTGACCGAGCAGGGTGACGAAGTCGATGTCGGGATTCATCAGCAGGTTGAGGGCGAAGTTCTGCTCGCGGTTGCGTGCGGTGATACCCCAGACGGCGTTCTTTGAATGGCTGTAGTCGATGATGGTTTCGAGTTCCGCCGTCCTGCCGGCGCCGACTCTTACCCATGCCTGCAGCGGCTGCGGGCCCTCCTGCCAGACGAATTCATTGACCAGCAGGTCCGGGCAGAGCGGGCCCTTGATGCGGTAATAGGTGCGGCTGTCCTTCTTCCACGACTCCAGTCCCTTGCCGTGGCTATCCCAGAAATCCGAAGGAAGTTCGAGGGCCCCGGTGTAGAGGAGATCGGTATCCTCCAGCACCTTGTCGTTGAAATAGTCCTGTGCTTCGAGGCCCAGGGCGCGGGCCTTGATGCGCATGTTGATGTCTTTGGAGACCAGGATCACCGGGCGCTTGGGAAACTTCTGGCCGAGATACATGACCACGCCGATGATCTGGTTGTCGGCCTTGGCGGTCGGCAGCGAACTCGGCAGGATGCCGTTGATGGCTTCGGTCTGCAGGAACAGGTGGCCGGTTGCCAGCTGGCGTGAAGGGCCGGTCAGGTCTATGCCGCGGGCGATGTTGTGCTCGGCGCCGGTGACGATCTCGTCGAGCAGGCGGCTGGTCTGGCGCGCATTGCGGGCGACTTCCGACATGCCTTTCTTGTTGGCGTCGAGTTCCTCCAGCGTCATCATCGGCACGTAGATGTCGTGCTCTTCGAAACGGAAGAGGCTCAATGGATCATGCATCAGCACATTGGTGTCGAGCACGAACAGCTTGGTGGTTGAGTTCTTCGGAGTCTTGGCGCGCTTGGCGTTCATGAAAGCCTCAAGGCAGAAGTGACGAGGGAGACCATGCTCAAGATAGCCAGCCGCCCCGTTTCGAAAAGTGGAAGGAAAGGCCCGAATACGGGCCCTGTTCCGGATTACGGCGCCGGCTTACAGCTTGCGCACGGCTTCCAGCACGGTGGCGGCGTTGCCGTCAGCCTTGGTGGACCGCCATTCCTGGCGCAGCGTGCCGTTGGCATCGATCAGGAAGGTGCTGCGCTCGATACCGAGCACCTTCTTGCCATACAGCATCTTGTTCTTGACCACGTCGAACACGCGGCAGAGGACGCCTTCGATGTCGGAGATCAGTTCGAAGGGCAGTCCGAGCTTGGCCTTGAAACTTTCGTGCGACTTCAGGGAGTCACGCGAGACGCCAACCACCACACAGCCGGCCTTGACGAATTCGCCGTGCAAGTCGCGGAACTGTTGTGCCTGGGTGGTGCAACCGGGCGTGTTGTCCTTCGGGTAAAAATACAGCACCAAAGGCTTGCCGCGATAGGCGGAAAGGGTGAACTCGCCGCCCGTGGCGGGCACGGTGAAGTCGGGAACACGCAGCCCGATGGCGGAGGGGGCGGGCGGGTTGAACATTGCGGATTCGGTCATGCAGCTTCCTTCCAGGTTGACAGAAATTCCTCGCCCTGCAGCATCAACTGGCCTGCGCGGCCGGGAATTTCGCCCCAAACCATTTCGTGGCGAGGCAGCAGCGCCGGGTCGAGCGCGTCGCGCATCTTGCCCAGCGATACCAGTTCGTAACCCTGTTCGCGCCAGCCTGTCAGCAGGCGCTCCAAGGTATCGCCGAACTTGAGACCTTCGAGTTCGGCGTGCAGGGTGAAAACGTGGTCGCGGTTTCCCGCATCCGCGGTGAGCCGCAGCAAGTGCAGGTGTACGTTATCCGGCGTCAGGTCACCGGTGCCGATCAGTTCGTCGAGCGTGGGCAGGGTGGTCGGCAATTGCGGGCAGGCCACGATTTCGCCATTCCACACCGGAATGAAGGGACAAAGCCCGCGACAGTCGGAGGCCCAGCGGTAACCCAGTCGCTGCGTCATGCGGAGTGCATGAGCATTCATCTGCCAGCCGGCGGCGCCGTGGCCGGGCGCCTCGTTGCCGAAGACATCGGCATAGCGCTGGTGTGCCCGGCGCATTTCGATCTCGGTCCAGGAGGCATTGGCCTTGCCGACACCGTCCTGCCACTTGACGTGGTCCCAGCAGTGGATCGCCGTTTCGAAGCCGGCGTCGCGTGTGGCGCGCATGATGTCGGCGCCGCGACGGCCAATGTCCGGGCCGGGCAGCAGGGTGCCGTACATCAGGGTCTTGATGCCGTAGTGGGAGACCACCGAGGTGCGCTGCACCTTCTTCATGAAGCCGGGGCGAAAGGCGCGTTTGATGGCGCGGCCGGTGTGATCGGGTCCGAGCGAGAAGAGAAAACTCGCGTCCGCACGCTGGCGACGCAAAATCTCCACCAGTCGCGGCACTCCCTGCTGGGTGCCGCGCCAGGTATCGACATCGATCTTCAGTGCGAGCTTCACGAGCGCGCTCAATCCATCAATTTGCGCGCTTCGGCCACGTCGCTGCGATAGGCCTCGAAGATGCTGCGCAGGGCGTCCTCGAAAGCAACTTTCGGCGCCCAGTCGAGTTCGCTCATGGTGTTGGTAATCTTCGGCACGCGGTGCTGGGTGTCCTGATAGCCCTTGCCGTAGTACTCGCCCGAAGTTGTCTCCAGAATCTTCACCTTGGCCAGGCCCTCGGCATATTCCGGATACTGCTTCGCCAGGTCGAGCATCAGTGTGGCAAGTTCGCGGATGGAATAGTTGTTCTTCGGGTTGCCGATGTTGTAGATCTTGC
>JAPLQZ010000302.1 GCA_026399415.1 Rhodocyclales bacterium | reverse complement strand
ATGAATCACGAAGCCTGGCTCGGCTTCAACGCCTTCGACGCCAAGAAGGTGACCGGCAAGGACGTGATCGATTTCGTCAAGTTCCGCCAGCTGGTTGCCGAAGGCGCACTGTTCGACGACAAGTTCGCCGAGCAGGTGCTGGCCAAGCCGAAGGGCCAATTGTAAAAATGGGTATGCAACTGCAAGGGAAAGTCGCCTTCGTAACGGGGGCCGGGCAGGGCATCGGCGCGTCGGTCGCCAAGGCCTATGCCCGCGAAGGCGCCAAGGTGGCGGTGATCGATCTCACCCTCGATAGCGCGGCTCATGTCGCCAAGGAGATTGCCGATGCCGGCGGCGAGGCGATGGCCGTTGCTTGCGATGTCTCGGATCGTTCTCAGGTCGAGATGGCTGCGGAACAGGTGAAAGCTGCCTGGGGTCGCATCGACATCCTGGTGAACAACGCCGGCATCACCCGCACAGCCATGCTCAACAAGATGACCATCGAGCAGTGGCAGCAGGTAATCGGCGTGCATCTGACGGGTGCCTTCAACTGTTTGCAGGCGGTGGTGGGCGGCATGATCGAGCGCAAGTACGGACGCATCATTTACGTGACTTCGGCGGCGGGTGTGCTCGGAACGATCGGCCAGATCAACTACAGCGCGGCGAAAGCCGGCATTCTGGGCATGACCAAGAGCACGGCGAAGGAACTGGCGCGCTCCAACATCACGGCCAATGCCATCGCACCGGGTGCCGCGACGCCGATGACGGAGGTGATTCGAACCGACGAGCGCTTCAAGGAGAAGTATCTTGACCGCATTCCCTTGGGTCGCTGGGCGGAGCCGGAGGAGATTGCACCGGTATTCATATTCTTCGCCTCGGATGCGTCGGCCTACGTTACGGGACAGATTCTTGCTGCTGACGGCGGCATGACCATACATTGATGTTCGAACAGCGCGTGAGCTTCAGTCGGGCCCGACAACTATCAAACTAAAATGCAAGCATCAAAACTGCGCGCCAGGGTGCCGAGTTCGGCACCCTGACCGGTTCGTCAAAGGAGAAGTTTATGGCTACTGATGTCACCGCCCCGATGTCGGGAAGGATTTCTGAAATCTTGTGCAAAGTAGGTGATCAGGTGAATTGTGAAGATGAACTGATGGTCCTCGAAGCCCTGAAAATGGAAAATCCGATTTGGTCTCCTGTAGACGGCAAGATCATCGAGATCAAGGTCGCGGCTGGGGCGATGGTCGAATCCAACCAGTTGCTGCTGATCATCGAATAAGCAGGCTCGGCGTCGCTTTCGCCCATGTTTCGGGCGAACCGGCTTTTTTGGCAAAGTGGTCAAGCAGCACCGGAGAGGATGGGAACTTGGAATATTTTTTGGGCTCGGTCAAGATAATGCTGATTGTCTATGGATTGTCGGCATTCATCGCGATGCTGGTGGCAGGGATAATCAAGTTGATATTCGCCGGCATCCGCAGGCAAAGAGTTTCCGCGGCGGCGAAAGTTGACGCCGCAGTCAATCCGTCCTCCATGCCGGCAAACAGCGAACCCGGAAAGGCGGCCTGATCATGCAGGAAATCGACTTTCTGTACATCTTCCAGGGTATCGCGACGATGGTCGCGTCCGATCCGCTGATCGTCTTCGCCCGGATCGTGCTGATCCTCCTGGGCATCGCCTTTGTCTATCTGGGAGCAAAGGGCACGCTCGAGCCGCTCATCATGATTCCCATGGGAGTCGGCATGTCCTCGGTCAATGCGGCGGTTCTCTATCTGTCGAAAACCACCATGGGCACGATCTTCCTCGACCCGATGGCGAGCGAACCCAGCCAGCTCATGGATGTCCTTCAGATCAATTTCCTGCAGCCCATCTACACCTTCACCTTCAGCAACGGCTTGATCGCCTGCCTGGTCTTCATGGGCATCGGCGTAATCACGGACATCGGCTACATGCTGATTTCTCCGTTTCGCAGCATGTTCATCGCCCTGTGCGCGGAACTTGGCACGCTGCTGACCTTTCCCATTGCGGTCGCCATGGGGCTCACCTACAAGGAAGCGGCATCGATCGCGATGGTGGGGGGCGCCGACGGCCCCATGGTTCTCTACACCTCGCTGATTCTGGCCAAGGACATCTTCGTGCCGATCACGATCGTGGCCTATCTCTATCTCAGCCTGACCTATGCCGGCTACCCTTACCTGATCCGGCTCATGATCCCGAAACATCTGCGAGGGATCAAAATGGACTCGAAGCAAATTCCGAGTTTCACCACAGCGGAAAAAATGACCTTTGCCGTAATTACCTGCACGCTGCTTTGCCTCCTTTTGCCTGTCGCGGCGCCGCTGTTCATGTCCTTCTTTCTGGGAATCATCATCCGTGAATCCGACGTAAAGCCATTTGTTGAATTCATCAGCGGTCCGGTTCTTTACGGTTCCACTTTTTTCCTCGGACTATTGCTGGGGGTGCTGTGCGAAGCCGCAACGATCCTCAATCCCAAAGTCATCCTGCTCCTGTTTCTGGGCATCACCGCGCTTCTGATCTCCGGCATCGGCGGGATCATCGGCGGCTACATCGTCTATTGGGCCAGCGGTCGCAACTACAACCCGGTGATCGGCATCGCCGGCGTATCCTGCATCCCGACCACGGCCAAGGTGGCGCAGAAGGAAGCGCGTGACGCGAACAAGTTTGCGATGATCCTGCCCTGGGCCATGGGAGCGAACATTTGCGGCGTGATCACCTCGGCGATCATCGCCGCAGTCTACGTCACATTGCTGCGCTGACCTTGGCGGAAGGCAGAGATTGTTTAACGTTTTTGCGTTTGAAGTGCCCCGGTTATTGTGATCAACATCGACTAAAGCGAGACCAAAATGAACTTTGAATTGACCGAAGAACAACGCCTGATCCAGGACACGGCAAAGCGCTTCGCCGCAGAGGAAATCGCGCCCACCCTCGACGCAGAGGAGAGCCGGCACGAGTTTCGCGCCGACCGGGTGGCCAAGATGGGCAGCTTGGGATTCTTTTCCTGCGCCGTGCCCGAGGAGTTCGGAGGCAGCGGCATGGGTTTCGCCGAGTCGGTACTGATGGCCGAGCAGATTGCCAAGGTGTCGGCATCCTGGCGGTTGCCGTTCAACATGCAGAACCTCGGCCCGGCATTGACCGTGAGCAAGTTCGGGACCGCGGCGCAAAAGGCGAAATATGTTCCCGGCTGGGTCGCCGGCACCCAGTTGGGCTTCTTCGCCATGACCGAGTCGAATACCGGCTCGGACGTTTCCAGCATGAAGACCCATGCCATCGACAAGGGCGATCACTGGGAGGTTCACGGCACGAAGATGTGGATTTCGCAAGCGCATGTCGGCGACGCCGGACTGCTCTATGCCTATACCGACAAGACGCAGGGCAACAAGGGCATGACCGCCTTCATCATCGAGCCGAAGAACATGCCGGGATGCACGGCACGCGCCATCGAGACCAAGCTTGGCCTCAAGTGCGCACCGACCGGCGAGTTCGCCTTTGATGGCATGAAGGTGCCGAAAGAGAATGTGCTGGGCAAACCCGGTGATGGTTTCCGCGGGCTGTGCCGCGGGCGCTCTGGGCGTTGCCGGCGGGGCGCTGGACCTGGCCATCCAGTATGCCAATGAACGTACCCAGTTCGGCAAGCCGATCTCGCAGCATCAGATGATTCAGGCACAGATCGCCGAGATGGTGGTCGAGCACCAGGCCGCGCAAATGCTGGTCTATCGCGCTGCATGGCTGAAGGATCAGGGCAAACCCAACCAGTACGAGACATCGGTCGCCAAGTATGCCGCGTCCGAAGCGGCAGTACATGCCGCCAACGAGTGCATGAAGATTTACGGCTCCTACGGATTTTCCACCGAGTATCCGGCCGAGCGTTTCTACCGTGATGCGAAGTCGCTGCAGGTGGTGGAAGGTACCTCCAACATCCAGAAGGTCATCATTTCCGGCATGGCGCTGGGCTTCACCCCCAACCGCGAATAGACACAGGCAGAGCGAGCGGGAGCGACGCACCACTCCCGTTTTCATTGGCGTTGCAATGACAGCAGAGGAAGAGATCAGTGAGACCGTATTTTGAAAAGATGCCCGGCTTCGGCAAGCCCCTCAAGGAAAATCGCATCGCCCGCTCGCAGGAAAGCCGCGCCAAGCTTGAGGCCATCGAGGCGGAGATTGCGGCACTGAGGAAGGTCAGGGAAAACGTCGGGATTCCGGCCGCAAAGATCAACGAACGCGGGTCGATGACGATCTGGCAACGGCTTGAATATCTGGTCGATCCGGGCACATGGCAACCCCTGCACAGTCTTTACAACCCCGAGGAAAATGAAGAAGGCACGACCAACGTGGTCGACGGGCTGGGCAAGATCGCCGGGCGCTGGGCGGTCATCATCGGCTTCGACAACAAGGTCCTGGCGGGGGCATGGATTGCCGGGCAACCGGAAAACATCCTGCGCGTCACCAACCTGGCGAAGCGGCTGAATATTCCTCTGGTATGGCTGGTCAATTGCAGCGGCGTCAAGCTTCCGGATCAGGAGCAGTTCTACGCCGGCCGCCGCAGTTCCGGCACTCCCTTCTTCCGTCATGCGGAACTGGAGCAGGCCGGCATCCCGGTGCTGGCGGGCATTTACGGCACCAATCCGGCCGGCGGCGGCTATCAGGGCATTACGCCGACGATCCTGATCGCCCACAAGGACGCCAACATCGCCGTGGGTGGCGCCGGCATCGTCTCGGGCATGTCGCCGCGCGGCGGCTTCGATGCCGAAGGGCTTGAACAACTGATCACCGTCACGCGCGATCTCAAGGAGCGTCCCCCGGGGAGCGTCGACACCCATTACAACACGACCGGCTTTTTCACTCATGTTTGCGACGAGGAAAAAGGCGTTCTGGACGGCATCAAGACTTACATGAAGGCGATCCCGGCCTATGATCCGATGTTTTTCCGGGTCGCCGAGCCGGCCGAGCCCGTGCTTCCGAGCGGCGATCTCTATCACTTGCTGCCTGTCAACCAGAAGGAAACCTACGTCCTCGAAGACATCCTGGCGCGGCTGGTGGACGGCAGCGAGCATATGGAATTCCGCCCGACTTACGGACCGGAAATCTACACCGGACTGGTCAAGAT
>JAPLQZ010000034.1 GCA_026399415.1 Rhodocyclales bacterium | reverse complement strand
GGTGACTTTCGAGAACGGTCCCAATGCCATCCTCCTGTCGGATTCGATGATTCAGAATGGACACCTGTGCAATCTGGCCGAGTTCCCCATCCTGCAGATGCTCTATCGACAGGGCATGCTGCTGCCGGGCCATCCCAACAACACGGGCAGGAAGCCGAGGCTGATCGGCACTCCCGAGCAGCTTGCAGCGCAACTCCGCTACATCCATCGCGGCAACTACGGCCTGGTCTCGGTCGAGGAAATGATGGCGGCAGGAATTGACGGGGTCGAAGCCGACGAATTCATGCGCATCAAGCTCAAGTTTGCCTTTGGCCGGATTGCCAAACCCGATGCATTTGTCGAGTGCCTGCCTTTGACCACGCAAGCCATTCAGCTCGGGGACGGAGCCAGCATCGGCCGTCTGGCGCACAACGTGTTTGAAATCCGCCACGGCGACGACTCCGTTCAGGTGGATCTGAACCTGGGCTGGCGCGAGCCCTACCCATGCCCGTATCCCCTGAGCCACGTCGCCATTGACCGGCATTATTTCGCCGTGGTGCACACCGGCGACGGCGATGGCTGGGACTACAACCGGCCGGCGATGGGCAGTGTCGTCATCCACCAGGGCAGGGTCTTCCTGATCGATGCGGGCCCCAACATCCATTACAGCCTCGATGCCCTGGGCATCGGCATGAAAGAGGTGGCGGGGGTGTTTCACACGCATTGCCACGATGACCACTTCGCCGGACTGACCACCTTGCTCCAGTGCGATCAGCCGCTGCAGTATTTCGCCACTCCGCTGGTACGCGCCTCGGTGACGCGGAAATTCTGCGCACTCCTGTCGATACCGGAAAGCGAGTTCGGCGAGTACTTCGACATCCATGATCTGGAAGAGGGCAAGTGGAACGACATCATGGGGCTGGAAGTCCGTCCGACCGTTTCACCGCATCCGGTGGAAACCACCATTTTCAATTTCCGCGTGCTGTGGGAAGGCGGCTACAGGACCTATGTCCACCTCGCCGACATCGCGTCGTTCGACGTGATCGACGCCATGACCACTGCCGACGCTGCGGCGCCGGGGCTGAGTCCGGAGCGCGCGCAAGCCGTAAAGACGACCTATCTGGAAACCGCAGACCTGAAGAAGATCGATATTGGCGGCGGCATGATTCATGGCAACGCTATCGATTTCGCCGCCGACCACTCGACCCGGCTGCTGCTGGCGCATACCGCGCGGGACCTGACCGACGCCGAGCGGCGAATCGGCTCGGGAGCGCCCTTCGGCACACTGGACGTGCTGATTCCGGGACAGCAGAACTTTCTGCTGCGCGACGCCAGCGAGTTCCTCAAGAGCTACTTTCCCGCAGTGCCGATGGAGCGGCTGCACATGCTCCTCAACAACCGCATCGTCACCTTCAATCCGGAAACCATCATTGCGTCCGCGGGAAAAGTTCCGCAGGAGATTTACCTCCTGCTGGCCGGCAAGGTCGAGATGCTGACACAGGACCCGGGTAATTCCCACTTTCTTTTCAGCGGTTCGCTGCTTGCCGAGTCTGCCGCCATCCATAACCGCCCGAGCGAGGAGACCTACCGCTCGGTAGGCTTCGTCCAGGCCTTGCGCTTGCCGTCCGACCTCTACCGGAGTTTCATCGAGCGCTTCTTTTCCAGTACCGAGCTGATCGAGGTGCGCAAGGTCGAGGAACGGCTGCGGCGCACGTTTCTCTTCAGCGATGCCGTCACCAACACCACCCTGTTTTTTCTTGCCAGGAACTGCAGGATTACCCGGGTGGCAGCCGGCGAACACTTCTTCGGCGACCAGGAGCAAATCCATCTGATAGGCACGGGGCGACTTTCCACGGGCGAAGGAGAAGCAGCGCGGGTGCTCGACAAGGGTCAATTCTGGGGTTCGGACAGTCTTTTCGGCGCGCTCTCAAAAACCGCAAGCGATCACCAAACCGTCGCCGAGCCCGCGCGCGCATTCATCGCTGTGGACAGTTGCGAAATCTACTCCGTGCCGTTAACCCTCGTTTCGCGGATTCCGGTCGTGCGCTGGAAGCTCTTCGAGGCGTTCCGCAGCACCCACCCTTACGCCGCCCCGCGCTTTCGGGGAACCGCCCGGTAGGGGCCTACTTCAGCACCCAGGCCAATGTCAGCGGAATGAATGCCAGCGACGCAAGATTGCCTATCAATACAATCGAGGCGACGCGTTCCGGTTCCTGATGGTAGCGCTCGGCAAAGATGTAGTTGAGGACGGCCGGCGGCAGCGCACCGAAGAGGAGCAGCATGGCGGCATCGCGTCCGGTCAGACCGAGTGCCAGATTGGCCAGCAGCGCCACCAGCACTCCGGCAGCGGGTGTCGTCACCGCACCGGCAATGCTGATTTTCCAGTCGGCGTGGCGACTGTCGGTGAGCCGCACGCCGAGCGAAAACAGCAGCAGCGGAATCGACACGTCGCCCAGCATCTTTACGCCCATCCACAGCGGCTGCCACAAGGGAAAGTGCAGCAGGCTCACCGCCAGTCCGGCCAGCGCGGCAGCGATGACCGGTACCCGCCACAGCTTGCTCAGCTTTGCCCGGTGATCGAGCAGCCAGGTGCCCAGCGCATAATGCAGAAAATTCTCGGTAACGAACAACACCACTGCGGCGGGCAGCGCCGCTTCGCCGAATGCCAGCACCATCAGCGGCAGGCCCATGTTGCCGGAATTCTTGAACATCATCGGCGGCACGAAGGTATTGCCGGCGACACCCAGCATGCGTGCCACCGGCCAGGCCAGCAGTCCCGTGCCAAGCGTCACGACGGTGGCGCCAAACAGCAGCGGCAGGTTCTGCGCGACATCGAAGGACTTCGAGGCCAGCGCCGCGAACACCAGCGCCGGCACGAAGATGTCCATGTTGAGCTGGTTGGCAAAAGCCATGTCGGGCTTCTTCCAGCGGCCGTAGCCGTAACCCGCCGCAACGAGCGCGTAGATCGGGAAGACGATCCCGACGATGCGCTCAAACAACTAGAACACCCCCACCCCCCGGCCCCCGCCCAGGCGGGGGTGACGGGTGTTCGCCGCTGCGCGGCTCCGGTTCCATGGCTGCGCCATGCTTGAGGCGGCTCGGCGCATGGCTACAGGACATAACGGGACAAGTCTTCGTTCTTCGCCAGTTCGCCGAGCTTCGCGTCCACATAGCTGCCATCGATCACGAGCCGTTCGCCGCCACGCTTGCCGGCGTCGAAAGAGATTTCTTCCAGCAGCTTTTCCATCACGGTGTAGAGCCGGCGGGCGCCGATGTTCTCGGTCTTTTCGTTGACCTGGAAGGCGATCTCGGCCAGCCGCTTGATGCCGTCGGCGGCAAATTCCAGGGTCACGTCTTCGGTCGCCAGCAGAGCCTGATACTGGCGCGTCAGGCAGGCATCGGTCTGCGTCAGGATCCGTTCAAAGTCGTCCACCGAAAGCGAATCGAGCTCGACGCGGATCGGGAAGCGGCCCTGCAGTTCCGGGATCAGGTCGGAGGGCTTGGCCAGATGGAACGCGCCACTGGCGATAAACAGGATGTGATCGGTCTTGATCATGCCGTACTTGGTCGACACCGTGGTGCCTTCGACCAGCGGCAGCAGGTCGCGCTGCACGCCCTGGCGCGATACCTCGGCGCCGTGCGACTCCGAGCGTGAAGCAATCTTGTCTATTTCGTCAAGAAACACGATGCCGTTCTGCTCGACATTCTTCAGTGCCTCGGCCTTGACTTCCTCGTCGTTGATCAGGCGCGCGGCTTCTTCGTCGGCCAGCGACTTCAGGGCATCCTGAATGCTCATCTTGCGCATGCGCTTCTTGCCGCCGCCGATGTTCTGGAACATGCCCTGGATCTGCTGCGTCAGGTCCTCCATGCCAGGCGGAGCAAAGATTTCCATGCTGGCCTGCGGTGCGGCGACTTCGATTTCGATTTCCTTGTCGTCGAGATCGCCTTCGCGCAGCTTCTTGCGGAATTTCTGCCGCGTGCTCCCGGACCCAAGCCCGTCTTCCGCCGTGTCACCAGCGCCGACTCCTCTTGCCGGCGGCAGAAGGACATCCAGCACGCGGTCTTCGGCAGCGTCCATGGCGCGGTCGCGGACGATGCGCATGGCTTCTTCGCGGGCGTTCTTGATCGCCGTCTCGGCCAGATCGCGAATGATGGTATCCACATCGCGGCCGACGTAGCCGACCTCGGTAAATTTGGTCGCCTCGATCTTGATGAAAGGCGCATGGGCCAGCCGCGCCAGGCGACGCGCGATTTCCGTCTTGCCCACTCCCGTCGGGCCGATCATCAGGATGTTCTTCGGCGTGATCTCGGTGCGCAGCGGCTCGGCGACCTGCATACGACGCCAGCGGTTGCGCAAGGCGATCGCCACGGCACGCTTGGCGCGCGACTGGCCGACGATGTTCTTGTCGAGCTCGGAGACGATTTCTGCGGGGGTCATCTGGGTCATGTACGTGCGAAACATCCAATAAGAGCACTTACCGAAAACGAGCGCAGCGAGCAAACCAGTCGCCTCCCCCGCGAGGGGGGCGAGGCGGGAATTCGCGACGCATGCGTCGCGCCGCCGCAGCCGGCTGGCTGTGCAAAGACAGCCGTGGGCCGCGCAGCGGATGGGAGGGGGCGGGCCTCCTTGTTGTCAGAATTGAAGTTCTCGATCATTCGAGAACTTCAATTATGTGATTCTGGTTGGTATAGATGCAAAGATCGCCGGCGATTTCCAGCGACTTCTTGACGATTTCGGCCGGCGTAAACTCGGTGTTCTCCAGCAGCGCACGCGCCGCCGACTGCGCATACGCCCCGCCGCTGCCGATGGCGACCAGGCCGTACTCCGGCTCCAGCACGTCGCCGTTGCCGGTGATGATCAGCGAATGCTCGCGGTCGGCCACCGAAAGCATGGCTTCCAACCGGCGCAGCGCGCGGTCGGTGCGCCAGTCCTTGGCCAGTTCCACGGCGGCCCGCAGCAGGTTGCCCTGGTACTGTTCCAGCTTGGCCTCGAAGCGCTCGAACAGCGTGAAGGCGTCCGCCGTGCCGCCGGCAAAGCCGGCCAGAATCTGCTCGTTGTAGAGCCGCCGCACCTTGCGCGCGGTGGCCTTGACCACGATGTTGCCCAGCGTTACCTGGCCGTCGCCGCCCATCGCGACACTGCTGCCGCGGCGCACGGACAGGATGGTGGTGCCGTGATATTGCTCCATGGAAATCCTTGCGGGAAGAGTCTCTGAATCAAATGACGCGGGAGCGCAACTCCGCAACATCGGCGAAGCCGAGCGTTTCCAGAAACGCCGCGATCAGAGTACTCAAGCCGATGATGCGCAGCTTCTTGCCGGCGGCGCTCAGGCGCGTCATCACCTCCAGCAGTTGCCGGGCGCTGCCGGCATCGACGCGCACCAGATTGTGCGCATCGATATCGAATTCGTCGCGACTGGCCAGCGCGGCTTCCAGCGGCGCAAAGTCGGTGGCGGTGGCGCCCAGCAACTGGCCGCGCAGAACAAAGCCGTCCGTCTTGGCCACGGGCGGCTCCGCGCCCTGCGGCGGCACCACAGCCCTTGCCGGAAGCGCCTCCCACGAGGGCGGCGAAACCTCGAAGGTCACGGCGTAGTTCACCGCGGCCTCCTCGAAGGCGTCTTGCCGGAATGCCTGCTGATAGAGCTCCAGCAACAGCAGCCACATCGATTCATCCCTGCGCTCGCCCGGCACCACTTTGGCAGCCAGAATCTGCGCCAGATGCTCGGGGCTGCCGAACACGAATTCCTTCTTTGCCCTTTTCAGGGCGGCCATCGCGCGCATCAACAGCGTGGCGCCGTTGTTGTCGGCATCGACCAGCTTTGCCAGGTCCATCCGCACGATGGTACTGGTGGCTGCCAACTTCATGGTCTGCTTGAGGACTTCGCCGATGCCGGCATCGAGCACACCGCTCAACGAGACATGGGCCCGCCCGCCGCTGCTTTCGCTGGCTACATGCGGCCCTTCGACCACCGGACTCCAGGTCGGGGGAGATTTCTCGAAACGACGCGCAAAGGTCAGGGCCAGCGCATCGAAGGCCGGCCGGCGCCCCAGGACCTGCAGCAGATCAAACAAGCCGCCCCAGGCACGCACCGCCGCATCGCCGAGGTCTTCCCCATTCTTGATCGCGGTTTCCAGGCGGCGCATGGCTTCCAGTTCCTGTCCCGCCGCATACATCACTGCGGCCTCTTCCAGCGCCAGCGGCAACCGCGCGCGCACTGCCGAGGCCGGGGAAGGCGAAGGAGCCGGAGGAGGAATTTCAGGCGCGACAATCACTTCCGGCTGCGTGTCGAGCGCGCCGGGCACCGTGAAATCGAGGGACATCAGATCGTCGTCGTCTTCCACCACTGATCTGCATTTTTTTAATTGGGGATCAAATATTATACCTCTAACTCGCCGGCTTCCGGCCGGAAACAAGCGAGGCCGGCCAGCGCC
>JAPLQZ010000252.1 GCA_026399415.1 Rhodocyclales bacterium | reverse complement strand
TATGACTGGTGGTGATGAGTGGACTTGAACCACCGACCCCCGGATTATGAATCCGATGCTCTAACCGACTGAGCTACATCACCTTGCAAAGGGGCGGAATTATCCTCGCCGCACGCTTGCCTTGTCAAGGCAGCACCCGTAGGCGACAATCGTGGCATGGACTTCGATATCGTGATCGTGGGAGGCGGCCTGGCGGGTCTGGCCCTGGCGGCGGCGTTGCGTCGCTCGACTTTGTCGGTGGCGCTGGTTGAAGGGAAGTTGCCCGCTCCCGCGGAGGGATGGGATTCGCGTATTTACGCGATCAGCCCGGCCAACGCACGTTTCCTCGATGCCATCGGCGCCTGGCGCCACCTGGACCCGGCACGCATGGAAGCGGTACGGACCATGGAGATTCATGGTGACGCCGGCGGCCGGCTGGATTTCACCGCCTATGGCAGCGGCGTCTCGGAACTGGCCTGGATCCTCGAATCGTCGCTGATGCAACTCGAACTGTGGGAGGCGATCAAGCGTCAGGGCAACCTGAGCCTGTTTTGCCCGGCACGGCCGCAGACGCTGGCGTTCGGGCCGGATGCGGCACAGCTGACACTTGGCGATGGCCGCAGCCTTTCGGCGCGACTGATCGTCGCAGCCGATGGTGCTGATTCCTGGACCCGCGCTGCGGCCGGCATCGACGTCCGCTTTGACCCTTATGACCAGCTGGGCGTGGTGGCCAACTTCACAGTGGAGCAACCACATCGAGGCACGGCTTTTCAGTGGTTCCGCCAGGACGGGGTACTGGCCTGGCTGCCGCTGCCGGGCAATTGCATCTCGATGGTCTGGTCTACCGGGGAAGAGCATGGGCGCGAACTGCTGGCTCTCGATCACGCCGCGCTGTGCGCCCGCGTTGCCGGAGCAGGCGACTTTCGACTCGGCGCGCTGGAGCTGACAACCGCACCTGCTGGTTTTCCGCTGCGCCTGATGCGTGCGCCGCGCACTGTGGCGCGGCGACTGGCGCTGATCGGTGATGCCGCACATACCATCCATCCGCTTTCCGGTCACGGCATCAACCTGGGTTTTCAGGACGCGCAAGTTCTGGCAACCGTGCTGTGCGACAAGGCCGGTTACGTCGATTGCGGCGACCTGGCACTGTTGCGCAGCTACGAGCGGGCGCGCAAGGAAGAAGTGGTGACTTTGCAGACGGTGACTGATAGTCTGCACGACCTCTTCCGACCCACGGAAGGCGCTTTGCCCCGTCTGCGCAACTTTGGATTGAACCTCACCAACGCTTTGCCGGTCGTAAAGGACTTGCTGGTCCGCTACGCACTGGCGTCCTGAAATCCCCTGGAGAACCCATGAAACTACCCCTGCTTGCCGCTGCTCTGGCCTGTGTGTCCCTCGTTGCTGTTGCCGACGAGGCCGATATAAGAAAGGCCGTCGAGACCAAGCTCGGCAAGGTCGAAAAGATTGTCAAGGCGCCCATGGCCGGCATTTGGGAGGTTACGGTGGATGGTCAGGTTTTCTATTCGGACGACAAGGCGACCTACCTGATATTCGGCAACCTGCTGGAAACCAAAACGGGCAAGAACCTCACGGCGGAGCGTCAGTTCAATTCCCTGCCGCTCGACCTGGCGATGAAACAGGTGCGCGGCTCGGGCAAGAACATCATGGTGACGTTCGAGGACCCCAATTGCGGCTATTGCAAGAAACTGGCGAAAGACATCCTGACCCTGAAGGATGTGACGGTTTATACCTTTCTCTATCCGGTGCTGGGAGATGATTCCTACGACAAGTCGAAAGCGATCTGGTGTGCGCCGGACAAATCCAAGGCGTGGACCGACTGGATGAACAACGGCAAGGCGCCCCCTGCCATAACCGCCAAGTGCGATACCGCCGGACTGGACAAGTCTGCACTGCTTGGCCGCAAGTTGCGTATCAACGGCACGCCGGCAATCTTCTTCGCCAACGGCGAGCGCATCGGCGGCTATATTCCGGCGCCGGAAATCGAGAAGCGCTTCAGCGGCACGGGCGGCTGAGCCCCGGGCGCGTCTGCTGCGCTGCGACAATCCGGCCGCAATAGTCGGGGTACTATTAGAAAAAAGAATCCGCGAATAAAGCGGATCAAACCCGGAGTAGCCGCTCCAGGTTCCTGTTTTTTTTAGAGGAGATCCTTAATGGGATTCTCACCCACATCGGCCCTGGCGGAGGTGCGCAGCTACAAGCTCGCCCGCGCCACGGAAACCCGCAACATGTGTCCCTACTGCTCGGTGAGCTGCGGGGTCCTGATCTACACCACGGGCGACAAGTCCAAGAATTCGAAGGCGGACATCATCCACATCGAGGGCGATCCGGATAATCCCGTGAATCGCGGCACGCTGTGTGCCAAGGGCGCGGGCCTGCTCGACATGGTCAAGAGCGTAAACCGGCTCAAGTATCCGGAAGTGCGCGAGGCCGGCAGCAACGAGTGGAAGCGCATTTCGTGGGACGACGCGATCGGTCGCATCACTACCCACATGAAGAAGGACCGCGACGCCAACCTCATCGAGAAGAACGCCGACGGCGTCACGGTGAATCGTTGGACCACCACCGGTTTCCTCGCCTCGTCCGCCGCCAACAACGAGTCCGGCTATATCACGGTCAAAACCCTTCGCAGCCTCGGAGTCGTCGCACTAGACACACAAGCACGTATTTGACACGCCCCCACGGTATCCAGTCTGGGTCCGACATTTGGGCGTGGTGCAATGACCAATCATTGGGTCGATCTGAAGAATTCAGACCTGGTGATCGTCATGGGCGGCAATGCCGCCGAAGCGCATCCCTGCGGCTTTAAATGGGTGATCGAAGCGAAGAAGGACCGCAAGGCGAAGCTGATCGTGGTCGACCCGCGCTACACGCGGTCGGCCTCCGTTTCAGATTTCTATGCGCCGATTCGCGCCGGTTCCGACATCGCCTTCCTCGGCGGCGTCATCAACTACCTGCTGTCGAAGGACAAGATCCATCACGAGTACGTCAAGAACTACACCAATGCCGCCTTCCTGATCGACGAAGGCTTCAAGTTCGATGACGGCTTGTTTTCCGGCTACAACGCCGAGAAGCGCAGTTACGGCAAGGACACCTGGAAGTACCAGATGGACAAGGACGGATTCGCCAAGGTCGACCCGACCCTGCAGGACCCGAACTGCGCCTTCCAGTTGATGAAGAAGCACTACAGCCGCTACACGCCGGAACTGGTGAGCAGGACCACCGGCACGCCGCAGGATGCCTTCCTCAAGATCTGCGAAATGATGGCCGAAACCGCGGCGCCCAACAAGACCATGACCATCTGTTATGCGCTGGGCTGGACGGAACATTCGGTCGGGTCGCAGAACATTCGCACCATGGCCATGATCCAGCTCCTGCTCGGCAACATGGGCATGGCGGGCGGCGGCATCAATGCGCTGCGCGGCCACGCCAACGTGCAGGGCATCACCGACATGTGCCTCTACTCGGAAGTGCTGCCCGGCTACCTGTCGGCGCCGACCGATCAGGACGTCGATCGCAAGACCTATCTGGAGAAGCGCACGCCCAAGGCACTGCGGCCGAACCAGATGAACTTCCCGCAGAACTTCCCGAAATGGTTCACCAGCCTGCAAAAGGCCTGGTTCGGGGCGGCCGCGACCGACAAGAACGACTACGGCTACGACTGGCTGCCGAAGAAGGACGCGGCCTACGACGTCATGGCGATCTTCGAGCGCATGCACCAGGGCAAGATGAACGGCTTCTTCTGCCAGGGTTTCAATCCGCTGGCCTCGGTGGCGAACAAGAAGAAAGTCGGCGACGCGCTGGCCAAGCTCAAGTATCTGGTCATCATGGACCCGCTGGCGACCGACACCTCCGAGTTCTGGAAGCCGCACGGCGAGTTCAACGAGGTCGATCCGACCAAGATCCAGACCGAGGTGTTCCGCCTGCCAGCCAACCTCTTCGCCGAAGAGTCCGGCAGCTTCACCAGTTCGGGTCGCGTCATCCAGTGGCACTGGAAGGCGGCCGACGGTCCGGGCGAGTCGAAGGGCGACATCGAGATCATGGCGTCGCTGTTCCTCAGGCTGAAGGAGATGTACGCCAAGGACGGCGGCAAGCTGCCCGAGCCGATTCTCAACCTGACCTGGCCCTACCGCATCCC
>JAPLQZ010000155.1 GCA_026399415.1 Rhodocyclales bacterium | reverse complement strand
TCCACGACCGCCTCGACGGCGGCATGAGCAAGGCGGACATGGATGCGCGCATCGACCAGATCAACCGCTTCGAGGCGATGCTGGTCAACGAAGGCGCACTGGTGCTGAAGTTCTGGTTCCACCTGACCAAGGACGGCCAGAAGCGCCGCTTGAAGCTGCTGGAAAAGGACCCGAAGACAGCCTGGCGCGTCACCAAGTGGAACTGGGAACGTCTGAAGACCTACGACAAGCTGCAGGACGTGGTCGGCCACGTATTGCGCATGACCAATACGCCCTGGGCGCCGTGGACCATCATCGAGGGCGAGGATGATCGCTATCGCTCGCTGACCACGGGCAAGATCCTGCTCGAGGCAATCCGTCAGCGCCTGGCCGATGCGGACAAGCACACCACGCCGGTGGCGCCACCGATGCGCGTGAATATCGATGGGCGCAACGTACTGTCCGAACTCAAGCTCACGCACCAGTTGAGCGAGAAGGAATACGAACACCAGCTGGCGCAATGGCAGGGCAAACTGTCCGAGCTGGTGCGCGACCCGCGCTTCAAGGGGCGCTCCGTGGTGTGTGCCTTCGAGGGCGCGGATGCGGCCGGCAAGGGCGGCGCCATCCGCCGCATCGCCGCGTCGATGGATGCGCGCGACTACCAGATCGTGCCGGTGGCCGCGCCGACCGAGGAAGAGCGCGCCCAGCCCTATCTGTGGCGTTTCTGGCGCCACATTCCGCGTCGCGGCCGCTTTGCCATTTTCGATCGCACCTGGTACGGCCGCGTGCTGGTCGAGCGCGTCGAGGGCTTCTGCACCGAAAACGACTGGTTGCGCGCCTATTCCGAGATCAACGATTTCGAGCACGATCTCGCCGAAGCCGGCGTCATCGTCATCAAGTTCTGGCTGCAGATCGGCCAGGAAGAGCAATTGAGGCGTTTCAAGGAACGCGAGAAGATCGAGTTCAAGCGCTTCAAGATTACCGAAGAAGACTGGCGCAACCGCGAAAAATGGGATGCCTACCAGGAGGCGATCTGCGACATGGTCGACCGCACCAGCACCGGCACGGCGCCGTGGACCCTGGTCGAGGCCAATGACAAGGGCTACGCCCGGGTCAAGATCCTGCGCACCGTCTGCCAAAGGCTCGAAGCAGAACTTGAAGGCAAGCCGGTGCCGACCGAGAAGCCGGAAAAGACCGCCAAGACCGGCAAGGACAAGAAGGCCGACAAGGGCAAGAAGGCGGACAAGGGCAAGAAGACCGCCAAGACACCACCGCCAGCGACGCCGAAACCGCCCGTCAAGGCCCCGCCGCCGGCGCCGAAGGCACCGGCACGGCCCAAAGCGCCGCCTGCCGCCAAGACCGTCAAGCCGGCAGTCAGTCCGAAGAAAGGCAAACCCGCCGCATGACCCTGGAGAATCGCAGCAGTCAACTGGATACCGACGCCCGCCTGGTCGCCTGGGTGCGCCAGGCGGCGCCCTACATCCACGCCTTTCGCGGCCGCACCTTCGTCATCGCCTTCGGTGGCGAAGTGCTCGAAGCGGGCGCCGCACAGGCGCTGATCCATGACATTGCGCTGCTCGACAGCATGGGCATCCGCCTGG
>JAPLQZ010000258.1 GCA_026399415.1 Rhodocyclales bacterium | reverse complement strand
TGGAAATCGGCCGCCGACGGCTTGCGCGTAAATCTGCGCAAGGCCTCGTTCCACAACAAGGACGCCGCCGGCGAAGCCAGCGGCAACTGGCATGCCTTGAGCGAGGGGCCGGGCGAGATTGACGTCGACGCCCGCCTCACCCGCGGCAGTGGCGACGCGGTCTGGCGCTACATGCCGCTGGCCGTTGGCAAGGGCGTCCGCGACTGGCTGCGCGGCGCCATCATCGGCGGCAAGGCCAGCGACACCACGCTAAAGTTGCGCGGCGACTTGCGCCAGTTTCCCTTCCGCGACGGCAAGACCGGCATATTCGAAGTGCGCGGCAAGTTCCGCGACGCCAATCTGCGCTATGCCGGGCTCTGGCCGGACATCAATGACATCGAAGGCGAATTGCTGTTCGCCGGCGCGCGCATGCTGATCACCGGAAAAACCGGCCGGATGTTCGGCGTTGCCCTGCGCGAGGTGCGCGCCGAGATTGCCGATATCGAGCAAGCGGAGGAACTGCTCACCGTGACCGGCAAAGTTGCAGGGCCGACTGCGGATTTCCTGCGCTTCATCGAGGCCAGTCCGGTCGGCGAGCGCATCGATCATTTCACCGAGGAGATGAAGGCCGAAGGCAACGGCGAGCTCGATCTCAAGCTCAGCCTGCCGTTGCGCCGGATGACGAATGCCAAGGTTGACGGCAGCTATCGCTTCGACGGCAACCGCCTGACGGTAGACAGCGATCTGCCGCCTCTGGCCGAGGTGAGCGGCGCCCTGCGCTTTTCTGCCGATCATCTGGAGGCGCGAGGCATTCGCGGCACACTGCTGGGCTTGCCGCTCACGGTCGACGTGAGGACGGCGGGCGATGGCAATGTTCAGGTCAACGCCGCGGGAGAAGTCAGCATCGGCACACTGCGGCGCCAGTTCCCGCATCCGGTGTTCGATCATCTGGCGGGCAGCGCGAAATGGACCGGCAGCGTGCGGGTGAGAAAGAAGTCCGCGGAAGTGAAACTGACGTCAAACCTGATCGGACTTTCATCGAGCCTGCCGGAGCCTTTCAACAAGCCGGCCACGGATGCGCTGGCCTTCAGCTTCGAACGCAAGCCGCCGCCTGACACCACGACACGCGCTGGAACAAGAGTCGGCGCTCGCGACACGGCGGCAAGACCGGCCACAGCGCAAGACATGCTCGACATCAGCCTCGGCCGCGCCTTGCGTTTTCAACTGGTGCGGCGCCACGACGTCAATCCTCCTGTCATCACGCGCGGCTTGTTTGCCATCGGCGATGTCAGCGCCAGCCTGCCGGAGCGCAACCTGATGGTGGCCGTGAATCTGCCGCGCATCAATGCCGATTTCTGGCGCGGCCTGCTGGTAAGGCAGGCCAATGGTGGCGATCAAAAAGAATCGGTGCTGCCAGCCCCGCCAACAGTTCAGTTCGATTTACGGACGGCCGACCTGACTCTGCTCGACAAGAACTTCCATGAAGTACGCATCAATGGCAGCCGGCCCGAGGGCACCAGCAGCACCCGCTTCGACCTGAAGAGCCGCGAACTGACCGGTAACTTCGAGTGGAACAGCGCGGGCAACGGCAAACTGTCCGGCCGCATTGCCCAGTTTTCGATTCCGGAAACAGTCGCCACGCCGGCCATTCTGCAGGCGAAAGCCAGCGAAGTCATCGACCGGATTCCCGCGCTCGACATCACGGTTGACCAGCTCTCGCTGAAGAACCGCTCGCTCGGCACCGTGCGCATCGCGGCCGAAAATCGCGACGGCTACTGGAATACCAGAATCGATGCGAAAAACGACGATGGCGCGCTCGAAGCCACCGGCCGCTGGCGGCCCAGCCCGACACAGCCGGATACCCGCGTCGACTTCAAGCTCAATGCAAAAAGCATCGAGAAGCTTCTGGCACGCATCGGCCACCCCGACGCCGTGCGGCGCGGCAGCGCCGACCTTGCCGGCAATCTGTCGTGGAACGGCTCGCCCTTCATCGTCGACTATCCGTCGCTCAACGGCAGCCTCAAGCTCGATGCCTCCAACGGACAATTCATCAAGCTCGAACCGGGCGTCGGCCGCCTGCTCGGGATTCTCAGTCTGCAATCCCTGCCGCGCCGCATCACCCTCGATTTCCGCGATATCTTCAGCGAGGGCTTTGCCTTCGACAGCATCGGCGGCCAATTTGCTGTCGCGCGAGGCGTGATGGATACCAAGGACCTGCAGATACAGGGGCCGTCGGCAAAAGTGCTGATGAGCGGCTCAGTCAATCTCGGCACAGAAACACAGAATCTCAAGGTGCGTGTGCAGCCTGCGGTGGGCGAGTCGCTCGCAGTAGGCGCCATGATTGCCAACCCGGTAGCCGGCGCAGTCGTCTGGGCGGCACAGAAACTCTTCAAGGACCCGCTCGATCAAGCCTTCGCCTTCGAATACGCGGTGACCGGAAGCTGGGTTGACCCGAAAGTGGAAAAGCTGGGACAGACGCCGCAGAAAGCCGGAGGAGAAGCCAAGTGAAGATCGCAGCGGTGCAGATGATTTCAGGGCCGGACGTGGCGCCGAATCTGTCAATCGCAGGTCGCCTGATCGCCGAGGCGGCGACGGCCGGCGCGCAACTGGTCGCATTGCCTGAATACTTTCCGCTGATCGGCGCCACGGATGCGGACCGGCTCGCAGCGCGCGAGGTGGATGGCAATGGGCCGATCCAGGACTTTCTCGCCGATGCCGCCCGCCGGGATGGCCTGTGGCTGATCGGCGGCTCGATTCCGCTGATGGCAAACGACCCGGCCAAACTACGCAACACCTGCCTGGTGTTCGATCCGCAAGGCCAGCGAGTGGCGCGTTACGACAAGATCCATCTGTTCGGCTTCAAGAACGGCAGCGAGGCCTACGACGAAGCGGCCACCATCGAACGCGGGGATCAGGTCGTCGCCTTTGACTCGCCGCTCGGACGCGTTGGCATCGCCATCTGCTACGACCTGCGTTTCCCCGAACTTTTCCGCGCCATGAGCGACATCGATCTGCTGGTGCTGCCCGCAGCGTTTACCGAAACCACCGGTCGCGCCCACTGGGAATTGCTGTTGCGCGCCCGCGCCGTGGAAAACCAGTGCTATGTTCTGGCTGCGGCGCAAGGCGGACAGCATCCGAACGGACGCATCACCCATGGCAACAGCATGGTCATCGACCCGTGGGGTGAAGTGCTGGCGCGCATGGACAAAGGTGAAGGCGTGATCATTGCTGAACTGAATCGGCAACGACTGGTCGACATCAGAGCCAGTCTGCCGGCGCTGCGTGACCGCATTTTTTGAGGAACCCGATGAATCACTTCCAAACCGCCGAACACGTCCTGCTCAAACCCCACGGTCTGGCGCCCCACCTGCTTGAACGCGTCTTCGGTCAGTTGTTCGGCAATCATGTCGATTACGCCGATCTGTATTTTCAGTACGCCCGTTCCGAAGCCTGGAGCCTGGAAGAAGGCATCGTCAAGTCGGGCAGTTTCAATATCGAACAGGGCGTCGGGGTGCGGGCGATATCCGGCGAGAAAACCGCCTTTGCCTATTCCGACGATATCAGCCTGGCGGCGCTGCAAACAGCCGCCAACACCACCCGCGCGATTGCCGCGGCAGGCGCCCAGCGCGTGGCGCCCCCGCTGCATCGGGGCAAGCAGCCTAAAGCCCTCTACGCCGGCAACGATCCCATCGCTTCGCTCGACGACGCCGCCAAGGTGAAGTTGCTGGAACGTCTCGAAGCCATGGCGCGCGCCGCCGACCCGCGGGTCAAGGAAGTCATGGCCAGCATTGCCGGCACCTGGGAGGTCGTGCTGGTGGCCCGCTCCGATGGTCCCATGGCGGCCGACGTGCGGCCGCTGGTGCGCATTTCGATTTCGGTGATCATGGAACAGGATGGACGCCGCGAGCAGGGTTCCGCGGGTGGCGGCGGGCGCTTCGATTACGCCTATTTCACCGATGCCGTGCTGCATGACTACGCCAGCCGCGCCGTGCATCAGGCCAGCGTCAATCTCGGCGCCAGGCCGGCCCCGGCCGGCGAGATGACCGTGGTGCTGGGCCCCGGCTGGCCAGGCATCCTGCTGCACGAAGCCGTCGGCCACGGACTGGAAGGCGACTTCAACCGCAAGGGCAGTTCAACCTTTGCCGGACGCATCGGCCAGCGTGTCGCGGCCAAGGGCGTCACCGTGGTCGATGACGGCACGATTGCCGACCGCCGCGGCTCGCTGACCATCGACGACGAGGGTAATCCGACGCAGCGCACCGTATTGATCGAAGACGGCATCCTCGTCGGCTATCTGCAGGACACCCTGAATGCCCGCCTGATGGGCGTCCCCGTCACCGGCAACGGCCGCCGCGAGTCCTTCGCCCATCTGCCGCTGCCGCGCATGACCAACACCGCCATGCTCAATGGCAGCAACGATCCGCAGGAGATCATCAAGTCGGTGAAGAAGGGTCTCTATGCCGCCAACTTCGGTGGCGGACAAGTGGATATCACCAGTGGCAAATTTGTCTTCTCGACCGCCGAGGCCTATCTGATCGAGAACGGCAAAATCACCACGCCGGTCAAGGGCGCCACGCTGATCGGCAGCGGCCCCGAAGCGATGATGCGCGTCGCCATGATCGGCAACGACATGGCGCTCGACTCGGGCGTCGGCACGTGCGGCAAGGAAGGCCAGAGCGTGCCGGTCGGCGTCGGCCAGCCGACGGTGCGCATCGACGGTTTGACGGTGGGCGGAACCGGGTAAGCGGCCTCTTTACTCGGCCGTCTCGACCCGGTCGCGACCGTTCTCCTTGGCCCGCCGCAAAGCCGCGTCGGTGCGGAACGTCAGCCCTTCAAGCGATTCGCCTGGGGCCATCTGGGCCACCCCGCAACTGATCGTCGCGCTCTGCACTCCCTCATCCGTATCCAGACCGCAGCCAGCGGCAACCAGACCGCGCAGCCTTTCGGCAATCAGCAGGGCTTCATCGAGCCCGGAATGCGGCAACAGAATCAGGAACTCCTCGCCGCCGTAGCGGGCAATCAGGTCCTGTGCACGCAAGCCATCGGCCAATTTTCGCGCAACACGGCGCAGCACGGCATCGCCAGCAAGGTGGCCGAAGCGGTCATTGAAGTGCTTGAACAAATCGATGTCGGCTATAACCATGCTAAGCGGCTCGCCGTCGCGCTCGCAGCGGGCGATGGCGCGCGGATACGTTTCCAGCAGCCAGCGCCGGTTGTGCACCCCAGTCAGTGCATCCACGCTAGTCGCCTGTTCGAATTCGAGACTCTGGTTCTGCGAGGCGACCAGCGCCAGATTGTCATCGCGCATGCGGCCGGCCATGATGGCCAGCAGGTGTCGCGCCACACCATGCGAACAATCCACCATCGACCAGAGCACCTCGTGCGGTATCGCCACCAGGCGCGTATCCTTCGCTGCCAGAATCAGGGCCGAAGCGCTCTGCCTATCGAGCAGCGACATCTCGCCAACACAATCGCCGTCGCCGAAAACCGCATGCTCGGGCAAGCTGCTGTCAGCCGGATAGACGCGCAATTCGCCGTCAAGAATCAGGTATAGATGATTGTTCGCCGCACCGGCTTCAAGCAGGTGTTCGCCGCGCTTCAGATTCACGCGACGGCAATGCTCGAACAAATGCTCAATGCTTTCCAGGCTGATGTTGGCAAACAACTTGGCTCGTTCGAGCTGCCGGCGGTCTTCAAAATCGATCATGGCGACCCCTGATCTTCCGTGTGTTCAGTCGGGACAGGATAAGTCAAACCACGCAGGCGTTGGTGGAAGTCTGCGCTTGCGGGACAAACGACAACCACTTTATTTGTGGAAATCCACAGGGGCGAGGCCGGGGCTTTCATGCAAGCTCAACTATACTGGCGCCGTCGCGCCCATATTTTGATTGTTGCGCCAAGGGATCCTCTGGCAATGCTATTCGTTATCGATTTTGACGGCACTCTCGCCCTGAGGGATACTGTCGACACACTGCTGGAACAGTTCGCGCCTGCGGGTTGGAAGGATGTCGAGCTGGACTGGTTGACGGGACGCATCACGGCGGTAGAGTGCATGGGCCAGCAG
>JAPLQZ010000241.1 GCA_026399415.1 Rhodocyclales bacterium | reverse complement strand
TCCTCAGTGATGCCGATGGCCGCATCGATCTCGGCCTGCAGATTTCCGGCAATCTCGACGATCCGCAGTTCAGCTACGGCGAGATCGTCTGGAAGGCGATCACCAACATCCTGGGCAAGATCGTCACCGCGCCGTTCCGCGCCCTCGGAGCGTTGTTCGGCGGAAGTGGTGAAAAGATCGACAGCATCGGCTTCGAAGCAGGAACGAGCAGCCTGACTCCGCCCGAACGGGAGAAACTGGTGCGCCTCGCCGCCATGCTGAACCAGCGACCGGGCCTGGCGCTCGGCGTGCAGGGCACCTGGGCCGAGGTGGATCGTGCGGCGCTGCAGGAGCGGCAACTGCGCCGCATCGTCGCCGAAAAGAGCGGCCAGGTGTTGGCTGCGAAAGAAAGTCCGGGGCCGCTGTCGACCCGCGCGCCCAAGGTGCAAGCGGCGCTGGAAAGCCTGTTCACCGAGCGTTTCGGCAGCGCCGAACTGGCGGCGCTGAAGGAGGGTTTCCGCAATGCCAATCCCGGCCAACTGGAGGAAAGCGTGACCGGCAAAATGATGTCGCGCCTGAGTGGCCTGATGCGCGACAAGCGCGGCCTGAGCGAAGCCGAGGTGGGCCAACTCAAGGGCGCGGATTTCCACGCGGTGCTGTTCGAGCGGCTGCGCGCCGTGGAAGCGGTGAAGGATGACGCGCTGCAGGCGCTGGCCGTCAGGCGCGCCGAGCACTCGCTGGAGGCATTGAAGGCGGCAGGTGCGCCCGAAGCCCGCATCCGGCAGGGAACCGCGGAAAAGAGCGAGCCGGAGCATGGCGACATCCTGCTGAAACTGGAACTCGGCAAGGCCGGCGGGTGATTGCGGAATACTCAACCGTACAATGTTTCTGTAGCCGTACCCCGGCTTTGTGCCACTTCTTTACCAGGAAGCCATTGAGGAGGTAACAGAATGTCGAAGCCGCACAGGCCTGTCTGGCTCCCTGAACCGGAAGAGCACGACTATCCCGCCGCTCGGTCGTACTTGAGTCTGGTCTTTGACGATACGACCACCGATCGACATGTCGAACAACTGAGGGTCGCCGCGATTTCATCGTTCAAGGCGAAGGATATTTTCCGGGCATCCGGCTTGTCTCTGCTCGGTGTCAGCAATACGCACGTGGAAAAGGATCGCGCGAAGATTGAGTCTGGCAAGGAACTCTCACCCCTGCTTCTGGTTCGCGACTCTGCCAACGGCAGCGTCATCATCGCGGATGGCTACCATCGCCTTTGCGCGGTTTACTCATGCGACGAGGATGCCCTGATCCCTTGCAAGATTGCCTGAGCTACCTCTCTTCCAGATAGATCATGAGCCACAAGCAGATCCTTTTGGTGTTGACCTTGACCCTGGCGTCGGTATTCTCCCTGGCCCAGCAAAAGCCGATTGAAATTCATGATGAGCTGGCGCCCCAGGCAAGCGCATCCAGGAGAGTTGCCCTGACCCTCGACGCCTGCTCCGGCCAGTACGACGACGATCTGATCGAGTTCCTGATCCGCAACCGTATTCCGGCGACGATCTTCGCCACAAAGAGGTGGCTCGACCACAACTCCTTCGGTGTGTCGGTCATCAAGGCCCATCTCGACCTCTTCGATGTCGAGGACCATGGCGAGAATCACGTTCCCGCGGTCATTGGCGTCGGCAGAAAGGTCTATGGCATCCCGGGCGAACCTGATCTCATTCATCTCCGGCGCGAAGTGACGGAAGGCGCCCGTGCCATCGAGCGGGTCACCGGCGTCGCACCCCACTGGTATCGAGGTGCGACGGCAGTGTATGACCCTCAGGCCATCGCCGAAATCGGCAAGCTCGGTTACAGGATTGCCGGCTTCTCGTTCGTCCGGCTGGATCAGGTCGATCTGCAGGAGATTCAGGACACGGTCGAAAAGAGAAGCAAAGAACGAGGCGTGGGTCAGTAAGGAACCTCGCCCTGGCCAGTCGGGGATGCCTGCCTGTAACGCAAGCTTACAATCTCCTGTCGTCGCTGGACGCTGCGATAACGTTATTCCCTTCAAGCGCATGTGCGCGGCTCATTGGAGAAACAAAATGAACAAGTTACTCACCGCCCTTCTCATTACCGGACTTTCCGTCAGTGCCTTTGCCCAAACCGGCGCGCCGGCCCCGGCGAAGGCCCCCAACCCGCAGGTGGCTGCCGACAAGGCTCAGGTCAGGCAGGATGTCGAGAAACTCAAGGCTGACCACGCCACCGTCAAGGCAGACAAGGCGAAGTTGGCGGCAGACAAGTCATCCGGCAACAAGGATGCCGTGAAGGCAGACCGCGAGAAACTCCAGGCTGATCGTGCTGCTGCCCACGCCGACAAGAAAAAGCTGCACGACGATCGTGAAAAGCTGCACGCTGACAAGAAGGCGGCGCACCAGGCAAAGGCAGCCGAGAAGAAGTAGTTCCCAATGCGAGGTGGCTGACCAAATGGCTGGCCGCCTCGACAAGATGGATGGTCTTGGTCCTTGAGCCACTCCTGTTGCTTGGGCTGTGGCCAATCAGGGACTACCAACGACAGTCGCGGCACCACCGAAAGAGGACGTTTACAGCCACATCCACGCGCTCATTTGATCGGCGAACGCGCTCATCCCCTCAACCGATCCTCAGGGAATTTCGTAGACCGTCAATTCGTTCGCGATGCCGCGCAACAGGTGGCGTTGCGCCACCGCCTTGAGGCCTGCGGCATCCAGCAGGCGCGCTGCGCCCAGGTGTTCAACCACCGGCGCTGTCGCAAAAATCGAACTTGATACCGAAAGGCCCTGCACGCGCGCGGCGATATTGACAGCCTGCCCGAAATAATCCAGGCGATCGTTAAGCGTGACCGCCAGGCACGGGCCTTCATGCAGTCCGATCTTGAGCAGCAAATCCTCGCGTTTACTCTCCGCGTTGAGCGCGTGCATCGCTTCGCGTATGCGCAGCGCCGCCGCAAGCGCCCGGTCCGGCGTCGGAAACGTCGCCATCACCGCGTCGCCGATGGTCTTCACCACCGCGCCGGCTTCGGCGGCAACCACTTCGTTCAACACCTGAAAGTGCGCCCTAACCATGTCATAGGCAACAAGATCGCCGACGCGCTCGTAAAGTTCGGTCGACCCCTTGAGATCGGTAAACATAAACGTGAGGCTGGTGATTTTCAGCCGTTGATCGATGTCCAGCGTATCGGTGCGGTAAATATCGCGGAAAGTCTGGTTGGTCAGCAGACGCTTGGCGGTGAGAAACCGCTTGCGTTTGCCCAGCATGTGGTGGAGCGCGTCTCCCGCAATGTAGAGAGCCGGCAGCACCCGGACGTCGGCACGGTTCTCCAGGGTAAGGCGCAGCGGACCGGGACGCATCTCCACGGTTCCAGTAGGCGCATGCACCTTGTTGAAGACGATCGAAAGGCTCTGGCGATCGCGCGTTGGCTCACCCTTTACATCCAGAAAATGCGCCGAGTGCGTCACCGGATCGAAGACGATGATGAATTGGGCCGGAAGCTGCAGCGACAAGTGCGCCTTCTCGCCCGGCGGCAGTTCTACCGATTCGATCACGATCTCCTGCAGGAGTTTGTCGAATGCGTCGCCTTCAGGCAGTTCAAGACCCGAACTCCAGAACATCTGGCGCATGTATTGCCACATGGAAAGCGTTTCAGGATTGTGTGCGGCGATCCGGCGCACGCGCGGGCTGACAGTGAATGCCACTTCGACCATTTCGTCGAGCGTCGGCTCGTAGCCAGCTGCACAGAGCGCGCAGGAGTACGCTTCCTGGTTCACGGTCTTCAGGGTTGCGTTCGAGTCGAGTACTCCGCCGCAGCCCGGGCAGAGCACATTCCAGGAAAGTTCGAAGAGCCCGAGCCGGGCCGCATGAAGAAACGCGGCGATGGTGCGCTCTTCATCGAGATTGTGGGCCAGCGCGAAATCGAGAACATTGACCCGGCCGAGGTCGCGGTCGGGCGCTTCGCGGACAAGCCGCTCAATTGCAGCCACCACGCCGACATCGGCTGACTGCCGCAGGACCGCAAATCGGCCTTCAGATTCACTCATCGCAAAAGATTACTCCAAATCCGTTCTCGCGGCTGATTCGAGATGCCGATCCTGGTCTCAACCCGAAGGGCTGCCGGGTATTGGACACGCTGCCACGTTGTCGGTCGCCTGCATGGATGTACCATGCCGCACTCCCTCCCCTCGCATCGCATCCCAATACCCGGCGGCGCGGAGTACGATTCCTGCTGAAATAGACTCTAATCCATGGCTATCCTGACTCTGCATCCCGGCAAGGAAAAATCCGTTTTGCGCCGGCACCCCTGGCTGTTCTCCGGCGCGGTTGCGCAACTCGACGGCCGGGCGCGGCCGGGCGACACGGTCGAGGTGGTTTCGCATGAGGGCCGGCCGCTGGCGCGTGCGGCGTGGAGTCCGGCGTCGCAGATTCGCGCCCGGGTCTGGAGCTTCGATCCGCAAGAGGGCATCGATCATGCCTTCTTCAAGCGTCGCGTTGCGGCGGCGGTGGCGCGCCGCGCGGCGTTGCCGGAACTGAAAGGGCAGCAGGGCTTGCGCCTGATCCACGCCGAATCCGATGGGCTGCCGGGCGTCATCGCCGATCGCTATGGCGACACCGTGGTGCTGCAACTCACCACGGTCGGCGCCGACAAGTGGCGTGCCGCCATCGCCGACTCCTTGCACAAGGCTATCGGCTGCCAGCGCATCTACGAGCGGTCGGATGCCGAGGTGCGCAAGCTGGAGGGCCTCGAACCCGTCACCGGCTGGCTCCATGGCGACGCTTCGGATCAGGAACTGGTGATCGAGGAAAACGGCGTGAAGATGGCGGTCGACATATTCGCCGGCCACAAGACCGGGTTCTATCTCGATCAGCGCGACAACCGTCGCCGCGTAGCCGAACTCGCACGGGATCGCCGCGTGCTCAACTGCTTCTGCTACACGGCCGGCTTCTCGCTGCAGGCACTGGCCGGCGGCGCGCGCGAGGTGGTGTCGATGGACAGTTCCGGCCCGGCGCTGGCAATGGCGCGACGCAACCTCGCCCTCAATCCGCAGCTTGACGCATCGCGCGCGGTCTGGCTCGAGGCCGACGTGTTTGCCGAGTTGCGCAATTTGCGCAGCAGCGGCGAGGTCTACGACCTGATCGTGCTCGATCCGCCCAAGTTCGCCCACACTGCCGCGCATGCCGAGCGCGCCGCGCGGGCCTACAAGGACATCAATCTGAGCGCCTTGCGCCTGCTGGCGCCGGGCGGGCTGCTGATGACCTACTCGTGTTCCGGCGGCGTCAATGCGGAGCTGTTCCAGAAAATCGTCGCCGGCGCCGCACTCGACGCCGGGCGCACGGCGCGCATCGTGCAGCGCCTGCAGGGGGCCGCCGATCATCCGGTCGATCTCGCGTTTCCGGAAGGCGACTACCTGAAGGGCCTGCTGCTGCAGGTTGATTGATGCGGCGCCTTGGGCGACTGTGTTTTAATACGCGCCTCATGCGCCGCTTTCTGCATCCCCTGTTTGCCCTGATTCTGTCGCTGCTGCTGCTCAGCGGCCAGCAGGCTGCGCTCGCCCATATGCTCGGGCACGCCGCAGGAACCGTCGCCGCGCAGGGTGCAAGCGAGGTCGCGCAACAGGAAGACGCCGATCACGGCGTAGCGCTCGCGCTGTCGCATGTCTGCACCACCTGCATCGCCTTTGCGGCCGCCGATGCAGGGCCTCCTGCAGCGGTTGTTGCTTCGGCGATGGCTGTCGATCAGGCGCCAACGCCTGAAATCGCCGTACCGCCAGCGCCGACTCTTCGCTTCAGCACGGCGTTTCGCAGCCGCGCCCCACCCCCGCTCTAAAGCCACTTGACGTTGTGTTGCGCCGCCGGCCTGTTGCCGGGTGGCGTGTTTGTCATTTGCCTGGGAGCACCCATGAAACATT
>JAPLQZ010000023.1 GCA_026399415.1 Rhodocyclales bacterium | reverse complement strand
ACGGCGTAGAAGCGCAGCACGGCCAGCGCCTGGAAATCGCCGCCGACCTCCAGCCAGGCGTTCAGGAACCAGGCGGCGAGGCCCGGCCGGCGGTGGTCGAGCAAGTCGATCCAGACAAACGCGATTTCGCTGGCGACATCGATCCAGCGGAAATCCTCATTGAATTCGATGCAGTCGAAGGGCGTCACGTGGCCATCGATCAGCGCCAGATTTCCCAGGTGCAGGTCGCCATGGCCTTCGCGCACGCGATCGCCGGCCTTGCGCGCGGCGAAGTCGGCGGCGTGACACGCGAACTCGCCTTCGGTCCAGCGCGCGAGCTGCTCGACTTGCGGCTGCTCGGCCGGCGGCAACAACTGCCGCAGCTCCGCAAAATTTTCCCGTGCCGCCGCCAGTATCTGCTCCGGTTCGCCGAAGCGCGCGCCGGGGGTCGGCACCGCTGCGGCCTGCCAAAACGAGCAGAGCGTGACGGCCAGTTGGGAGAGATGCTTCGGCGTCAGCTCGCCGCGCGCAGCGACGCGATCGAGTCGGCCCTGCTCGTCGAAGCGCCGCATGCGTACCGCCCACTCGATCGCCGGCAGCTCGCCGAACCGGGGTTGCGCAGGGGTGCCGCCGATCGCCACCACGTCGAGATACAGATCCGGGGCGAGGCGCCGGTTCAGCAGCAGTTCATCACGGCAGCAGGTTTCGCGCCGCGCCAGCGTGCCGTAATCGAGGAAGGGCAGCGTGATCGGCTTCTTGATCTTGTAGGCGAAATCGCCTGCCAGCAGCAGCCACGAGGCATGAGTCTCGACGACCTCGACCCGGCCGGCGGGATGGGGATAACGGAGCGGATCAAGGAGCGCCGTGATCAGGGGCGGCAGGGCGTCGGGCATGAGCAACATTATCACTCCGGCCGACTACTGATCTAGACTGCAATTTTTTCGACCTGATCCGGCATGACCCTGACCGAACTCCGTTACATCGTCGCCCTGGCTCGCGAGCGCCACTTCGGGCGAGCGGCGGATAAATGCAATGTGTCGCAGCCGACGCTGTCGGTGGCGGTGAAAAAGCTCGAAGACGAGCTCGGCGTCGCGCTGTTCGAGCGCAATTCGGGTGACGTCCGCGCCACCCCGATAGGCACGCAGGTGGTGGCCCAGGCCGAGCGGGCGCTGGCCGAAGCCGCGCGCGTGGCCGAGGTGGCTGCGGCCGGCAAGGACCCGCTCTGCGGACCCCTGCGCCTGGGCGTGATCTACACCATCGGCCCCTGGCTGCTGCCGGCGCTGGTGCCGCAAGTCAAGGCGCGCGCGCCGCAAATGCCCCTGTTCATCGCCGAGGGCTATACCGAGAATCTGCTGGACCGGCTCAAGTCCTCCGAACTCGACGTGCTGGTGCTGGCGCTGCCGATCGAGGAGCCCGGCATCGTCGCCCAACCGGTGTATGAAGAAGCCTTCCGCACGCTGGTCCCGGTCGGTCACCCCTGGGCCAAACTCAAGTCGCTGCGACCCGCGCAATTGCTCGACGAACCCCTGCTGATGCTCGGCGCCGGCAACTGCTTTCGCGACCAGGTGCTCGATCTATGCACCCGCGCCAGTCGCGGCGAATCGCCGCAGGTGCTGGAAGGCAGTTCGCTGGAAACCATCCGCCACATGGTTTCGTCCGGCGTCGGCGTCACCGTGATGCCCGCCAGCAGCGTCGATGGCATTCCCGCCGGCGATCCCCTGCTGCGGGTGAAGCGCTTCGTCGAGCCGAGTCCGACGCGCCGCATCGGCCTCGTCTGGCGTTCCAGTTTTCCGCGCCACAAGGCGATCGACGTGATGCGCCAGGCACTGCTCGATTGCCATCTGCCCGGAACCTGGGCAACGACCTGATAGCCGGTCTCTATCGCCTCGGTCAAAAAATACAATTAGAACTTGTCGGGTCGCTCGGCTAAAGTTTACCCAGGTCCACGGGCTTTTCCGCCCAGTGACTTGGGGCCGCGCGAAGGCTCGGCGCCTCCAACCCAACGCAGAGGAGTATCGATATGCAACTCAAGGGATCCAAAACCGAAGGCAACCTGAAGGCCGCATTTGCCGGCGAATCGCAGGCCAACCGCCGCTATCTGTATTTTGCGAACAAGGCCGACATCGAAGGCTACAACGACGTTTCCGCCGTGTTCCGTTCCACCGCCGAAGGTGAGACCGGGCATGCCCACGGCCACCTCGAATATCTCGAAACCTGCGGCGATCCGGCCACCGGCCTGCCCTTCGGCGAAACCGCCGCCAACCTGAAGACGGCGATTGCCGGCGAGACGCACGAGTACACCGACATGTACCCGGGCATGGCGAAGGCCGCGCGCGACGAAGGCTTCGACGAAATCGCCGACTGGTT
>JAPLQZ010000299.1 GCA_026399415.1 Rhodocyclales bacterium | reverse complement strand
GCAGCCCCTCGCGCCGTGCCGCCAGCACCGACTCTTCGATGACGGCCAGGGGCAGGCCGGTGCGTTCGGTGAACAGCCGGGGCAGAAAACCTTCGTTGAGGCGCAAGGCATTCATCATGAATTCGCCGGGCAGATCGGCGCGGGCGACGGACTGCTGCGTGCTGATGAAATCGCCGCGTACCGCGCCTTCCAGGTAGGCGCGGGGATTCCGATGGCGTGCTTCGCGCCGGATGGTCTCGTGGTTGGACAGCTTGCTGTGCGCACCGGCGCCGATGCCGAGGTAATCGCCGAATCTCCAGTAGTTCAGGTTGTGCTGGCAGCGCTCGCCGGGTCTCGCAAACGCGGAGGTTTCGTAGTGCTCAAAGCCGGCGGCAGCCAGCATGGCTTCGACCATCTCCTGCATGTCGGCGGCCAGATCGTCGTCGGGCAGCGGTGGCGGCGCGTGGTGGAAAGGTGTGTTGGGTTCCAGCGTCAGGTGGTAGGCGGAGATGTGGCTGACGCCGGCGCCAATCGCCGTGGCGATGTCCCGCTCGGCTTCATTCAGCGTCTGCTGCGGCAGCGCGTACATCAGGTCGAGATTGACGCGGTCGAAGTTGTTCAGCGCCAGGTCGATCGCGCGCTGTGCCTCGGCGCTGTCGTGGATACGGCCCAGGGCTGCCAGCTTGGCGTCATCGAAACTCTGCACGCCGATCGAAAGCCGATTGACTCCGGCCTCACGAAAGCCGGCAAACTTCGCCGCCTCGGCGGTGCCGGGATTGGCTTCGAGCGTGATCTCGGCACCGGGATGCAGCGGCACCCGCATGCGGATCGCGGCGAGCAGCGCATCGGCGGTTGCGGCGCGCATCAGGCTCGGCGTGCCGCCGCCGATGAAGACGCTGATCACCGGCCGGTTCCAGATCTGCGGCAAGGCCGCTTCGAGATCGGCAATCAGGGCGGCGAGATAGGCGGCTTCGCTGTCGTCACCAATCTCGCCGCGACTCTCGTGCGAATTGAAATCGCAGTAGGGGCACTTTTTGACGCACCACGGCCAATGCACATACAGCGCCAGCGGCGGCGGAGCGACCAGCCCGGAAGAACCTGCAATAGTCGGCGCGGGCGGGGCGGTAATCGGAATGATCGGAATCACATGCCGAGGCGCAGGCGCGCGATGAGTAGCGCCAGTGCCTGGCCGCGATGCGAGCGGCGGTTCTTTTCCTCGTGCGGCAGCTCGGCCACGGTCATGCCGGTGCCGGGCACCAGAAAGTAAGGGTCGTAGCCGAAACCGCCGTCGCCGCGCGGCGCATCGATGATCTCGCCATGCCATTCGCCTTGGGCGATGATCGGTTGCGGATCGGAGGCAGAGCGCATCAGCACCAGCACCGCGACATAGTGCGCGCGGCGATCCTTGATGCTAGCCAGATCGGCCAGCAACTTCGCGTTGTTGCGCGCATCTGACTTCGGTTCGCCGCCGTAGCGTGCCGAGAACACGCCCGGCGCGCCACCCAGTGCCGACACGCACAGGCCCGAATCGTCGGCCAGCGCCGGCAGGCCGGTCTGCAACGCGGCATGCCGCGCCTTGGCGATGGCGTTCTCGACGAAGGTGACGTGCGGCTCGTCGGCCTCCGGTACGTTGAACGCCGACTGTGGCAGGACTTCGAAATCGAAAGGCGCCAGCAACTGGCCGAATTCGCGCAGCTTGCCGGCATTGCCGGAGGCGAGAACCAGCTTCTTCACGACGCGAGTGAGGCTTGTTGCGCGTTGATGATGTCGCCGATGCCGGCTGCAGCAAGTTCCAGCAGCGCATCCAGTTCCGCACGCGAGAAGGGTGCGCCTTCCGCCGTGCCCTGCACTTCGATGATGCCGCCGCTGGCCGTCATCACCACGTTCATGTCGGTATCGCAGGCGGAATCCTCGGCGTAGTCGAGATCGAGCACCGGCACACCGTCGACAATGCCGACCGAAACGGCGGCGACCAGTTCGCGCATCGGGTGGCTGGCCAGCTTGCCGCCGGCAACCAGCGTGGACAAGGCGTCGTGCAGCGCCACGCAGGCACCGGTGATCGACGCGCAGCGGGTACCGCCGTCGGCCTGCAGCACGTCGCAATCGAGCGTGATCTGGCGTTCGCCGAGCGCAGCCATGTCGGTCACGGCGCGCAGGCTGCGGCCGATCAGGCGCTGGATTTCCTGGGTGCGACCGGACTGCTTGCCCTTCGCCGCTTCGCGTGCCATCCGGGTATTGGTGGAACGCGGCAACATGCCGTATTCGGCGGTGACCCAGCCGGAGCCCTTGCCGCGCAAAAAGCCGGGCACCGATTCCTCGACGCTGGCGGTGCACAGCACTTTGGTGGCGCCGAACTCGACCAGGACGCTGCCTTCCGCGTGTCGGGTGTAGTTGCGGGTAATCTTGAGGCTGCGCAACTGGGCGGCGGCGCGGTCGATGCGTTGAGGCGGGCGGGTCATGAGGAGGCTCCATTCGAATTGGGTGGCCGGCGGCGAATCTCGGCGATGGCGCGCTCGACTTCGGCGTCGCTGAGAGGGGCCTGGCCAATGTAGGTATCGCAGAAAGACGGGGCAGAGGGAGCCTCCCAGCGCATGGCGATCAGGGTCAGATTGTCGGCGCCCGGACCGGCCGCCCGCTCGGCGGCGTCGAGCAGATGCGGCACGCTGCTGGTGAGCGGCGCACGCCCCAGTTCGGTGACCAGCGTATCGCCCAAGGGTGACCATGCGCCATCGGTACACAAGGCAATGATATCGCCATCCTGCAAGAGTATCGCGGACGACAGTTCGATGTGCGGTGCTTCATCGCCGCCCAGGCAACTGAAAACGCGGTTGCGCAAGGGATGGGTGGCGGCTTCGGCATGGTTCAGGCTGCCGGCATCGATCATGCGCTGGACAATGCTGTGGTCGCGGGTGCGGGCGACACGGGCCGGCCCTTCGGACATGCGGTGTATCAGGTACAGGCGCGAATCGCCGGCATGCGCCCAGTTGGCCTGTCCGTCCTGCACCACGCAGGCGATGCAGGTAGTGCGCGGCGCGGCGTGAGGGGGGATGCGGCACTCGGCGGCATAGCGGACGATGGTCTCGTGGGCCTGCTGCAGCGTCGCGGCAAGAAAACCCGCCGCGTCGGCGAGGCGCGTTTTTGCTTCACTGCGAAAACGCCCGGTTACGGTATCGATGGCGATCTGCGCCGCAACTTCCCCTTGCAGATGGCCGCCCATGCCATCAGCCACTATCATCAGCACGGCGTCTTCGGTGGCCAGCGAGGCGACGCGATCCTGGTTGATCTTGCGACCGCCGATACGGCTTTCCTGGGCAAGGGTGTAGTTCACTTCCAGCCGCGCAGTCCGAGGCGCGACAGCCACGACCCAGGCGCCTGATCGCCCGCCTGGTCGGCGTTGAGCGACGCCTGCAGCGCGCGCGCGTGCTGCGGCCGCCGCTGCGGCTCAAGTCGCAGGCATTCGTCGATGGTCGCCAGCAGGCGCGGCGAATAGTCGCTTCCCCAGCGCTGCCTGGCCGGCAGCAACTGATCATCGGCCAGCCGGTCGTCGGCCGCCTGCGGCGCGGCGCCGGCCAGCGCAGCATAGATGCAGGCGCCCACGGCATAGATGTCGGTCCACGGCCCCAGCGTGAACTTGCCGTGATACTGCTCGGGTGCCGCATAGCCCGGCGTGTACATCGCCCGCGGCTCGGGCGGGCCGATGTCCATGGCATAGCGGGCGGCGCCGAAGTCCAGCAGCACCGGGCTGCCGTCGGTACGCAGCCAGATGTTGGCCGGCTTGATGTCCAGATGCAGCAGGCCGCTGCCGTGCACCTCGCCGAGACCGTCGAGCACGCCACTGAACATGCGGCGCAGAAAGGCCTCGTCGAGCTTGCCCCGACTTTGTCGAATGTGGTCGCGCAAGGTAAGACCGACTTCGAAGCGCATCACCAGATAAACGGTCTCATTGGCGCGAAAGAAGTTGAGCACGCGCACCACATTCGGATGATCGAGGCCGGTGAGCGCCCGGCCCTCCTCGAAAAACAACTTCAGGCCGTGATTGAAATCCGCCTGAAATTCGGGCGGAATCGCCGGTACGATTTGACCTTCGCCGCGCAACGCCAGGGCGTTGGGCAGGTATTCCTTGATCGCCACCGGCGTCCCCTCGGCGTCGTGCGCCAGATAGACAATCGAAAAGCCACCGATCGAAAGCTGTCGCTCGATGCGATAGCCTTCCAGTTCGTAGCCGGGTGGCAGGGCCTGATTGTTCTGGGAGATCACGGGTATGAAAACGGTATGGGAAGCGGAGCCAGGTTGATATACTGCCCTGATTTTCCTTGTTCGCCTCCTCGCTGTAAACAACTCCTTTGGGCAACAGGAACGGAGACTCCCCATACCATGATCCATAGCATGACCGGATATGCCGCTGCCAGCCGTGACCTCGGCAGCGCAGTGCTCAACCTTGAGATCAAGAGCGTCAACTCGCGCTACCTCGATATCAGCTTTCGACTCAGCGAAGACTTGCGCTTTCTTGAAATGCCGCTGCGCGAAAAAATCACCGGACGCATCGGCCGCGGCAAGATCGAATGTCGCGGCTATTTGCAGGCGCAACCGGCGCAAGGCGCTGCGGCGCGCCAGCGGGCGCCCGATCCTGCCCTGCTGGCCGAACTGGGCAAGCTCGATGCTGCGGTGCGCAGTGCGCTGCCGCAGGCCGCGCCCCTGTCGGTGGCCGAAGTGCTGCGCTGGCCCGGCGTACTGGACGACGACTCACTCACCGCGGAACAGTTGCAGGCCGCCGCGCAGGAACTGTTCGCCACCCTGCTCGACGAGTTCGTTGCCAGCCGGGAACGAGAGGGCGCCAAACTGGCCGATGTGCTGAAGGACCGCGCCGCCCGCATGCGCGAACAGGTCGGTGCCGCCGAACCTTTGCTGCCGGCCGCGCTGGCAGCCTACCGCGAACGCCTGTCCACAAAACTGCGCGAGGCCGTGGCGAATCTCGACGAGGAGCGCATCCGCCAGGAAGTCGGCGTCTTCGCCGCCAAGATCGATGTGGCCGAAGAAATTGCGCGGCTCGTCACCCACATGGACGAGCTCGAACGCGTGCTGAAGAAAGGCGGAGCAGTAGGCAAGCGGCTGGATTTCCTGATGCAGGAACTCAACCGCGAGGCCAATACGCTGTCATCAAAGTCGGTCTCGGGCGAAGTCACCGCCATCGCGCTGGAACTCAAACTGCTGATCGAGCAGATGCGCGAGCAGGTGCAGAATCTCGAATAGTCGGCGCTGGCGGGACGGCGAAATTGCCGCTTGAAGAGTCCGCCATCCCTGGCGCTGCAAATCAATCAATGTGAATGCTTGTGCTCGGCTTCCATCTTGCCCGGGGCGGCCAGCGGCTTTACTGGCGCCTTGACTTCGATCGTGCTGCGCTTCTTGTCCTTGCCTTCGATGACCAGCGTCACGGGCACGATATCGCCCTCCTTCATCTGCTGCTTGAGGTCCATCAGCATGACGTGATAGCCACCCGACTTGAGCTCGACCGCCTTGCCGGCGGGCAGAGCCAAGCCATCGGGCAGGGCGCGCATTTTCATGACGTCCTTGTCCATCGCCATTTCGTGGATCTCGACTATGCCGGCGACCGGTGACTTGACTTCGACCAGGCGCGCGTCCTGCGCTGAAGTGATCTGCATGAAGGCTCCGGTCGCCTTCATCGCCGGAACGGTGGCGCGCACCCAGGGGTCCTTGACGGTGACCTGCGCGATGACGGGAAAGGCGGCGAAAATCAATGCTGCGAAAGTGATGCGTTTCATGTTGACTCCTTGGGAGGGGTGACGGGGTGATGAGGGACTAGAGGGCGAACGCCGGGTCGGCGCCGAGCAGCACCAGGCCGCGGCGGCGGCCCTGGCGCTGCAGGATGCCCATGCGGCGCAGGCGGCTCATGGCGCGCGAAACGGTGGCTTCGGTGAGGTTGGTAATCGCCGCCATGTCGCGCAGTCCGGGAATCGCGATTTCCTTGCGGCCATCGTCGCGATAGCGCGCCAGCAGCAGACACAACTGGCGCACGCGTTCGAATGCCTCGCCGGCGCGCAACGCCAGCGCATCGGCGGCGCGGCGTTCGGCATCGGCCAGCGTCTGCAGCAGGCTCTCGCCGGAGAGTGACTTGCCGGCGGCAAGCCAGGGCTCCAGTTCGCAGTCGCCGATCGCGCTCGCCTCGAAGCTGTACTTGCCGAATAGCAGCGTTTCGGCGCCGATGACGTCGCCGCGCAAGGCCAGCCCGGCGTAATTGCTGCCCTCGGGGCTGATGCGGTCAAGGCGCACGGCGCCGCTCTTCACGCGCCAGGCGATGCCTTCGGTGCCGGCGGCGTAGATGCGCCCGCCGATCGCTATCCTGCGTAATTGCACAGTCGGCAGCGCTTTCACCGCCGCCGGTGTTGCCATGATTGCTTGCATGATCCTGCTCCTCGTTCGTCGTCGATGCGCCCCTTCATGCGGGCGCGACTTTGTCCGCCGCTGCTGCGGCGGAATGCGGAGGGTCAGGCTGCGGGGGGGCCGCGGGGCGGGTGCGACAGCCGCGCAAAGGCAGAGGGATGGGGGAAGGGGCTGGTAAAAAAGACGCTGCGGAAAGTCGGCGCCGGCGGTACGCCGAGTACGGCATCGACCGCCAGCAGGGGCGCGCTGGCGGCGCAAAGCTTGCAACAATCGGAGTGGGCGCTGTCAGGAAGGGATGTGTTACCGGACTGCCGCGCCGGGTCCGTCTTGCTCAATCCCGCGGTGGTGCAGATCTCAGCATAAAACCCGCCGGCGACGGGGTGTTGACGCATGAGTCCATTGCCGCCAAATGCCTGCATCGCCATGGCAAACAGCCCGCAGGCAAGCAGCCAGGCAGCGCGATGACGAAACCACAGGAGATGAGCGGATGGAAGCATGGGCCGCGTATACTAGTACAGCTAGCCCTCACGCAGGATTGACCAAACTCAATTTTTCAGACCATGATCGCCGGTACCCTGTTTATCGTTTCCGCGCCCTCCGGCGCCGGCAAGACCACGCTGGTGGGCCGCCTGCTGGCGGACGATGCGCTAGTGACGCACTCGATCTCCTTCACCACCCGCGCCCCGCGCACAGGCGAGCAGGACGGTCGCGAATATCATTTCATCGACGTGCCGCGCTTTCTCGCCATGCGCGAGCGTGGCGAGTTCGCCGAATGGGCCGAAGTCCATGATAATTTCTACGGCACCTCGCGCCCCTGGCTCGAGCAGGGCATGCGCGAAGGCCGTGACATGCTGCTGGAGATCGACTGGCAGGGCGCACAGCAGATGCGCCAGCAGTTTCCCGAGGCCGCGAGCATTTTCATCCTGCCGCCATCGATCGCCGAACTGGAGAGCCGGCTGCGTCACCGCGGCGCGGATAGTGAAGATGTCATAGCACGGCGGGTGGCCGGCGCTTGTGGTGAAATGCGTCACGTAGGCGAGTTCGATTTTGTTATAATCAACAATGACTTGGATGTGGCGCTCGGCGAGCTCAAAGCCGCCGTGCGTGCTTCGCGTCTGCGTTTCCCGCGTCAGCGCGCCCGTCATCCCGACGTATTCCGTTTTCTTGATCAGGACTGAACCCCATGGCCCGTGTCACCATCGATGATTGCATCAAGCTCATTCCCAACCGTTTTCAGCTCACCCTGGCGGCGACCTATCGCGCCCGCCAGCTCACGCTGGGCAGCACGCCGCAAGTGGATCCGGGCCGCGACAAGCCCTGCGTAATTGCCTTGCGTGAAATTGCCACCGGCAAGGTGGGTCTTGAAATCCTCAACCGCAACCAGTCGTAGAAATTATGCAAACGGGGTGAAACATGACGGCGCCGCCGCTTATGTCAGTCGGGTCACCCCCGTTGCCGCCCACTGTTGCCGTGGACCCCGGCGTGGTGCCGGACACCCTTGACGAGTCGCCGCTGATTCCGGCGGACATGCATCCGCCGGTCGATCTCGCAGAAGATCTGGAACGCTTCAACGCCCGGCTCGCTACCTATCTCAAACCAGAGGACATCACCCGCGTCGGCGGCGCCTATGTGTTTGCCGACGCCGCGCATCGCGGCCAGATGCGCATCAGCGGCGCGCCCTACATCTCGCACCCGCTGGCCGTGGCGGAAACGCTGGCCGGCTGGCATCTCGACGCGCATGCCCTGATCGCCGCCCTGCTGCACGACGTGATGGAAGACACGGCGATCACCAAGGAGCAGATCGCCGAACGCTTCGGCAAGGTTGCCGCCGAACTGGTCGATGGCGTCTCCAAGCTGGACCGCATCGAGCATCAAAGCTTCGAGGAAGCGCAGGCCGAGAATTTCCGCAAGATGCTGCTGGCCATGGCGCGCGATGTGCGCGTGATCCTGATCAAGCTGGCCGATCGCCTGCACAACATGCAGACGCTCGACGCCATGCGCCCCGAGAAGCGGCGGCGGATCGCGCGCGAAACGCTCGACATCTATGCGCCGATCGCCAACCGGCTGGGCCTCAACGCGCTCTACCGCGAGTTGCAGGAACTGGCGTTCCGCCATGCCCACCCGCTGCGCTACCGCGTGCTGTCGAAAGCCGTCAAAGGCGCGCGCGGCAATCGTCGCGAGGTGGTCAACAAGATCCTCGAAGCCATTCGCAAGGCGCTGCCTGCTGCCGGCATCGATGCCGATGTAATGGGCCGGGAAAAACATCTCTATGGCATTTATCGCAAGATGCGCGACAAGCATCTGAGCTTTTCGCAGGTGCTGGACATCTACGGTTTCCGCATTGTCGTCAAGGATCGCCCCACCTGTTACCTGGCGCTGGGCGCACTGCATGCGCTGTACCAGCCGGTGCCGGGCAAGTTCAAGGACTACATCGCGATCCCCAAGGCCAACGGTTACCAGTCGCTGCATACGACACTGATCGGGCCGTTCGGCACGCCGGCGGAAATCCAGATCCGCAACGCCGACATGCACCATATTGCCGAATCCGGCGTCGCCTCGCACTGGCTGTACAAGGATGAATCGGCGCTCGATCAACTGCAGAAGAAGACCCACAAGTGGCTGCAATCGCTGGTCGAACTGCAGTCAACCACGGGCGATTCCTCGGAGTTTCTGGAAAGCGTCAAGGTCGATCTGTTCCCCAGCGAAGTCTATGTCTTCAGTCCCAAAGGAAAGATTTTTGCCCTGCCGCGCGGCTCGACGCCGGTCGATCTGGCCTACGCCGTGCATACCGACATCGGCGACCGCTGCATCGCCTGCCGCATCAATTTCGAGGCCATGCCCCTGCGCACGGAACTGCGCAACGGCGATCGCGTCGAGATTGTTACCGCAGCAAATGCCGCGCCCAATCCGGCCTGGCTCGGCTATGTCAAGAGCGCACGGGCGCGCTCGAGGATTCGCCACTTCCTCAATACCAAGCAGAATGAAGAATCGGCCGCGCTCGGCGAACGTCTGCTGGGCGACGCCTTGCGCGATCTCGGCCTGGCCCTGGCGAAACTGCCGGCCCAGGCCTGGGACCGCTTCCGGCGGGCGTCAGGCGCCCGCTCCCAGCGCGCCGTGCTGGCCGATATCGGTCTCGGCAAGCGCCTGCCGGCCATCGTCGCGCGGCGGCTGGCCGAGGGTGTCGAACCCGCTGCGCCCGGTGTCGCGCCCGAAGGCCGCGCCCATCAGGCCATCCTGATTCATGGCGCCGAAGGCGTCGCCGTCAGACTTGGCAACTGCTGCCGGCCGATTCCCGGCGACCCGATCGTCGGCCTCATTCGCAAGGGCCAGGGCCTGGTAGTGCACACCCATGACTGCCTGGCTATCGCCAAACTGCGCAGCGAGCGCGGCAACTGGATCGATGTCGAATGGGAACCGGACATTACCGGCATGTTCGAAGCCAGCATTCGCGTCGTCGTCCGCAACGTGCGCGGCGTGCTGGCCCGGCTCGCGGCCGGCATCGCCGAAACCGACTCCAACATCGTCAATATCAGCATGGACAAGGACAGCGGCGAGGCCACCACCCTGTTTTTTACGCTGCAAGTGACGGACCGCATCCACCTCGCCCGCATCCTGCGCGCGATGCGGCGCGTGCCGGAAGTGGTGCGCATCACCCGTTACGTCGATCCGAAACAACACTGAAAGGAAACTTCATGGCCCTCTACGAATCCGAACACACGAAGTTCATGCGCGAATGGATGCAAAAACATCCCGAGGAATTGCAGGAACAGCAAAAGGGACGCGCGCTCTGGTGGGACAAGACACCGCGGACGCTCGACACGATGACGAAGGAAGCCGCGGCGGAAGTGCCGGGCAAGGCCTACTACTACGACGCAAACTAGGCTGCATACGCCGGACGCCAGGGTTTATTCCAGTGGCATCAGGTGGATGCGCTCCGCCAGCAGGGTGACGCTGGCTGCCTGGCCGGGGCCGAGATTGTTGCGCAGGACGGTGTGGCTGGAGGCCTGAAACACCAACGGCTGCGCCTCGCCCGGAATGCTCATGGTCAGCTGCGTGAAGCTGCCCATGCGCAAGGCCTCGGTGATGGTTCCCGCCACCGGGTTTTCCGCTTCACCGCGGCTCGGATGATCGGGCCGATGCAGCAGCACGCCTTCCGCCGGAATGACCCAATTCACCACGCTGCCAAGCGCACAATCACAAGAGTCGGCGATGGCGAGACGGCGACCGGCCCACTCCAGACAGGGCCTGTCGTTGTCGATACCCACCGTGCCGGCAAACAGGTTGGTCAGCCCGACCAGGCGCGCCACCGCCGTCGAGCGGGGCCGCAGCAGGACATCCTCGGGCGTACCCGCCTGCAGCGCCGTGCCGCGATGCAGGACCACCATGCGGTCGGCGAGTTGCCGTGCCTCGTCCAGATCATGCGTCACCAGCACGATGGGAATGAACAACTCCCGGCGCAGCCGCGCCAGTTCCTCTCGCAGCTTGCGGCGCGTGACCTGATCGACCGCTGAAAACGGCTCGTCCATCAGCAGCACGCCACCGCCGACCGCCGCCGGCCCCGTAGCGGCCCGCGCCAGCGCGCGCGCCAGCGCCACCCGCTGCTGCTGACCGCCGGACAACTGCGCCGGGCGACGCGCGTCGAGCCCCTGCAGATGCACCCTGGCCAGCCAGCTGCGGGCCGTCGCGGCGCGCTCCGCCGGCGGCGCATCGCCCAACGCAAGCATGACATTGTCCAGTGCGGAAAGATGCGGCAGCAGCGAATAGTTCTGGAACACGAATCCCACGCGGCGTTGCTGCGGCGGCAGGGAGACCCCGTCGTCGAACCACGTCGCGCCATTGCTGCGGATCGCCCCCTGCGCCGCCCGATGCAGGCCGGCGATGCAGCGCAGCACGGTAGTCTTGCCGCTGCCCGAGGGGCCGACCAGGGCAAGCAGTTCTCCCGGTGCGCAGTCGAAGGCGCAGTCAAGCGGGATCGGCCTCTGCTGCCGCAAGCGAACCTCAAGCGCGCCGGTCATGCTAATTGCCACGGCGGCCCACCTTGCGCGTGAAGAAATGCAGGCTGCCGACGGCGGCGAAGGCGATCAGCACCAGCAGCAGCGACATGCGCGCCGCACCGGTATCGTCAAAGGCCTGCACGCGGTCGTAAATGGCGATCGACAAGGTGCGCGTCGCGCCGTCGAGATTGCCGCCAACCATCAGCACCACGCCGAATTCGCCCAGCGTATGGACAAAGGTCAGCACCATCGCCGAGGCCAGCCCCGGCCATGCCAGCGGCAGTTCCACCCGCCACAGCGTTTGCCAGCTTGACAGGCCGCAGCACCACGCTGCCTCGCGCGCCTCGCGCGGAATCGCCTCGAAGGCGCGCTGCACCGGCTGCACGGCAAAAGGAATGTTGACCAGCAGCGACGCCAGCAACAGCCCGTCGAAGGAAAACACCAGGCCGCGTCCGGTCAACGCCAGCCAAGCCTGGCCCAGAGCCCCTTGCGGCGCAAATACGCCCAGCAGGTAAAAGCCCAGCACGGTCGGCGGCAGCAGCAGCGGCAGCGTCACCAGCGCGTCGATCAGCCCCTTGCCGGGGAAGCTCACCCAAGCCAACGGCCGCGCCAGCATCACCGCCAGCGGCAGCAGCAGCAGCGTGGTCATCACCGCCAGTTGCAGCGACAGGCTGAGCGCAGACCAGTCCATCAGGGTGTGGGCAAACCGAAACCGTTGCGGGAAAGAATCGCGCGCGCCTGCGACCCGCGCAGAAACCCGGCGAAGGCCCGCGCATCGGGCCCGGCGCCCTTGACCAGCACCAGCGTCTGACGCAATGGCGTGTGCCAGTTTTCCGGCAGGGTAACGAAGGCGCCGCGTGCAGCCAGTTCGGGCGCGCGCGCCAACGAGAGCGGTATCAGCCCGGCCTGCGCCGCGCCGCTGGCGGCGAACTGTGCGGCCTGCGCGGCGTTGTCGCCCAGCGCCAGCTTGTCCTGTACGGCCAGCCACAGCTCGCGCTGCTCCAGCACCTCGCGTGCGGCGCGACCGTAGGGGGCGTGCTCCGGATTGGCGATTGCCAGACGTTTCAGGCGTCCGTCATGCACGGCCGCGGCGAAGTCGGCCAGGTCGCGATCGGCGCGGATCGGCGAACCCTGCGGCAGGAACAAGGCAAGGCGGCCGGTGGCGTAATGCACGCCGACACCCTCGGCGCGCTGGGCCGCGATCACCCTCGCCACATAAGTGTCATCGGCGGCGAGGAACAGTTCGAAGGGCGCACCCTGCACGATCTGGCGCGCGAAATTACCCGAGGAGCCGAAGGAAAGCTTGAGCGGCGCACCGCCGCCGCGAACGAAAGCAGCGACGATTTCCGGCAGCGCGAACTGAAGATCGGCGGCAGCGGCGATGCGCGGGGCATTCGGCAGGACATCCTGCGCAACAGTCGGCGCTGGCGAGACGGCGACTAGAAGCGAAATGGCAAGGGCCGAAAAAGGGGAAGAAAAAGGGGCCAGGCTCAGATTTTTAGCGATAGCTGCTCCTTCTCCCTCACCGCCGCCGCAGTTGGCTTTCGTGGTCGGCCGCGCGGCCTGACTTCGCGCCGCTGCCCCGTCGCCCGTTCAATGCTGGCGAGAAACCGCGAATCGCCCAGCGGTTGCCCCTGATCCAGCGCCATGCGGATATCGCCGATTGCATCGGCGTCCAGTTCCGGTCGGAACAGCGAGCGATAGGCGACCAAACGCAGCGACTCGGTGCCGCCCAACGCGGAATACACAGGATGGGGTGTCAGCAGGGG
>JAPLQZ010000037.1 GCA_026399415.1 Rhodocyclales bacterium | reverse complement strand
GGCGCCGAGGCGATGACACTGGAAAGACAGGTGAAGGACTTCGACTACCCCGGGGCGCTGGCGACGGTGCGGAAACTGATTCGGCAGGGGTCGAAAATCTGACGCGGCTGAGAACCGGTACTACCTCGCACCGGCTGCCCGCCCTATATCGCCGCCGGCACCTCGCGCTTGCTGCCGTCGTCGTTGATTGCCACGTAGGTCAGTTGCGCCTCGGTGACCTTGACCACCACCGGATTGGCCGGATGGCGCTCGGCAAAAACCTGCACGTCGACCGTGATCGACGTCCTGCCGACGCGAACTATCTCGGCGTAGAAGCTGACGATATCGCCGACCGAAATCGGCTGCTTGAACAGGAAGGAATTCACCGCCACGGTGGCGATGCGGCCGCGCGCGCGACGCATGGCCGGAATCGCGCCGGCGACGTCCGACTGCGCCATCACCCAGCCGCCGAATATGTCGCCATTGCCGTTCATGTCGGCCGGCATCGGCATCACGCGCAGCACCGGTTCGCACCCCGGAATCTTTACACCCTCGTGCGGCATCAGTGTTCTCCGTTCTGCAAGTAATTCATCGGACCGCCAGTATACGGCGCAAAGCCGGCACCGTCCGCAAGGGATACCGTCTCCGGCTGAGCCGGAGACATAAATTCAGGCGAGCAAGAATCGGGTGGCGCGGTCTGACGGCATCCTCGATACTGTGTGCCTCGCCCGGAACCCTCACATGACCACCGCCAGCCTCGTCCGTCTTCTGATCCTCTCCGCCATCTGGGGCGGCTCCTTCCTGCTCATCCGCATTGGCGCGCCGGCGCTCGGCCCGGTCGCGCTGATGGAGGCGCGCGTGCTGCTCGCGGCGATCTTCCTCGCCGCGGTCGCCCTGCTGCTGCGCCGGCCGCTGGCCTGGCGGGCGCATTGGCGCCACTACCTGTTCATCGGCCTGTTCAATTCGGCGCTGCCCTTCCTGCTCTTCGGCTACGCCGCACTCACGCTTTCGGCGGCGATGCTGTCCATCCTTAACGCCACCTCGCCGCTGTGGGGCGCGCTGATCACTGCCGTCTGGCAGCGCGCACCGCTGGGCCGCCGTGCGCTTGCCGGCCTGGCGCTCGGCGTCGCCGGCGTGGGCCTGCTGGTCGGCTTCGACCGCATCGCCCTGCAACCCGGCGCCGGATTCGCCATCGCCGCGTCGCTGGCGGCGGCGCTTTGCTATGCCGTAGCGAGCAACTACGCGAAGTCGGCAAGGACGGTCGAACCCTTCGCCAACGCCCACGGCAGCATGTGGGCCGCCAGTCTGCTGATCGCCCCGGTGCTGTTGGCTTTTCCACCGGCCGCGCCGCCGACGGCGGGCATCGTCGCCATCGTCGCGGCCCTCGGGGTGGTCTGCAGCGGCGTCGCCTACCTGCTTTACTTTCGCCTCATCGACGATATCGGCGCCGCGCCGGCCCTGACCGTGACCTTCCTCATTCCTTTGTTCGGCACGTTCTTCGGCTGGCTCTTCCTCGATGAAGCGGTCGGCTGGCAGACGCTGGCCGGCGGCGCCGTGGTGATCGCGGGGACCGCGCTGGTCACCGGCTTTTCGCCGCGCCTGCTGGCCTGGGAACTGGGCCGATCGGGCTAGCGGTTCGCCACGTAGTTCATCGGCCCGCCGGTGTAGGGCGCGAAGCCGGTGCCGAAAATCACGCCGGCATCGGCCAGTTCGGCATCGGCGACGACGCCTTCACGCACCAGGCGTTGCGTGGCGGCGAGCAGGGGCTGCAGCAGGCGCTGCGCCAGCGCCGGATTCGCCGTATCACCAGCGCCGACTCCTGTCTTCTGCGCCTTGCCGTCCGCCCAGGTGTAGAAGCCCTTGCCCGACTTCTTGCCCAGATGCCCCGCGCCGACCAACTCCACCAACTTTTTTGGCGGATCGGTCTCGCCCACCAACTGGTGGCCGGCCGCCACGGCAACGTCCAGCCCAACGGTGTCGGCCAGTTCTATCGGCCCCATCGGCATGCCGAAGTCCCGCATGACCGCATCGATGACTTCGGGCGAGATACCTTCATCGACGCAGCGCATCGCCTCGTTCATGTAGGGTGCGAGCACGGCATTGACCAGGAAGCCCGGCGCATCTTTCACCGGCAGCGGCAGCTTGTCGATCTTGCGCACGAAGGCAGCGGCCTTCTGCGCCGCTTCCGGTGCGGTGATGTCGCCGGCCACCACTTCGACCAGCGGCATCATCGCCACCGGATTGAAGAAGTGGATGCCGACCAGGCGCGAGGGATTCTTGAACTTCGCCGCGATGTCGGCCAGCTTCAGCGACGAGGTATTGGAGGCCAGCAGCGCATCCGGTTTGGCGCGCGCCTCGATGTCGGCGAACAGCTTCTGCTTGGCTTCCAGGTTCTCGAAGATCGCTTCGATGATGACATCGGCCTGACGCACGCCGTCGCCTTTCGGATCGGCAATCAGACGGTCGAGCGCAAAGCGCGCGAGCTTCTTGTCGCGCAGCTTCTTCTCGAAGAACTTCGCGGCACGGCCGATGGCCGGCGCGATGTGTTCGACGCTTTGGTCCTGCAGCGTCACCGTCATGCCGCGCAGCACGCACCAGGCCGCGATGTCGCCGCCCATGACGCCGGCGCCGACGACATGCACATGGCGCGGCGCGAAATTGTCCACGCCCTTGCCGAAACCCTTGAGCCGGTCCTGCAGGAAGAAGACGCGGATCAGATTGCGCGTGGTCGGGTGCATCACCAGCGCATCGAGCGAGGTCGGCTTGTCGGCCGGCACCGCCAGCGTATCGCCGTCGTAGTTCTGCCACTGGTCGATGATGGCGTAGGGCGCCGGATAGTGCTCGGGGCGCGCGCGCTTCGCCACCTGCTTCCTGGCGCCGCTGGCGACGAAGCCTTTCAGCGGGCCGTTCATCAGCTTCTGCATCAACGGCAGCTGTTGCTGGCGCGGCGGCTTGCCCGAGAGCACCAGCATGCGCGCGGCATTTTCCATGACGCGCGGCGGCACGCAGGCGTCGGCCAGGCCCATTTTCTTCGCTCGCTTGGCATCGATGTTCTTGCCGGTCAGCATCATGTCCATCGCCGCCGCCGGGCCGACGATCTGCGGCAAACGCAGCATGCCGCCCCAGCCCGGCACGATGCCGAGCATGACTTCGGGCAGCGCGAACTTGGTGCCCGGTTCATCGACCGCGATGCGGTAGCGGCAGGCCAGCGCCAACTCGGTGCCGCCGCCCATGCAGTGGCCGCGCACAAGCGCCAGCGTCGGGTAGCTGACGGCGGCAAGGCGATTGTAGGTGTCCCAGCCGCGCCTGATCAGCGCGCGGGCCTTCTCCGGGGTATCGGACGAGACGAATTCCTCGATGTTGGCTCCGGCGATGAAGCCGGCATCCTTGGCCGACTTGAAGATCAGGCCCTTGGGCGGATTCGTTTCGCACTCGTCGAGAATCAGGCCCAGTTCGATCATCACCTCGGCGCCCAGCGTGTTGGTCGAGGAATTCGCCGTATCGAGGACGGCCCAGGCCACGCCGGCGTCACCCGCCTCGCGTTCGAGGCGCCAGTGCTTGAAGTTGCTCATGTCGATTTCCTTGCGTTGGGGATGACGAAGCGGCCGACAATGGCTGGCCGGCCGCGCGTCGCTATCCACGTGAAGTGCGAAGAGGTGTTCCGCCGGCCGCGGTTCGCTGCGCAGGCTTACCCTGGTGCCATAGAAAACCGGACCCTTGATCCAGGTTTCGAGCTGCATCGGCACATGATGCGCCGCGCCGAGATGGCCGAGGCACTGGCCGATGGCGCGCTGCGGATGGGTGAAGGCGCGCGCATAGCCGAAGCGGCGTGCGTACCAGTCGCTCATGTGCAGGGGATTGACGTCGCCGGAGAGACGGCCGTAACGCCAGCGGCCACGGGCGGGCATGTGCCACTCGGTGGCGGTCGTTCCGGCCACGCCCGGGCTGGCAAGGGCCTCGCCTTGCGCTGCACCCGCGCTGCCGTAACGGCCGCGGGCGTAGAAGGTATTCACGGCTTCCCACACGGTGCGGCCGCCACTCTGCGCGTCGACCCGCAGGTCCATCTCGACGCCCTTTTCGAGTACCCGGCGTTCGCCGGTACGCACGGTGAAATCGAGTACCGCATCTGGCGCAATCGGTTCGTGCTGGACCAGGCGATTGCGCACCTGGAGCACGTTCCAGATCGGCACCGGAAATGCCGGATGGCTGAGCACCGCCATCAGCATGGGAAAGCTGGCGGTGTGCGGATAGAGGATCGACAGACCGTCGCCCGCCGGCAGGCCGGACAGATCGAAGAAATCGACAAGACCGCGCTGCGACGTTCGGTGGCCCGGCCACCGCGCCTGGATGTCGGGCAGTTGTCCATCGCCAGAAAAACCGGGCGACGGGCGCAAGACCCGCGACATGAAGCCGAGGACGGACGGCCTGGCGTGGTACTCGAGCCGGATCGGCGTGCGCATGGCGGTAAGCGTCAAACAGTTTCGACCAGTACCGCGCCGCCCTGCCCGCCGCCGATGCAGATGGTGGCGATGCCGCACCGCTTGTTCTCGCGGCGCAGGACATGCAGCAGATGCAGCACGATGCGGGCACCCGCGCGACATCGAGCGCGCCCAGCGCGCCATCCAGTCCGAGTTCCTCGCGGCAATAGGCGGCGTCGTTCCACGCCCGCAGGCAGCCCTGCACCTGCGCGGCAAAGGCCTCGTTGATTTCCCAGGCGTCGAGGTCGTTGAGGCCCAGACCATGCCGTTGCAATATCGGCGTCGCCGCGTGCACCGGTCCGAGACCCATCTGCGCCGGATCGAGGCCGGCCCACTGGGTGTCGGTGATTTTTCCGATCGGCTGCAACTTCCATTTCTTGACGGCCTCGGCGGAGGCCAGCAGCAACCAGGCCGCGCCGTCGGTAATCTGCGAGCTGTTGCCCGGCGTGATCTTGCCGTAGGTGCGATCGAAGAAGGGTTTCAGCTTCGCCAGATTCTGCTCGCTCGAGTCGAGGCGCACGCCATCGTCGGCGGCATACACCTTGCCCGAGGCATCGATCAGCGGCACGATTTCCTCGAAGCGACCGGCGGCCTGCGCCGCCGCTACCTTCTTGTGGCTGTCGACGGAAAAGGCATCCATCTCCTGGCGCGAAATGCCGAACTTCCAGGCCAGGTTTTCCGCCGTCTGGCCCATCATCAGATTGACTACCGGGTCGGTCAGGCCCTTGACGATGCCGATCACCGGCGTCAGCAGCATGCCCAGGCGCAGCTTGGCGAACAGGCCGATTCGCGCACCGAGCGTTCGCGCCTGCGCCATCTGCGAAAACCACATCACCATCTTGTCCGAATACAGCAAGTGGGTACGCGACAGCGCATCGACGCCGCCGGCCAGCACCAGTTGCGCGCGCCCGTTCTGGATGTTGGCGATGGCCGAATCGATGGCCTGCATGCCGGAGGCGCAGTTGCGCATCACGGTCCAGCCCGGCACCTTGTTGCCGCAGCCGAGGCGCAGGGAAATGACGCGGCCGATATTCACCTCGTCGACGCTGGGACCGGCGCAACCGACGATCACTTCGTCGAGCTGGTCCGGCGCAAACGGCTGGCGCGCCAGCAGGGCTCGGCCGGAAATGGTGGCGAGGTCGGAGGCCGAAAACGGCCCCGGCACGTTGCGCGATTTGAGGAAGGGCGTGCGTGCGCCATCGACGATATAGACCGGGGCGAAGGCGGTCATGGCTAGGCCGCCCGCCGCAGGATTTCAGCCGCGCTCGCCTGCTCGACAGCAAAGTCCTGCGGAAAATCATCGACCGCGATCGCCTTGTCGCGCAAAAGAATGCGGCGCTGGACCAGCGCGACCTCCTCCGCCGACAGGATGCCGGCTTCCTGCGCGTGGCGCAGCTTGGTCGCCGTGTCGCCAGCGCCGACTCTTGCGGCCTTCTCGGCGGCGCGCAGCTTGGCCTCGACAGGCTCGGCGGCGATGGTCGCCTCGAGCGCCAGTTCGACCACGCCGACTGCGTCGCTTTCGTTCTTCGCCAGGTACATGCCGGCCGTGAGCCGGTCGCGCGTCGCGGAGGGCGTGATGAGCAGCTTCGCCACCTCGTGGCCGAGCAGGTCGGAAGGCACCTCATAAGGACGGCCGAGCGGGAAGATGTACCAGTGCAGGACCGCGGCGATGAGACGGTTTGGGTAATTCGACATCACGCCCTCGAAGGCATTCTGCATCTTGAACATCGCATCCCAGATCGCCCAGTGCATCAGAGGCGCATCTTCGGCCTGGCGACCTTCGGCCTCGTAGCGCCTGAGCGTCGCGGAACACAGATACATCAGCGAGAGAATGTCGCCCAGCCGCGCCGAGAGCTTTTCCTTGCGCTTGAGGTCGCCGCCCATGACAAACATGGAGACGTCGGAGATGAAGGCGAAGGCCGCCGAAAAGCGCGTCAGCTGCTGGTAGTAGCGGCGGGTTTCAGGAGCCGCGCCAACCGGCGCCGGACCGAAGTGCGACCCGGTGAGGCCCATGCTCCAGGCGCGGAAACCCCGCCGCCAGACAAACCACAAATGGCTGAACAGGGCCTTGTCGAAATCGCGCAGCGCCTTGGCCGCATCGGGATCCCTGGCTGCCTCCATTTCCTTCAGCACGTAAGGGTGGCAGCGGATCGCACCCTGGCCGAAGATGATCAGGCTGCGGGTCAGGATGTTGGCGCCCTCGACCGTAATGGCGATGGGAATCTGCTGGTAGGCGCGGCCCATGAAATTGTTGGGGCCGAGGCAGATGCCCTTGCCGCCGAGGATGTCCATGGCGTCATTCACCACCTGGCGCGCGCGCTCGGTGACGTGGTACTTGACGATGGCGGAAACCACCGAGGGCTTTTCGCCGAGGTCGATGGCGCCGGCCGTCAGGGTCCGCGCCGCATCCATCATGTAGGTATTGCCGCCCATGCGCGCCAGCGGTTCCTCGATGCCCTCGAACTTGCCGATCGCCGTCTTGAACTGGCTGCGGACCCGTGCGTAAGCCCCGGTGGCGCGCACCGCCAGCTTGGCCATGCCGGTGTTGCTTGAGGGCAGCGAGATCGAACGTCCCGCCGCCAGGCATTCCATCAGCATGCGCCAGCCCTGCCCGGCCATGGCCGGACCGCCGATGATCCAGTCCAGCGGCATGAAGACATCGGTGCCCGAGTTCGGCCCGTTCTGGAATACGGCGTTGAGCGGGAAATGGCGGCGGCCGATGTTGACCCCGGGATGATCGGTCGGCACCAGCGCGCAGGTGATGCCGAGATCATCAGTATTGCCCAGCAGATGATCGGGATCGTGCAGGCGGAAGGCCAGTCCAAGGAGGGTGCAGATCGGGCCCAGCGTGATGTAGCGCTTGTCCCAGGTGACGCGCATGCCGATCACTTCCTTGTCCTGCCAGAGGCCGCGGCAAACGATGCCGGTGTCGGGGATCGACGCCGCGTCCGAACCGGCGTGGGGATTGGTCAGGGCGAAGGCCGGAATTTCCAGGCCCCTGGCCAGGCGCGGCAGGGTGTGGTTCTTCTGTTCCTCGGTGCCGTAATGCAGCAGCAGTTCCGCCGGGCCGAGCGAATTCGGCACCATGACCGATACCGCCGCCGCGGAACAGTGCGTAGACAGTTTCTGCACCACGGCCGAATGGGCAAGGGCGGAGAATTCGAGGCCGCCGTAACGCTTCGGGATGATCATGCCGAGGAAGCCCTTTTCCTTGGCATAAGCCCAGGCTTGCGGCGAAAGATCCTGGTGAGTCTGGGTGGTATCCCAGTCGCTCACCATGCCACAGAGCGCTTCGCATTCGTTGTCGAGGAAGGATTGCTCAATGGCCGACAGTTTCGGCTGCGGATAGTCGAGCAGCTTCTGCCAGTTCGGCCGGCCGGAAAACAACTCGCCCTCCCACCAGACGGTGCCGGCTTCCAGCGCTTCCCTTTCGGTCTGCGACATGGCCGGCAGCAGTTTCTTGTAGGCAGCGAAGATCGACCCCGTCAGCAGGGTGCGCCGCAGCGGTGGCAGCAACAGCACGGCGGCGGTCGCGGCAATCAAAATCAGTAACCAGGTCATGGCGTTCTCCTCGTATTCGCGCCGTCAGACGGCACGCTTGGCGCGCGGCTTCCTGACAGCTTGCGCATGGATTTCAGGCAGGGGCGCGCGCAAGCCGCCGATGAGGAAGCTCATCAGGCGGGCATACAGCGCCTCGGGATCGGTGTCGTCGATCGGGCCGAGAAGGCGCAGCGCGTCGGCCCCGGAAATGGCATAGGAAAGGGCGCCCATCATGAAATGGAAGCGCCAGATGAATTCCTCCTGCGGCACATCGGGCAGCGCCTTGAAGAAGGCTGCCTTGTAGCGCGCGATTACCTCCGCATATTCCTCGGCAAGAAAACTGCGCACGAATTCCGAAGGTTCGGTGTAGGTGCGGCCCAGCAGGCGCATGAAGGTTCTGCCTTCCGCGCTGGCGGCCGCCATGCGGATCGTCACGCCGAAGTAGGACTCGACGATCTGCCGCGGTTTCAGCGGCGCGCCTTTGGCTGCGGTTTCCAGCGCATCGAGTGCGGCGATCCGCTGCTCGTTGAGCCAGGTCAGCCGGCGCCGGAAGACGGCTTCGATCAGCGCCTCTTTCGAACCGAAGTGATAGTTCACCGCGGCCAGATTGGCATGTGCCGCGGCGGTGATCATGCGCAGCGTGGTGCCGTCGAGACCGTGTTGAACCAACAGGTTTTCGGCGGCATCGAGAATGCGGGAGCGGGTATCGGATTCCATGGGCAGGCCTTTGACAAACGACAGTTTCAAACGATTGTTTGAATTCTGCGCAATGACGCCCGAAATGTCAATCCCCGCCCGGTTCGTCGCCGGCCCGGTTCAAGCCCTGGAGCGGCGTGCCGTGTCGAGCTTGCGCCACTGACCGGGGCGCTTGGCCTTGTCCACGGCGGCTTTGGGTTTGGGCACCAGCATGTTCCGGCCTGGAGCTTTCAGGAAAACCCGGTGCGCCAGAATCGCGGCGCTGATCTGTTCCGTTGCAACCCGGACGGCCGCACCCTCCCCCTTTGGGGTGTAGCCGGCGAGTTCCTGCTTGACGGTGAGCAGACGTTGCGCCGGCTCGGCCTTTCTCTTGTGGCGCACACCGGCCATGAATTCCAGCGCGTCCGGCGTCAGCGTGAAGCAGCCGGCCTCCTCGCTGATCAAACCGTGCGTGGAAAGCCGCAGAAAGGCTGCCGCCATATCCACGTCGAGGGGAATCGAGCCGTGCATCAGATCGGTCGCGGCCATGATCTCGACGAGTTCCGCCGGCCGCCTTTTCGACGCCAGCGCGGTGGCCATCAGAAGGAGTACATCCACATCGTGGATCGGGTGCATGGGATGGCCTTTGAAGGAAGTGAAACAGGAGCCGGCAGGGCGGGGATGTCGAGCGGCCCGACGTGAGGACGAGAGTGTAATGGTTTGCGGGACAAACCCCCGCCGCCGGGCCGAACCCACCATTCAAACCGGTAGAATCTGACCCGGATCACGGGCCGCAGGACAATATTCCTCATTCGACCGGCACATGTTCAAGAAACATTACATCCTCGCGATTGTTTCATTCCTTTCGATCCCCGTGATCTCTATCGCGGGCGTGATGTTATTCAATGCCATCAATCCCGAAATCGCCGCGGGCCATTCCGACTACGAGCGCAACTATCGGTTGCTGCAACAAGCGAAGAATCTTTTCCTCCTGGCGACACTGCTGGCGACTGTCGGCTTGTGGTTGCTGACGTGTTTTTTCCTGCTCAAGTCCAGGGGACAATCGAACGGTTGGCTGCCCCTGGCCATTCTTGGCACGTTTGGCTTCATTGTCCTGACCATGCTCGGCGACAAGGCACCGGCGCACAGGGATTTGTACCAACAATTTGTTCGGAAACTGAAAATCCATCTGCGTGTTGCGTACGAACTATGTCTCTTCATGGCCGTCTGGGTTATTGCGTTCCAAACCATGGTTCTGAAGCGCGACCTCATGATCGCCCATCAGGCGGCTGTTACCGGAAGGTCCATTGCGCAAATTATCGACGAGCAAAATGCCTCCAGCGGAATGTGGGCATTCAGCGAGGGGCTGGAGATTTTGTATCTGGTGGTTCTCTTCTATTTGCTGTGGCCGATTTGTTTCAACCTGGTTGGCCGCCTGCCCAAATATCGGGCCTCCTCCAGAAATCCTTGACGCCCGTGTCGGGTGAGCAGGCAAACCGGCGGCCCCGCCGGAAATCTTGCGCCGCGCCGAGTTGTTAGAATCAAACCATGATGCGCCGCAACGCTCCCACTATGGCCCTGCCGGGCCCCATCCCCGATAACCGCCACGACTGGCAGACCATCCGGACCCTGCTGCCCTACCTTTGGGCATGGAAGGGCCGCGTCGTCTTTGCGCTCTGCTGCCTGCTGCTGGCGAAGCTGACCAACGTCGCGGTGCCGCTGGTGTTCAAGGACATCATCGACACCTTCACCCTGCCCGCCGCGAACAAGATGGAGCAGGCGCTGCTGCTGGTACCGCTGGGCCTGCTGGCGGCCTACGGTGCGCTGCGCTTTTCCACGGCGCTGTTCACCGAGCTGCGCGAAATCTTCTTTGCCCGCGTCACCCAGCGCGCGGTGCGCACCATCACGCTGCAGGTCTTCGAGCACCTGCACGCGCTGTCCCTGCGCTTTCACCTCGACCGCCAGACCGGCGGCCTGACGCGCGACATCGAACGCGGCACGCGCTCGATCGGCTCGCTGATCAGCTACACGCTGTATTCGATCCTGCCGACGCTGGTCGAGATCACGCTGGTGCTGGGCATCCTGGCCTTTCGCTACGACCGGGATTTCACCCTGATCACGGTCAGCACGCTGGTGATCTATGTGATCTTCACCATCATCGTCACCAACTGGCGCACTGTATTGCGGCGCGAGGTGAACGAGCTGGATTCGGCGGCCAACGTGCGCGCCGTCGACAGCCTGATCAATTTCGAGACGGTCAAGTACTTCAACAACGAGCGCTGGGAACACGATCGCTACGACGAGCAGATGCAGAAGTGGGAAGCGGCGCAGATCCGCAGCCAGATTTCGCTGTCGTGGCTCAATCTCGGTCAATCGATGATCATCGCCAGCGGCGTCTCGCTGATGATGTGGCGCGCCGCAGTCGGTGTCGCCGCCGGCAATATGACGGTGGGCGACATCGTGCTGGTGAATGCCTTCCTGATCCAGCTCTACATGCCGCTCAACCACCTCGGCGTGCTGTATCGCGAGATCCGCCAGTCGCTGACCGACATCGAGCGCATGTTCGCGCTGCTCAACAGGAACCGCGAGATCCAGGATGCGCCCGATGCGCGGCCGCTGTTTGCCATTGGTGAAAGCGGCGCCTGCGAGATCGAGTTCGAGCGCGTCGGTTTCGCCTACGAGGCCAATCGGCAGATCCTGTTCGATGTCGATTTCAGAGTCGGTGCCGGCAAGACGGTGGCCGTGGTAGGGCATAGCGGCTCGGGCAAGTCGACCCTGGCGCGACTCTTGTTCCGCTTCTACGACACGACGTCCGGCTCGGTGAAGATCAACGGCTCGGACCTGCGCGCCTTGCAGCAGACCTCGGTGCGCGCCGCGATCGGCATCGTGCCGCAAGACACGGTGCTGTTCAACGACACGATCTTCTACAACATCCAGTATGGCCGGCCTGCCGCCCCGCGCGAGGAGGTCATCGCGGCAGCAAAAGCCGCGCACATTCACGACTTCATCGAAAAACTCCCGGACGGGTACCAGACCCGGGTCGGCGAGCGCGGCCTCAAGCTTTCCGGCGGTGAAAAGCAACGCGTGGCGATTGCGCGGGCGCTGCTGAAAAACCCGCCGATCCTGATCTTCGACGAGGCCACCTCGGCGCTCGACTCCAAGACTGAAAAGGCCATCCAGGAGGAACTGGAACAGGTTGCAGTAGGTCGCACTACGCTTATAATCGCCCACCGGCTATCCACAGTAATGAACGCCGACGAAATCCTGGTGCTGGATTCCGGGCGCATCGTCGAGCGCGGCACCCATCGCGCATTGCTTGAGAGCGGTGGCCTATATTCGCAAATGTGGGCCTTGCAGCAACAGGAGCGCTTGATTGACGTTTGACCAATAATTATTACAGGAGATCATCATGATTCGTCGCACCGCAGTCGTTGCTTCCATCGCCCTCACGGCCCTTGCTCTACCCGCCCTGGCCCAGGAACTCAGCGGCACGCTGAAGAAAGTCAAGGACACCGGCAGCATCACCATGGGGATTCGCGAATCCTCGCTGCCGCTCTCCTATCTCGACGACAAGCAGCAGCCGGTCGGTTATCACATCGAGATCTGCGACAGGATCATCGATGCCGTCAAAGCCAACCTCAAGCTGGCGTCGATCAAGGTCACGCATACGCCGGTCACTTCGCAGAACCGGATTCCGCTGGTGACCAACGGCACCGTCGATCTCGAGTGCGGCTCCACCACCAACAATGAAGCGCGCAAGAAACAGGTGGATTTTGCGCCGACCACGTTTGTCACCAACGTCCGCATGGCGGTCAAGAAGGCCTCCGGCATCAAGAGCCTGTCGGAACTGAACGGCAAGCCGGTCGCCACCACCACCGGCACCACCAGCGTGCAGCTGATGCGCGCCCATGAAAAGGGCAAGAACATAGATTTCAAGGAGGTCTATGCCAAGGATCACGCCGACGCCTTCCTGATGCTGGAAACCGATCGCGCCGTGGCTTTCGTCATGGACGACAACCTGCTGGCCGGCCTCATGGTCACCTCCAAGAATCCGAATGACTACGCGATCGTCGGCGAAGTGCTGAACATCGAGCCGATTGCCATCATGCTGCGCAAGGACGACCTGGCCTTCAAGAAGGTGGTCGATGATGCGGTTCATTCGCTGATGAAGAGCGGCGAAATCGACAAGCTCTACGCCAAGTGGTTCATGAGCCCGATCCCGCCGAAGAACGCCAACCTCAACTTCGCGATGAGCGACAAGCTGAAGGAACTCATCAAGGCGCCGAGCGATGCACCGGCCGAGGCCTACAACAAGAAGTAAGAGTCGGCGCTGGCGGTACGGCGACGGGATCTAAACCCTGCGCCGTACCGCCAGTCTGCGAACATGAATTATCACTGGAACTGGGGCATCTTCCTTGAGCAGGTCAAGGGCGGGGACGAGACCTATCTGAATTGGCTGCTGACCGGCTTCGGCTGGACGGTAGCCGTCTCGCTCTCGGCCTGGGTGATGGCCCTCACGCTCGGCATCCTCCTCGGCGTCTTGCGTACCGTGCCCTCCAAGACCCTCGTCGCGGCGGCGACAGCCTGGGTTGAACTGTTCCGCAACATTCCGCTGCTGGTGCAGATGTTTCTGTGGTTCTTCGTGGTGCCGGAACTGCTGCCGGCCGACTGGGGGCTGTGGGTCAAGCAGGAGTTGCCAGCCAAGGAATTTTTCACCGCAACGATCTGCCTCGGCCTGTTCACCTCGTCGCGCGTGGCGGAACAGGTACGGGCCGGCATCCAGGCACTGGCACACGGGCAGCTCATGGCCGGGCTGGCCATGGGCCTGACCTTGCCCCAGACCTATCGCTATGTGCTGTTGCCGACGGCGCTGCGCATGGTGGTGCCGCCGCTGACCTCGGAGTTCATGAATGTGTTCAAGAACTCTTCGGTAGCGTTTGCCATCGGCGTCATGGAACTCACCTTCCAGGCCAAGCAGATGCAGGAAGACTCGGAGCAGGGCATCGAGACCTTCCTCGCCGTCACCGTGCTCTATTTCATCTGCGCCTTCACCGCCAACCGCGTCATGGCCGTGATCGAGACCCGGACGCGGATTCCCGGCACCATTGCTGACGTTGCGGGGCAGCACTGATGCATGGCGATTTCGATTTCAGCGTCCTGTTCGACAGCCTGCCCTTCCTGTGGACCGGGCTGCAGTTCACGCTCAAGCTGACCGCCGTTGCCATGCTCGGCGGCGTTGCGCT
>JAPLQZ010000198.1 GCA_026399415.1 Rhodocyclales bacterium | reverse complement strand
TCAAGCAGCGTATAGCCGATGGTGCGCACGCGGCCCTTGAGCTTTGCGGCGAGGTCCAGCCCGACCGGGTCGTCGAGATTGAGCACGGCGGCAGCAAGACCGGGGGCGAGAAACAGCCTTTCCTTCGCCGACGCATAGGCAGCCATCGTGCCGTGATATTCCAGATGGTCGCGGGTCAGGTTGGTGAATACGGCGACATCGAAGGCCGCGCCATTGACCCGGCCCTGGTCAAGTCCAATGGAAGAAACCTCCATCGCACAGGCATCCGCGCCCTGCTTGATGAAGCCCGCAAGTGCCGCGTGCAGGGTGATGGCATCCGGCGTGGTGTTGGGACTTTCATCCAGCGCGTCAAGGAAGCCGTTGCCCAGGGTGCCGATCACCGCACACCGATGCCGCCGTGCGTTCATCGCCTGCGCAATCCATTGCGACACGGAGGTCTTGCCGTTGGTGCCGGTCACTCCGGCGAGCCAGAGATGTTCCGAGGGACGCCCGTAGACCAGGTGCGCGATTTCACCGGACAGGCTGGCAAGCCCCTTCACTTCGATGATCGGCGTGTCACCGGCGCCGACTCTTGCGAGGGCGGCTGCTCCCGCTTCAGCAATCACCGCCGCAGCGCCGTTAGCCACCGCCTGCGCAATGAAGTCTCGGCCGTCGGCCTGCGCGCCGGGAAAAGCGACGAAGACGTCGCCGCATTGGACCCGACGCGAGTCGGCAGTGAGGCGCGCGGGCTTGACCCCCTGGTGCGCGAGTTGTTCGAGTATTGCCATGGCCGCGTTCACATCTCTTCCCGGACCGGCTCGACGCTGGTCATCAAGAGCGGCTTCAAGGGTGCGTCGGGCGCGATGCCCAGGGTGCGCAGGCTGCCGGCCATGACCTGGGCGAACACCGGGGCGGCGACGTCGCCACCGTAATACTTGCCGTTGGACGGCTCATCGATCATCACGGCGACGATCAGGCGCGGATCGGAGGCAGGAGCGAAACCGACAAACGACGCGACATACTTATTGACATAGGCGCCGCCTTCGATCTTGAGCGAGGTGCCGGTCTTGCCCGCCACCCGATAACCTGAAATCTGCGCCTTGGGCGCGGTGCCGCCCGGTAGCACAGCCATTTCGAGCATGGCGCGGACCTCGCGCGCCGTTTGCGCCGAGAATACCTGCTTGCCATTTACCGGTGGCGTATCCACTCGCGCCAGTGAAATCGGCACCAGCTCGCCGTCGCGGGCAAAGACCAGATAGGCGCGCGCCAGCTGGATCAGTGTCACCGCAATGCCGTGGCCATAGGACATGGTCGCCTGCTCGATCGGCCGCCAGGTTTTGGCCGGGCGCAAACGACCGCCGACCTCGCCGGGGAAACCGAGTTTCAGCGGCGCACCGAAACCCAGGCTGTCGAACATGGTCCACATTTCCTGCGGCGTCATCGACAGGGCCAGCTTGGCGGCGCCGATATTGGAAGACTTCTGGATTACCTGCGCCACCGTCAGCATGCCATGGACATGGGCATCGGAAATCGTTGCGCTGCCAATGGTCATTTTCCCGGGAGCGGTCTGGATCGGTGTATCAAAGCGCACCTTGCCCTTTTCCAGAGCCAGCGCCGCGGTAAACGGCTTCATGGTCGAACCGGGTTCGAAGCTGTCGGTTAGCGCCCGATTGCGCAGTTGGGCGCCAACCAGCCTGACGCGGTTGTTCGGGTTGTAGGTCGGCAGATTTGCCAGCGCCAGGATCTCTCCGCTCTGGGCATCGAGCACGACCACGCCGCCCGCCTTGGCGCGGTTCTCCTCCAGCGCCTGTTTGAGATAGCTGTAAGCGAGGTACTGCACTTTCGAGTCCATGGCGAGCACGATGTCCCGGCCCTCCTGCGGCGGGTGGATGCTTTCGACATCCTCCACCACGTTGCCGCGACGATCCTTGATGACGCGGCGCGAGCCGGCTTTGCCGGACAGGTGACTGTTGAACGCCAGCTCGATGCCTTCCTGACCGGCATCTTCGATCCCGGTAAAGCCGAGCATGTGCGCCATGACTTCGCCCGACGGGTAGTAGCGCCGGTACTCGTTTTTCTGATGAATACCCGGCAACTTGAGTGCCGTTACCCGATCGGCCAGTTCGGGTGGCAGCTGGCGCTTGACATAGACGAACTCACGTTCGGACGCCAGTTTGTTATTGATCTCACGCACATCCATCTCGAGCAGGGCCGCCAGACTGCGCACCTGCGCCGGCGCCAGTTGGGCATCCTCGGGAATCGCCCAGATCGAACGTACCGGCGTGGACACCGCCAGCACGTCGCCGTTTCGGTCGGTAATGCGGCCCCGGGTCGCGGATATGTCGATCACCCGCTCGAAGCGGGCACGTCCCTTGTCGCCCAGAAACTCGTTGTTGAAGCCCTGCAGATAAAGCGAACGCGCAATCAGCGTGACGAAGGCGCCCAGCAACACTACCAGCATCAGGCGTTGCCGCCACGGCGGCAGGCGCTCGGATAGCAGCGGGCTCCTGGAAAACTTGATTGACTTCATGACGGAATCATTTCACGGGCACCGGGTCGACAGAAATGATCTGTCCCGGCACGGGCGGCTTCATGCCCAGCTTTTCGCGCGCGGCCTTTTCCACCCGAACGTGGGCCGCCAGCGTGCTTTGTTCGAGCTGTAACTGGCCCCACTCCACATCCAGATCACGCGAGCGCTTTTGCGCGGCCTCCAGTTCTGTGAACAGTTTGCGCGCGCGATGATTGGCACTCACGGTAGAAAGGGCACAGGCCAGGGCGATCAGTATCAGGACAAGGTTCAAACGCGCCATGGCTAGACCTTCTGCGCTACGCGCAGCACCGCGCTGCGGCAGCGAGGATTGGCGGCAATTTCGGCGTCCGAGGGAAACATCGCCTTGCCCACCAGGGTCAGCACCGGCTGCGGCAGATCCACCGCGCGCACCGGCACACCCCTGGGCGGCTGCGGCGGATGCGCCTCGTCACGCATAAAACGTTTGACGATGCGATCCTCGAGTGAATGGAAACAGATCACGGCCAGTCGTCCGCCCGGTGCCAGTCTTGCCACGGCCCGAGGCAGGGTTAACGACAGTTCCTCAAGCTCCCGATTGACGTGAATCCGTAGAGCCTGAAAAGTCCGCGTCGCCGGGTGCTGACCCGGTTCCCGCGTGCGGACGACTTTCGCCACGAGCGTGGCAAGCTGTCCTGTCCTTGAAATACCGTGCTCGCCCCGAGCAGCAACAAGCGCCTTTGCAATCGCATGAGCAAACCGTTCTTCGCCATAGTCTCTGATCACCCTTTCTATTTCAGATTGCGATCCCCGCGCCAGAAACTCGGCGGCGGTCTCCCCCTGCGTCGTATCCATGCGCATGTCCAGCGGCGCATCGAAACGAAAACTCATGCCCCGTTCGGGCGTATTCAGTTGCGGCGACGAGACGCCGATATCCATCAGTACGCCATCCACCTGCGCCACGCCAAGCTTGTCCAGCACTGCGTCGAACAGGCTGAACGGTGCATGCACCAGGGTGAAGCGGGAATCCGGAATGGAAGCTCCGGCGGCAATCGCTGCGGGGTCTCGATCCAGCGCAATCAGACGCCCGCTTGCGCCAAGCGAGTCGAGAATCGCCCGGCTGTGGCCGCCGCGGCCGAAGGTGGCATCGAGATAGATTCCTGCCGGCCTGATCGCCAGCGCCGCGACCGCTTCGGCCAGCAGCACGCTGACGTGAGTGTCGGCGCTCACAGCGCAAGATTTTCCAGACCCGGGGGCAAGAGTTTGTCGCCCAGCGCAAAGATCGCTTCCTGCTGTGCCTGCCAGCCTGCAGCCGACCAGATTTCAAAATGTCGCCCCTGCCCCACCAGCCAGATTTCCTTTTCCAACCCTGCGTATTGACGCAAGGACGGCGAAATCAGCAGGCGCCCGGCGCCGTCCAGTTCCACGTCCTCCGCAAAACCCACCAGCAGGCGCCGCACCATGGCGGATTCGACTTGCAGGCTGGGCGCCGCCAGGATCTGGGCGCGAATCGGCTCCCAGGCGGGCTGGGGGTAGAGCAGCAGGCAGCGATGAGGATGGGCGGTGACCACCAGGCGGCCTTCGCCCAATGCCACGAGGGCGTCACGGTGCCGCGCCGGAACAGCCATTCGGCCCTTGGCATCGAGATTCAGCGCCGCCGCACCCTGGAACATCCGACCTCCCCCCGAACGGGAAACAAGCCGCAACCCGACCTGAATTTCCCACCAAACCCCACAAGCTCCCACTCTATGACACTTTTTGGGGCCGGTCAAGGATGAACCGACATTTTTTCAAGCGCAACAATGGCTTAGATCATCACCCACGGAAAAATTTGAAATATTTTATTCATTTAAATCAATATAGTTAGAAACTGCACTGAATGTGTTTTATCAGAAGTCACAGTGGCGCGATGCCATGTAGTTCACGCAAGAATGGGGCGTGATCAGGCAGACAAGAAGCGGAGGTCATTCATTGCCGATTTGCTCAAACCTCGCCGTCACGACAGGGTCAATTACGCGTCCCGAACGGAGTCAGACGCTAGACGGACTCTCGGCCTGTTCGCCTGTATCCATGGCGGGCATGAAGTCGGAGCTGAAGTCCTGGAACTTGCCGCCGGGACCGCGCGGTATCGAATCCACTCTGATAATGCGAAGCGGGGCCGCATCGGCCCCGGGCAGCGTCGCCCAGGCTGCTCGCAGGTGAGCCTCGAACTCCTGCCGCAGCGGCGATACTGCGACGACGCGCAGTTCGAACGATCCGTCCCGGAACTGGTGTATCTGGAACTGCCGCAGCGGACGACAAAACTCCGAAGGTATCGATTCCAGCGCCCCGCGCAGCACCCCGGCCATCTGCAGCGAACCCTCCGGCAACCAGGCAATGCGGCTGTAGCGGCCAGTGATGTTGCCGAATGCGGGCAGCGTCCTGCCGCAGGGACAGGGACCCACCACGGTTTCGGCCATGTCGCCCGTGTCGTAGCGCAAGAGCGGCATCGCGGGATTGCTCAGTGTAGTCACCAGCAGGCGACCGACCTCGCCGCCACGACAAGGCCGGCCCTGAGCGTCGACCACCTCCACGACACAATGCTCCACGTGCCAGTGGTACGAGCCTGCCTCGCACCGGACGGCGACCAGGCCAGCCTCATTGAGGCCATAGGACTGCACCACCGGCGCTCCCAGAGTAGCTTCGATGAGGGCTTTCATCGACGGGGTGAGTTGCTCCGAAATCGCTGTGAGCTTCTGGACCGACGTGCCACGCCAGTTGCCTTCGCAGGCGAGGGCAAGATGCTCCAGTGACTCGGAATACGATTGCAGGTAGTCGGGTTTGCAGTCTTCTATCCATCGCAACTGTTCTTCCACCGGATTCTCGACGTTGAAGCAAAGGTAGGGGCCGGTATGGAACACCGTCCCGGCGTAGCGCCAGCGATTCATTTCCAGCGTCTCGCCGTTCGGCAGAAGACTCCTGTCGGTGCGAAGCGGAAGCTGGCTCGACAAGCGTATCGACGCGAACCGGGCCATCGGGTCGAACCTGTACCAGCGGTACTGGCGCTGGGCCAGCAGCGTGAACATCAGGTTCGCACCCACTGTATAGAGCACTTTTGCGGGCTTGCCCGTAGTACCGGAGGACGAGAACCAGCCATAGATACTCTCCCCCGCCGGCAGTGACTTCGCAAGCATGTTCGTGCCCTGGAGGAGGAGTTCGCTTTTTGTGAGGACGGGCAGGCGAGGCAGATCACCGATGGCCGAGACGTCGGCCGGGGCAAGGCCGAGTCTCGCGAAACATTCGGCATAGAACGGAACCATGGCGGCCGCACGGCCCACCACCGCAGCAAGCCTCCAGTTCAGCAGTTCTTCAAGTTCAGCCGGGGCGCGAAACTCGTTGGCCAGGAGTTCGCGGTAGAAAGCGCCGAGCCGCCCCTCCTCACCGGGAAGGAAATGCCAGCGAGCCTGTTCGAGAAACTCCGCCTCTGCCGTGGTTCTCACCTGCGCCTCCGGGCTCAAGCAGATCCGCCCCACCGGCCGCGGGGGAAGCGAATCGTGTGGATGAAGTACAGCACCAGACAGGGTCTCAGGTCTCGGAAAAATGGGTCACGCCCCCTGCGGGGGAAGACCACGTGCACGTGCGCCGGCGTCGGGACGCGGCAGCAGCCTCATGGCAGAACGTCCGTCGGCAGGCGTGATCCTACCTGATCTCGTAAAGGATGACGCTCACCTGCCTCCTCGCCAGCTGCCCCCATGCCATGTAGCTCCAACTGCACTCGACCTGAAATCCGTTCGCGGAGATCCATTGCGGCAACCGACTGAAATTTTCCGGAAAGGCATCGCAGTACTGCAGCCAGATGCGCCCCTTTGTGGCCAGATACGGCCGCACATTCTTGAAAAACCTCTCGACGACACCGCAGTCATACAGAGCATGATCGAACATCGTCCTTATCACACCCTCGGACCATGGGGCCGCGAACAGAATCGTATCGAATACGCCACTCACGTTTTCAAACAAATCACCGTGCAATACCGTAACGTGGGGAAGCAAGTTCCGCGCATGCGCGACCGCAGCCGGATTGATGTCGATCGCCGTCACGTCTCGCACACCTCGTTCATATGCAAGCTTGGCCAGAATTCCGGACCCGGTGCCGACGTCCAGCACGCGAGTCCCGAACACGACATGCTCGGCGAACTGCTTGACCCGTTCCGGCGCGGGTATCAAAAAATCGCCCATTGCTCCATCTCGCTAAGCCGAAAAATTGAATCCCGGCCTCCGCTCCTCATACCCCAATTCGCGGAAGTCGGCGCGATAGAACTCATTGACGGCATGAATGTCCTGGGCATCCCAGGCAATCGCCTGCCCATAGCTGCCACCGGACAGGAAACGCTGCTGCGTCAAACCGATCCTGACTCCGGCTTCTCTGGCCACGTGATTCAAGGCATTTTCGAGGCCGTCTTCATAGCGGAAAATGCGTACCCCCGACCCAAGGAATTCAACCTGGGGCCGGAAGTGGTTTGCCAGGAAGTGGCCGCCGCGCGCCGCCTGATTGAGGGAATTGGCAAGCCAGACCGAAAACCGCTCGGTCGCTCCCCACAGACCCTGCTTGTTCAGGATGGCACGCATCCGGTATTCGCTTTCGATGCGTTCATACGGATTGCGGATAATGGCAAACGCGTAATCGAAATATCCTTCCGGAAAGAAGGCCGAGTAGTCGTTCCAGGTAAAGTGCTCGGGCGGAACCTTGAGGGACGGTGGAATCGCCCGGCTGCAGAAACAAACCGCCCCGGCAGCCTTCATCGATTCTTCGATCGAGGTTCCGCCCGTCTTGGGAATATGTATGAAAAGCAGCTTCTTGCCTTCGCATTCGATGTACGGCATGGATCCTTCCGAGAACTCAATGGACAATCAGCAAGCCCTGGCAAGGAGTCTACCAGCAGACGCGCCCGAAGGAATCGCCGCCACACGCACAAATCCTTACCCTTGGCGCAGTCGATCGGCCATTCTTTCGCCAAGGCGGATCGGGCGCTGCGGTGCCCACTCCGCATTGAACTTCAGTGCGTCCTTCGGAAACAGCATAACCACAGTCGAGCCGAGCAGAAATCGGCCCATCTCATCGCCCTGGCTGAACCGCAGTTGCTGATCCTCGTAGCGCCATTCCCGCAGATGACCCGGGCGCGGCGGATTCACCACGCCGTGCCATACGGTGGCCATGCTGCCGACTATCGTGGCGCCGACCAGGGCCAGCACAAACGGACCGTGCGCCGACTCGAACATACACACCACGCGCTCGTTGCGGGCAAACAGTCCCGGCACGCCGCGTGCAGTCACGGGATTGACGGAAAACAGATCGCCAGGGACGTGAATCATGCGCAGCAGCCTTCCATCACAGGGCATGTGGATGCGGTGGTAGTCCTTTGGACTGAGATACAACGTGGCGAAACTGCCATCCCGAAAGTGACCGGCCAGTTCGCCGTCACCGCCGACCAGGGCGGTCGTCGAATAATGATGGCCCTTGGCTTGAAAAATCTGGTCGCGCTCGATCGCGCCAAACTGACTGATCGCCCCGTCCACCGGGCAAATGAAATCGGCCGGTGCCAACGGTCGTGCACCGGTCTTTAGCGGGCGGGTAAAAAAATCGTTAAAGCTCGCGTAACTGGCGATGTCCGAATTGGCCGCCTCGCTCATGTTGACGCCGTAGCGGGCCACAAACCAGCGAATCACGCGGGTAGTGAGGCTGCCCGCGCCGGCAGCAGCAAATCTGCCGGCAAGCGCGGTCAGCACCTGCTTCGGCAGCATATATTGGGAAACTACGGCAAGACGCTCGGACACGATGAACACCGCTGGCAGAGGGTCCGGATTATACCGGGCCGCCTTCTACCAACTTCCGCGGCCTCAGCCTCGATCAAGCGGCCGCGTCAGACCGATCGTTCTTCACGCAGATCACGGGGATCTTCGCCAGGTGCAGAACCTTGCGCGTCACTGATCCCAGCATCAACCCCGAAATTGCTCCGAGCCCGCGCGACCCCATGATGATGTGGTCGCAATCCAATTCGTCCGCCAGCGCCAGCAGTGCTTCACCCGTGTCGCCGAATCCAACGTGTGTCTGACAGGCAATCCCCTCCTCGTCCAGCGCGTGCAGTACCGGCTTCAACGCAATGTGAGCCTGAACCGAAAGGTCTTTCTCGATTGTCCCGGGCTCCATTCCCCGGGTCGCCCATTCAAACGGTTTCGGCTGAATGTTGACCACATGAATTGCGAGAGCGCCATACTGCTTGACGAAGTCGATGACATACCTTGCCGCCTGGAAGGCAGAATCCGAACCATCTATCGGCAAAAGAACATTACGCATCCCTGTCTCCTGGCTGGCGGCAATTGCTGACCGAATGTTCTGCCCTGACTCATGCAGTGACAGTCAGTTGCGCCATGCCGTTTGCACGACGCATTGAGCAGGACAGGCAACCGGTCCGCCACCTTCAGTCTACCGCAGCGAAAAACATGAATGCCAGCAGCGCGCCGATGCCAGCCGGAATGCCATAGCGCTCCATTCTCGACACCTCATCGCCCGCAATCACCTCGACCGGAATCGACGTCAGTTCGAGTACCTTGTTGGTGACCGAATCCTCCAGCATCCGCGTCAGCGAATTCTTGCGTGCGGTGCTCATCACTATATGGTCGCATTTAAGCTTGTGCGCCATATCCGATATGAGCTTTGCCTTGTCACCTACCTCGGTGTGCAGCGCATAAGGCACATTGTGTTTATCCAGCGCCCGAATCGCCGCCTTCATGGCCTTCGCGGCCTCGTCGCGATGATATGCATCACGGCTCGTCTTGCTGATAAACCGTGCGATGTGCCACGAGAATGGCGGCTGGACGTTCAGCAGATGAATTTCCAGCGCCGGGTTCTTCATGAACTCCCTGATGACGTGTTGCACCGCAAACCGCGAATTGCGGGAGCCGTCGATCGGGACAAGTATTTTCAACATGGCCTTTCCTCCTTTGACATCATTCGAAACTGATGCTTGACTGCCGGGCTTCTGTACAAAGCTGGAAATTCTCGCGCTGATTCTCGACTCCAGCCGGCGGTGGTTCTGGACGAAGCCTGCCCACAGCACACCGAACAGGATCACGACGTACAGGGCCGGCGTGATCAAACTGCGGACAGACAGAAACTCCTTGAGGTAAGGCTCGGCAGAAATCATCTTGGCTGCGGTCAGGGCGAGCACCCCGGCACCCAGATACACGAATCCCGGAAAGCGTTCCACGAACCGCAGCAACATGGTGCTGCCCCACACCACGATCGGGATGCTGATCAGCAGTCCCATGATGACCAGCAGAAAGCTTCCCTGCGCAGCGCCGGCCACCGCCAGCACATTGTCCAGCCCCATCACCATGTCGGCCACCACGATGGTCCTGATGGCACCCCAGAAGGTGCTGGCAGAATTGGCCCTGGCTGCGCTTCCGTCGCCATTTTCAGGCAGCAGCAACTTGTAGGCGATCCAGACCAGCATCACCCCGCCGGCAAACAGCAGCCCCGGTATCTTGAGCAGGTAAACCACGATCAGGGTGAGCGCGCTGCGCGTCACGATCGCACCCACCGTACCCCACAGGATGGCCTGCCGCTGCCGGTGCCGCGGTACGTTGCGCGACGCCAGTGCAATGACTATGGCGTTGTCGCCGGCGAGCACCAGGTCGATGACGACGATCGCCGCCAGTGCCGAGAGAAACTCCATGTTGAATACTTCCAAAGCGCTGCACTCCCCAGAACAATATTGACATGCGGATCAAGCGGGTCTAGCTCAAGAGCCGATGCACTCCACGATAGCGTCGGAACGGCATATGGACAAATCGAATATTATTGGCTATATGTTCGGGAATCCCGAACCATTCTGGAGGAAGCCACCGATGAGCACGCTGAACTACAAGCACCTGCACTACTTCTGGGTGGTGGCAAAGGCCGGCGGGATTGCGCGCGCAAGCGAGCGCCTGCATCTGACGCCGCAAACCGTAAGCGGGCAATTGAGTCTGTTCGAGGATACGCTGGGCTACAAACTGTTCAACCGTGTCGGCCGCCGCCTGGAGCTTTCCGATGCAGGTCGAGCGCTGCTGCCCTACGCCGACGAGATATTCACCCTGGGCGAAGAACTGGAAGGGGTCATGCGCGATCCGGCTGAAAGCCGCATGCCCCAGTTCAGGGTGGGGGTTTCCGATGCTGTGCCGAAATCAGTCGCCTACCGGCTTCTGGAACCAGCGGTGCGCCTGCCAGAACCACCCTGCATCGTCTGCCGGGAGGGAAAACTCGCCAGCCTGCTGGCGGAACTCGCGGTGCACCGGCTGGACATCGTGATTGCCGATAGCCCCATGTCGCCCGCCGTCAGCGTCAAGGGTTTCAGCCACTTGCTCGGCGAGTCGGGTTTGACGTTCTTTGCCACTGCAGAATTGGCGAGAAAGCACCGGGGGCCGTTCCCGCATTGTCTGGACGGCGCGCCGATGCTCGTGCCGGGCGAGGATGTCGCGGTACGCGCACGCTTGAAGCGGTGGTTCGAAAAACTGCAGATACATCCGCGAATTGTTGGCGAATTCGATGACGGCGCCTTGCAAAAGGCCTTTGGTCAAGGCGGCATTGGAATTTTTGCAGCACCTTCCGCAATCGCAAGGGAAGTAGGTTTGCAGTATGGGGTAGTAGCGATTGGCCACACCAGCGAAGTGACCGAGCAGTTTTACGCCATTTCCGTGGAGCGCCGCCTAACCCATCCTGCAGTAATTGCGATCAGTTCGGCGGCACGGCACAAGCTATTTCGCCAGAATACCCACGGCACGAGGGGCTCCCGGTAACAGCAGGATCCCGGGAATGCCATCTGCGAGCAGGACTCCGCTGCGTGTCGCCGAAAACCCCGGCCGTCAGCGGGGCAAAGCCATCACCGGCCTTGCGCTGCCAACGCCGCGATACGCTCTTCCATGCTTGGATGGCTGGCAAACAGCGAACTCCAGCCTGGAGTTCCAGCAATGCCTGAGCTCGCCAGACTCTTCGGCAGGGGCTCGACCGAAAGGCCTCCCAGACGCTGCAAAGCCGCCATCATCGGCTGCGGCGAACCCATCAGACCGGCGGCGCCGGCATCGGCGCGAAACTCGCGCTGGCGCGAAAACCACATGACGATGATGCTGGCCAACACGCCGAACAGCATGTCGCAAACGAACACGGTGATCATGTAGCCAATGCCGGGGCCGGACGATTCACTGTTGCCGCGACGCAGGAAACTATCGACCAGATAGCCGACGATGCGCGACAGGAAAATCACAAAGGTATTCACCACGCCCTGGATCAGGGTCAGCGTCACCATGTCGCCATTGGCAACGTGGCTGACCTCGTGCGCCAGCACCGCCTCGACTTCTTCCTTGCTCATGCTTTGCAGGAGGCCGGTGGACACGGCAACCAGAGAGTTGTTCCGGCTCGGGCCGGTGGCGAAGGCGTTCGGCTCGCCCTCGTAGATGGCCACTTCAGGCATCGCCAGGCCGGCCTTGGAGGACAGCTTGCGCACGGTTTCCACCAGCCAGAACTCGGTCGACGTCGAGGGACTGTCGATGATGCGCGCGCCCGTCGACCACTTGGCCATGAACTTCGACATCAGCAAGGAAATGAAGGCGCCGCCAAAACCCATGATGCCGGCAAAACCGAGCAACAGGCCCATGTTGAGGCCGTTGGCGGTGAGGAAGCGATTCACCCCCAGCACGCTGGCGGCGATGGACAGCACCAGCATCACGGCGAGGTTGGTGACGATAAACAGCATGATGCGTTTCATTGCGGTTCTCCTGATGAAGGCTTGATTGCAGTGACGCGATTATGCGCACGCCGGCCATAGATGCGGCGATTTCATGAAAATTCAAGTCCGCCGATCAGGTCCGTAACGACTACTCCACAATGCCCAGCTTTCTTGTCCACCACGGTGTGATCGCCGGCAGCAAGGTCAGGGTCCAGATCACCACCCAGGCCGTCAGCGGCATGAGCAATTTCAGTTCCGGAAACTGGGCGACGGTAATCACTGCCAGCACCACCGGTATGACGCCAGTCTCGCGCACAATGCTCAGGAACAGCTTGTCCTTCATGCCGAGCTTGGTCGGCAGCATGGACAGCATGACCGCCACCGGCCTGGCAACGAGAATGAAGACGAGCGACACCAGCAGTCCGAGGACGGCGGTATCCCACAGATCGCCGAGCGCTACAAAAGGGCCCACCATCATGAAAATGACGGGCTTGGCAATACTCTCGATCTGGATCTCCATGGTGTGCAGCGTCCTATGAAAGTACTCCTTGCCATGGTTGTAATTGGCCAGCAGGCCCGCCACGAAGGCCGCCAGAAACCCGTTGCCATGAATGGCTTGTGCCAGCAGGAACGTAACCAGTGGTACCGCCAGCACAATCGCGAAATCGTAGGCGGTCTCGCCGACGTCACGTGCGTTGTCCCGGGATTTGTAAACCTCATAACCGTACATTGCACCCCAGCCTATTACGCCGGCTATGGTGCCGAACAGGAATTGCCCTCCCAGGTGCATCATGTTTTCCGCGCTGAAAAGTCCTGAAATCAAGGCGCCCAATGAATCCAGTGCGGTGCCGGCCACGATCATGGCAGCGACAGCCGCTACAAAGATGGCGCCTACCGCATCGTTGAGGGCGCTTTCGGCAATCGCAATACTGGAGAGGCGCTTGTACTCATCCTTGAAGACTATCCTTTTCAAGGTCGGAATCAGCGCCGCCGGATCGGTGGATCCGAGTATCGCCGCGAGCAAGGCAGCAGTTTTGCCATCCAGCCCCAGCGCCATCAATATGGGAAACATGACGAAGAAAGTGATGAGATAACCAACCACCGCAATCATCATTGTCGGAAAGGCAATTTTTACGACATCAAGCCTGTCCAATTCATCACCGCCGCCTTTCAGAATGATGGCGGCGAGCGCGGTACACACCACTACCGAAAGCATGATCTGCGGTGCAATCGGCGCCAATGCATCGTGCAGGACGATACCCACCAGGAGTTGCAAGGTGAAGTTTGGAAAAACCGTGCCTTCGGCCAATTTGCTGCAGGCCCAGCCAAACACCAGAAACAGTCCCAGACACCACAGCGAATTCGCGATGGCCGCCTCGGTGCCCTCAAGTTGCGCCAGGCGCAGAAGTATCTCCGGAGCAGCGCGATTCAACAGGAAAGCAACGACGAACAGGCCGACAATTTTTGCGTAGTTCATGGCGTGG
>JAPLQZ010000240.1 GCA_026399415.1 Rhodocyclales bacterium | reverse complement strand
CCGGCCGGGGTGCGGTGTTTTGCAGCCCGCAGCGGTGGCCGATTCGTTCGTTTTTGATTAAGGAAAAAGTTACATGGCAACTGGTACTGTTAAGTGGTTCAACGACGCCAAGGGTTTTGGTTTTATTACCCCGGATGACGGTAGCGAAGATTTGTTCGCTCATTTCTCGGCCATCAACATGGCTGGGTTCAAGTCCCTGAAGGAAGGCGACAAGGTGACTTTTGACGTGGTGCAAGGCCCCAAAGGCAAGCAGGCGTCGAACATTCAGAAGCCTTGATGTCCTCGATCTTTTCGGTACCCGGGTAAATCCGGTTCCGGAAAACCAAAGCCCGCCCGACGTAAAAATCGGGCGGGCTTTGTTTTGGCAGCGAACTGATCGTTGCCGATTACATCCGGTCAATCATTGCTTGGCCGAATGCAGAGCATTTCACTTCCTTGGCTCCTTCCATCAGACGGGCGAAGTCGTAGGTGACGACCTTGTCGCCGATGGCCGCTTCCATGGACTTGATGATGAGATCTGCCGCCTCTGTCCAGCCCAGGTGACGCAGCATCATTTCTGCGGATAGGATCAGGGAGCCGGGATTGACGTAATCCTTGCCGGCGTATTTCGGCGCTGTACCGTGGGTCGCCTCGAAACAGGCGTACAGATCAGAAATGTTGGCGCCCGGGGCAATACCGATACCGCCTACCTGCGCAGCCAGCGCATCAGAAATGTAGTCGCCGTTCAGATTGAGAGTGGCAATCACGTCATACTCTGCCGGGCGCAACAGAATCTGCTGCAGGAACGCGTCGGCGATGGCGTCCTTGATGATGATTCCGTTGGGTAGCTTGAGCCACGGGCCGCCGTCGATCTCAATACCTCCGAATTCCTTTTTTGCCAGCGCATAGGCCCAGTCACGGAAGCCGCCCTCCGTGTATTTCATGATGTTGCCTTTGTGCACAATCGTTACTGATTTGCGCTTGTTGGTAATGGCGTAGTTGATGGCGGCACGCACTAGGCGCTCGGTCCCCTCGCGCGAAACCGGCTTGATGCCGATGCCCGAGGTGTTGGGAAAGCGAATTTTCGTCACCCCCATTTCCTCTTGCAGAAATTTGATGAGTTTCCTGGCAGGTGCAGACTCGGCTTGAAATTCAACGCCGCAGTAAATGTCTTCCGTGTTCTCCCTGTAAATCACCATGTCGGTCTTGGACGGGTCCTTGAGCGGCGAGGGGATACCCTTGAAGTAGCGCACCGGACGCACGCACTGGTACAGGTCCATCTCCTGACGCAACGCGACATTCAGTGAGCGGATGCCACCTCCGACCGGTGTGGTCAGCGGCCCCTTGATGGATACCGAGTATTCCTTGCATGCGGTAATGGTTTCTGCCGGCAGCCAGACGTCGGGTCCGTACAGGCGGGTGGCTTTCTCTCCGGCATAGACCTCCATCCATGAAATCTTGCGTTTGCCGCCGTAGGACTTCTTGACGGCGGCGTCCACCACTTTCTGCATGACCGGCGTGATGTCCACCCCGATGCCATCGCCTTCGATAAAGGGAATGATGGGATTGTCTGGAATTGACTGTCCGGGAACTATTTTCTGGCCTTCTGCGGGAACCTTGATAAGGGAGGTGCTCATGCCTGCTCCGTAATAGTGTGTTGAGAATCAAGAGGACTGCGGAATCGATCGCCGCCAATTATCCCCCAAAACGCATGGTGCAGCGGGCATGGCGGCGTCTCGTGTCGGCAGTACTCACTGGTAGAATCGACCGTCACGCTTACCGAGATTTCTTACATGCCCATTGGCGCCTCTGACGACCTGATCGCCGAGTCCATCGCGAATGTGCTTGTCGATGGTTTCAACAAGCACTATCGCTTGTTCCACGAGAGTTCGGCACTCGCCAAGCAGCGTTTTGAAGAAGCCCGCTGGCGGGAAGGCCAGCAGGCGGTCAGGGATCGCATCCCGTTTTATGATGATCGCGTCAGAGAGACGACCGAGAGGCTGCATAGCGAGTTCAACGCCGACAGCTTGAGTGACGCCGTTTGGCAGCACGCAAAACTGCATTACATTGGCTTGCTGACTAACCACAAGCAGCCGGAGTTGGCAGAAACTTTTTTCAATTCGGTGTGCTGCCGGATTCTGCACCGTACCTATTTCCACAACGATTTCATCTTTGTGCGGCCGGCAGTGTCCACCGAATACATCGAGTCCGATCCGCCAACCTATCGGTGTTACTACCCGAATGAGGCTGGTTTTCACGCTTCGATCCGGCAGGTGTTCGTCGATTTTGCCTGGGCGAGGGCATTTGACGATCTTGATCGTGATGTGGATTTCATCTTGCGCAGTATCGAGTCCCACTTGGGTGGAACCATTCCCGCGCGCGAGGCAAATCTGCAGATACAGGTGCTCAACGCGGCTTTTTATCGCAACAAGGGCGCCTACGTGCTCGGCAAGGCCGTCAATGGCGCTATTGAATATCCGTTTGCTGTCCCGGTACTGCATTCGGCGGAAGGCACGCTCTATCTCGACACGATCATTCTCGACGCCGGACGGATCGCTGTTCTGTTTTCCTTGTCGCGTGCTTATTTCATGGTCGACATGGAAGTGCCTTCCGGCTATGTCGAGTTTCTGCGCTCGATCACGCCCAGCAAGCCGCGCTCCGAGCTTTACACCATGCTCGGGTTGGGCAAGCAGGGCAAGACCATGTTTTTCCGTGACCTGATTTTTCACCTGCATCATTCGGCAGACCGGTTCATCGTTGCGCCTGGAATACCCGGTCTGGTCATGCTGGTGTTTACCCTGCCGTCCTACCCCTATGTGTTCAAGGTCATCAAGGATGTTTTCGGAAGTACGAAGGAAGTCGACCACGACACCGTGCGGCGCAAGTATCAGTTGGTGAAACAGGTGGATCGCGTCGGGCGCATGGCTGACACGCTCGAGTTTTCCAAGGTCGCCCTTCCCCGCAATCGGTTTTCGCAGGAACTGATCGATGAACTGTACAAAGAAGTGCCGTCGCTGATGGAAGAAGATGGCGACGATCTGGTCATCAAGCATCTTTACATCGAGCGACGCATGGAGCCACTCAACCTCTACCTTGAGCAAGCCCGCAAGACCGGGCACGATGACCAGATCGATCAAGTTGTTAACGAGTACGGCAATGCCATCCGGGAACTCGCCATTGCCAATATATTTCCCGGCGACTTGTTGTGGAAGAACTTCGGCGTTACTCGCTACGGCCGCGTGGTCTTTTATGACTACGACGAAATCGAATACATGACTGATTGCAAGTTTCGCCGTATTCCGCCGCCGCCGAATTTTGAGGCCGAAATGTCGGGCGAGGCTTGGTATTCTGTGTCGAGGCTGGACGTATTTCCCGAGGAATTCGAAACCTTTCTGATGGTGTCCGACAAGATTCGCGATGCTTTCATGCGCCATCACCGCGAACTGTTTGACGCGGAGTTCTGGCAGAACACGCAGGAGCAGATTCGCAAGGGCGAAGTGCAGGACTTTTTTCCGTACCCTGAATCGCTGCGCTTCTGCAACGTTTTTGGCCGGGGTCAATCGGTTTGAGTCGTCTCCTACTGTTCAACAAGCCCTATGGTGTCCTGACCCAGTTCACCGATGCGAATGGACGGCCGACACTGGCCGACTACATCCCGGTTCCGAAGGTTTATGCCGCCGGCCGACTCGATGCTGATTCGGAAGGTCTGGTCGTATTGACTGATGATGGAGCCTTGCAGACAAAGATTGCCGATCCCCGTCACAAGTTGGCAAAGCTTTACCGGGTGCAGGTCGAAGGATTGGTCACGGACTCTGCCCTGCAGAAGCTCATGGCCGGGGTGGATCTGGGCGATTTTCTGACACGGCCTTGTCAGGCGCGCCGTCTAGCCGAGCCACAGGATCTATGGACGCGAAATCCACCCATCCGATCTCGGGCGGCGATACCAACCAGTTGGCTGGAACTCGTTCTGCGAGAAGGGAAAAACCGTCAAGTCAGGCGCATGACGGCACACGTCGGGTTTCCGACGCTACGGCTGATTCGCTGGGCGGTGGGCGACTGGACCCTGGAAGGCCTTGCATCAGGGCAGTGGCGTGAAATTGAAATCTCAGGTCAACCTGATGCAAAGCAGCGCGTTAATGTCCATAACGCCTCGAAGAACCGTGGTGTTAACAACACTCTACCTATACACAAACTAAAGGAAACACCATGAACAAGCTTCTCGCTACTCTGGTTGCCGGCCTGATCGCCACCTCCGCTTTCGCCGCTGATGCTCCGAAGGCTGCTGCTGCTCCCGCCGCCGCTCCGGCTGCCGCTGCTGCCCCGGCTGCCGCTGCCAAGCCCGCTGCTGCTCCGGCTGCTGCTGCCAAGGCTGATGCCGCTCCCGCCAAGGCTGAAAAGAAGGCCAAGAAGGCCAAGAAGGCCAAGAAGGCTGACGCAGCCAAGTAATTTCCGCAGTCCGGGATAAAAAATGGCAGGGAAACCTGTCATTTTTTTTGCCTACATATTCGAAATTGTTTATTAACTTGCTGATTCACTTAAACATTTAAAATATGGCGCCTAGGTCGGCATTTCCCTTCCCATGGCCGATTCGGGTGCCAAAAAGGCCATCCCGGTCGTGTTCTTGCCGAAGGAAGTTCATGACGCTGTTGAGAACGGTGCTGTCGGCGCTATCGCTGGCCATTCCCATGACGGGGTGGGCTCAGCAGTCGCAGTTGTCCTTGCTCGAATTGTTCGCCGGGATGCACCGAATCGAGGCTGAAATCGCGGCGACTCCAGGTAGCCGCCAGACAGGAATGATGCAGCGCACGACCATGGCGCCCCAGCGCGGCATGCTGTTCGTGTTTCCTGAAGTCTCTGCACACTGCATGTGGATGCGCAATACGCTCTTGCCGCTGTCGGTAGCGTTCCTCGACGAAAAAGGCAGGATCATAAATGTTGAAGACATGCAACCACAATCTGACGACAACCATTGCGCTGCAAAGCCCGCGCGCTACGCACTGGAGATGAACCTGGGCTGGTTCAAGAGCCATGGTTTGGGCGCTGGAGTCGCCATCATGGGCATCGAAAAAGCGCCCTCCGGCCACTAAAACAGAGCAGGGCGTCTATCGTTTGACGCTCATTCCTGCCTACGTGTTTTCTGGACAGTGGGATTCTCAGTAATGCGGTGGGATGTCGTCTCGCGGATTTCGCGGTTCGCTGGGAGCCGCCGGCTGAATCAACTGGAACAACTCGCGAATCTGAGCCTGCAGCAGGTCGATTTGCTGTTGCTGGCGAAAGACCGTGCGATTGAGCTCTTCAAGATGGTCTCCTTCGAGACCGAGCTTGATTTCGAGTTCGGTGATTCTGGATTCCATGCCGATTCCCCAGTCATCCAGTTGCAAAGGGTGCCTCGCGGGCACCCTTTGCTGATTGCGACATCAACGGTGAAACACTGCCTTTATCAGGCGAAATTCCTTGCCGCAAAGTCCCAGTTTGCCAAGGAATTGAGGAAGGTCTCGACGAACTTGGGCCGGGCATTGCGGTAGTCAATGTAGTAGGCGTGTTCCCATACGTCGATGGTCAGCAGCGCCTTGTTTTCGCTGGTCAGCGGTGTTCCAGCGCCGGAGGTGTTGACGATATCGACCGAGCCATCAGGCTTTCTTACCAACCAGGTCCAGCCGGACCCGAAATTGCCGACGGCGGAGGCCTGGAAGGCCTTCTTGAATTCGTCGAAGCTGCCCCATTTCTTGTTGATTGCGTCAGCCAGAGCCCCGGTCGGCGTGCCGCCACCGCCGACTTTCATGCTGCTCCAGAAGAAGCTGTGATTCCAGACCTGGGCGGAGTTGTTGAAAACACCCCCGGCCGGGGCCTTCCTGATGATGGCTTCGAGGTCGAGGGTCTCGTACTCGGTGCCCTTGATCAGGTTGTTGAGGTTGGTTGCGTAGGTCTGATGGTGCTTGCCGTAGTGGTATTCGAAGGTTTCCTTCGAGATGTGCGGGGCGAGGGCATCCATCGCGTAGGGGAGCGGAGGGAGGGTATGTTCCATGGTAGTTCTCCTGTTGCTTGGGGGTGGAGGGCGATAAAGTTGACTATTATAGTCAGGAATATTTCAGGTGGCAATCGGTCGATGGTCAGCGTTACTGGTAAGGATGCTGGCCTCAGCTTCGCCGTGCGCCAGATAGAGGCTTACAGTTTGACCTGCCTGCAAGTTTGCAGCGCTTGTTACCAACCGGCCGGTGGCGTCTCGCACGATGGAAAAGCCTCGGGCCAGTGTTGCTTCCGGGTTCAGGTGGGCGAGCGCCGCTGCGCTGTTGTCGAGCGCATTGATCCGCTGCTGCTGCTGTCCGTGGATGGCCGCTCTCAGCCGCTGTGCCAGCAGTCCAATGCGTCCGCTGCGTTTTTCGGTACGCGGGACGGCGCGGACCAGATCAAGCGCGGCGCGGTTCAGGCGGTCCCGATGGTGGCGCAGTCCGTGGCTCAGAGACACATCGAGTTGCGAGCCGAGCAGAGCAAGCCGGTCGCGTGCTCGCGCCAGTCGCGTCGCCGGATGAATCAGGCGCAGGGAGAGGTGATCCAGTCCCTGCTGCTGCCGGGCGACACGGTATTGCATGGCGCGGCCCAGCATCGTTCCGAGATCTGCGATTTTGCCGCCCCCCTCGTACCATCCTTGCGTGGCAATTTCGGCGGCCGCGGTGGGTGTTGCGGCGCGCAGGTCGGCGACGTAATCGCTGATCGTGGTATCGGTTTCGTGACCGACGCCGCTGATGATGGGCAGCACGCTGGCGACAATCGCGCGCACTACGACTTCTTCGTTGAATGCCCAAAGGTCTTCAATGCTGCCACCGCCGCGCACGATCAGCAGCAGGTCGCATTCGTCGCGCTGGTTTGCCATCTCGATCGCTCTTGCAATATCTTCGCCGGCGCTGTCGCCTTGCACCAGTGTCGGGTAAAGGATTGCGGTGAGATGCGGTGTGCGCCGTTTGAGGGTTGCCAGCACATCGCGCAGGGCAGCGGCTTGCGGCGAACTGATGATCCCGATGCGGCGTGGATATCTTGGCAGTGCCCGCTTACGCTCGGTCGCAAACAAACCCTCGGCTTCCAGCCGGGCCTTCAATCTGGCGAAAGCCTCGAACAGGCGTCCCTGTCCGGCGCGACGCAACGCCTCGATATTCAGCTGGAAGTCTCCGCGCGGTTCATAGAGCGATACCAAAGCACGCGCTTCCACCTGCTGTCCGTTTTCCAGTCGCCAGGGAATCGATTGGGCACGCGAGCGGAACATCACGCAGCGCGCCTGGGCAGCCTCGTCCTTCAATGAGAAATAGACGTGCCCAGAGGCGGCACGGGTCAGGTTGGATATTTCGCCGGCCACCCAAAGCAGAGGGAACTCTCTTTCCAGGCTTTGGCGCGCGAGCCGGTTGAGTTCGCTGATGCTGACGACAGTTAAGGGATCGAGCATGGGCTGGGTGGATTTGGTCAGAGATCGGTACGTTTGAAAATTCTACAGCATCCACAATCCGCGCCGGTCCGCCGGGGCAGATCCGCAAAGTCGTGTTTGCACAAGTGCGCCGCATAACTGGTAAACCAGTTGCAAGATTGTCGTTGCTCCGAAATTGCCCGGAATGGAAAGATCCCTTGCGGGGGGACCCGGTTAGGTTCTTTGTCACACGATGAGCCATAAACTTACCCACAGATTTTGTGGATAAGCGGGCCACTGACCCGGCCCTTTGGAACAGCGGGAATCGATTGGTCCAAAGTTACGGGGAGTTCGTGTGCCGGATGAACCAGGGTTTCCGGCGCTGCTTCAGATTTGTTCGATACATCCGTGTGTATTGCCGAATCGGCCCACTCGGGCTAAAGTTCGCGCTTTCCCGCTTACCGGAGTCGTCCCCGTGTTTTCCATCCTTCAGGCTGCCGGCTGGCCCATTTGGCCGCTGTTGTTCGCTTCCGTAATCGCCGTCGCACTCATCATCGAGCGCGCCACGGCCCTGCGTCGTACCAAGATCGTTCCAGTCGGATTACTACAAAGCGCGGTGGCCGACTACCGCAAGAGCGGAATCACCGATGCTCAGCTGGCACGGCTCGAGGCGCATTCGCCTCTGGGTCGCGTTCTTGCCGCCGGCATGCGCAACGCCAGGAGTTCGCGCGAGATCATGAAAGAGGCGATCGAAGAGGCCGGGCGCGGCGTGGCGCATGATCTTGACCGATTCCTCACCACCTTGGGCACCATTGCCTCGATTGCCCCGCTGATGGGACTGTTCGGCACTGTAGTCGGCATGATCGAGATTTTCGGCTCGCCGACGTCTTCCGGCAACAATCCGCAGGCACTGGCGCACGGTATTTCGGTAGCGCTCTACAACACCGGGTTCGGCTTGATCATCGCCATTCCGAGCATGATCTTCTATCGCCACTTCCGGGCGCAGGTCGACGGTTTTCTGGTCGAGATGGAACAGGAAGCGGTGAAGCTGGTCGAGATCATTCACGGCGAACGCAAGTAGGGACAGGCTGCGATGAACTTTCAGCGAGGACGGCAGCGTGAAGAACTGGAAATCAACCTGATTCCGATGATTGATGTGCTCTTGGTGATCCTGATTTTTCTGATGATTACCACGACGTATTCGAAGTTTTCAGGGCTGGAGATCAACCTGCCAACAGCCGATGCGCCGCAGAACAAGGAACAGCCGAACGAAATCAATGTGGGTGTCACTGCCGCGGGCGAGATCATGGTGAACAAGGTGGCGATAGGCAGTCGCGACATCGAATCGATCGCCGGCGCAATGAGGCGACTGACTGGCGCCGGCAAGGAACCGGTAGTCATCATCAACGCTGACGCCAAGGCCGCGCATCAGAGCGTCATCGACGTCATGCAGGCAGCCCAGCAGGCCGGACTGTCGCACATTTCCTTTGCCACCCAGCAGGCGCAACGCTGACGCCGGCGGACTTGCCGCCGCCTGGCGGCGGCGCGGCCCGGTCGCCTGCCTGCTGCTTCCCTTTTCACTGCTGTTCATAATGCTCGCGGGTTTTAGGCGAGCCTTGTATCGTATGGATCTGTTGCATCGCGAACGTCTGCCGGTGCCGGTTGTTGTTGTCGGCAATATAACTGTGGGCGGTACCGGCAAGACACCGCTGGTGATTTACTTGGCACAGGCCCTGCGCGGGCTCGGGCGGCATCCGGGTATTGTCAGTCGCGGCTATGGCGGTGACACCGCGGATGTGGCCGAAGTGACGCCCGGCAGTGATCCTGGCGTAGTGGGGGACGAACCCTTGCTGCTGGCGCGACACAGTGCTTGCCCCGTCTTTGTCGGCAGGAACAGGGCGGCAGCGGGTCGAAGCCTGCTCGCCCGGCATCCGGAATGCGATGTAATTATTGCCGATGATGGTCTCCAGCACTATCGCTTGGCGCGCGACGTCGAGATTGTCATGTTCGATGAGCGTGGGGTGATGAACGGCTGGGCATTGCCCGCAGGGCCTCTGCGCGAGTCGGTCTCGCGGCTGGCGCAGGTGGATGCGGTGATTCTCAACGGAATCGCCGTGCCGTCAGCGCCGACTCTTGATCGCCCCGTGTTCGTAATGCGTTTGCCGGGCGATAGTTTCCATCGCTCCGATGATCCGTTGATGACGTGCTGCGCTGCCGACCTCGCCGGCAAGAAGCTGCACGCCGTGGCGGGCATCGGTGCTCCGCAGCGATTTTTCGATCAACTGACCGAGATGGGACTGAGCATTTCCGAGCACGCTTTCGCCGATCACCATAGCTACCGAGCGGAGGATCTCGCTTTTGCCGGCGACGCTATTCTGACGACGGAAAAGGATGCCGTAAAATTGGCCCGACTTTCCTTGCCCCTGCCGGTATGGGTGTTGCCCGTGACGGCAGAAGTAAGCCCCGATCTTGCCGAATTTGTTTTGGAGAAGCTCAATGGACATTCGTCTGCTTGAAATACTCGTTTGCCCCGTCTGCAAGGGGCCGCTGGAGAACCGCAAGGCCGCTTCGGAACTGGTTTGCAAGGCCTGCAAGCTGGCCTATCCGGTCAAGGACGATATTCCGGTGATGCTGGAGGACGAGGCACGACAACTGGGTGCCGAAGAAGTCTGATGGGGTTTAGTTACGGCCGCTGCGCTTAACGCCGATGTCCACAAGGGATACCGTCCCCGCCTCTGGCGGGGCTTTGCACGCCGGGGATTCCGCTTCGCGGGCCGGCGACATAATACCGGCATTAGCCGCCACTGGAACTGCGTTCCGCATCGTCATTCCGGCGCGTTATGCCTCGACGCGCCTGCCGGGAAAGCCTCTGGCCGATATTGCCGGACAGCCGATGATTGTGCGCGTCGCTGCTGCTGCTCGCCGCACCGCGGCTGACGGTGTATGGGTAGCCACCGATGATGAGCGGATTGCCGCAGCAGTGCGGCAGCATGGCTTCGAAGCAGTGATGACAAGTGCGAACCATGCCAGCGGCACCGACCGCATTGCTGAAGTGGCCGACCGGTTGCAATGGGGCGATGCGGATATTGTGGTCAACGTCCAGGGTGACGAGCCGTTGCTTGATCCGGAGTTGATCGAGGCTGTGGCCGCGGCATTGCGTGACGACCCCGATGCCGCCATGGCGACCGCCGCCCATCCCTTGACGACGCCCGACGATTTTTTCAATCCCAACGTGGTCAAGGTTGTATGCGATGTGCGTGGCCGCGCACTGTACTTCAGCCGTGCTCCCATTCCATGGGACCGGGATCGGTTTTCAGACAGGAATGATGTGCTTCCCGCCGATCTTCCCGCTCAGCGTCATATCGGCCTGTATGCCTATCGGGTGAGTTTTCTGCGTCGCTTCGGGCAACTTGCAGTATCCCCTCTGGAGCGCTGTGAGTCGCTTGAGCAGTTGCGTGCGCTTTGGCACGGCTATCCGATTCAGGTCGTCAGCATCGATCATCCGCCGGCACCTGGCGTCGATACCCCCGAGGATCTTGAGCGCGTGCGTCGACTGTTTGACGCCGGGATCGATTCGGAGTAAGTTTTGCCAAGCTTGAGAAACTAAAAAATCACTGTTAAATCATCGAGATAAACTTTACTTGGGGAGCTAGACATGAAATTGATTCTGTTGGGCGGGCCGGGCGCCGGCAAGGGAACTCAAGCGGCGTTCATCACCGGGAAATACGGCATTCCACAAATATCCACGGGCGACATGTTGCGCGCGGCCGTCAAGGCCGGAACACCAATGGGCTTGGCTGCAAAGAAGATCATGGATGCCGGCGGCTTGGTTTCCGACGACATCATTCTCGGTCTGATCGCCGAGCGTTTGAAGCAGCCTGATTGTGTCAAGGGATTTCTGTTCGACGGTTTTCCGCGGACCATACCTCAGGCGGAAGCCATGCGTGCCCAAGGCGTCGAACTCGACTACGTGCTGGAGATCGATGTCAGTGACGAGGAGATCATCAAGCGCATGAGCGGCCGTCGCGTGCACCTTGGCTCGGGACGCACTTATCACGTTGTGTTCAATCCGCCCAAGGTCGAAGACAAGGACGATGTCACCGGTGAACCGCTGATTCAACGCGACGACGACAAGGAGGAAACAGTCAGGAAACGTCTGTCGGCGTATCACAGCCAGACCAAGCCGCTTACTGACTTCTATTCCAAGTGGGCTGACACTGGAGCGAAGGGCGCACCCAGATATCGCAAGGTTTCTGGGATCGGCTCGCTCGACACGATCAAGAGTGCCCTGTTCGCTGCACTGAGTTGAGGCTATTGCCCAAGCCGGAGTCTTCATGTCCAATCACATCCGACGCATAGCTGTCTGCACCGGGGGTGGTGACGCACCGGGCCTCAATGCAGTCATACGGGCTGTGGTCATCGCCTCCGCCAACCGGGGCTGGGAATGCTATGGCATTCACGACGGGTTCAACGGCATACTGTTCCCCGAACGTTATCCCGAGGGCGGCGTATACCGTCTGACGCGGGAAAAGGTGCGCGGCATCGGGCATTTGGGCGGCACGATCCTGGGCACCACCAACAAGGGCAACCCGCTGCATTTCCCGATGAAGATGCCCGACGGCACCATGAGGGATGTGGATCGCACGGGCGAGATCCTGGAGTTCTTTGCCAGGAAGGAACTAGATGCTCTTGTTTCCATCGGTGGCGACGGCTCACTCACCATTGCCAATGCCTTGCATCAGAAAGGGCTGCGGGTCGTCGGCGTACCCAAGACCATCGATAACGATCTGGACAAGACTTTTACCACGTTCGGCTTCGATTCGGCAGTAGCTTTTGCCACCGAATGCCTGGACCGGCTGCACAGTACAGCGGAAAGCCATCAGCGGGTAATGGTGGTCGAAGTCATGGGCCGCTATGCAGGCTGGATCGCGCTGCACGCGGGCATCTCCGGCAGCGCCCATGCCATCCTCATTCCCGAGATTCCCTTCGATGTTGACAAGGTGGCCGCCAAGATCCGCGCCCGGGACGCCGAGGGGCGAATGTATTCGATTGTCGTGGTGGCCGAGGGTGCCGAGCCGATCCATGGTCACCGGGAAATCCTGGCGCCTGCCGAGATTGGCCATGCAGAGCGGCTGGGAGGCGTTGGCGAGCGAATCGCCCGGGTGCTCGAGGATCGGACCGGCAAGGACGTTCGGGTGGTTGTGCTGGGTCATTTGTTGCGCGGAGGCAGCCCGACGTCATTTGATCGTCTGGCTGCCATGCGCTTCGGCACCGCCGCAGTCAGAGGCCTCGAAGAGGGACAATCCGGCGTCATGGTAGCCCTCGCGTTCCCGAACGTGAACTACGTGGCTCTGGAGGAAGTGGCCGGTCGCATGAAGGGTGTTCCCCAGGACTGCGATACCCTTCAGACCGGCAGGGACCTGGGTATCAGTTTTGGCGATTGAACTGCACCAGTTGGCGCCCAGATCCCCCCGTGTCGCCATACCACCGCCTATTTGGCCGGGTTCAGGATTTTGTCGACCTTGTTGAGCCGCAAGCGGTAGGCGTCCGGCAGGCCGGAACCCAGCAGCGGACGCAGATACATCCGAAACGCATCGGTGACGTCGGTGCCGCTGGCAGCAATGAACTCGTCTTCCATGACGCGCGTTTTCCCCGCCACGGATTCCAGCGGAACCAACTGGTAATCTACCGAGTAAAAGCCGGTGCGCTTGATGGCGACGGAACCGTCGCGATCGCCCCACATCGCGTATTGAACGGCTTTTTCGCCAACCTCGCGGGCTTCGCGCTGATCGACGTCCGAAACGCATCCGATGAATGAACGCTGGAGATAACCGAAAGTATCCCCGCGTACGCGCTTGATGCCAAGTTTGCTCTTGATCTCGTCACACAGCAGATCTGCGAGGGCGCCCGTGCCGGAGAGTTGCACGTTGCCGTGGGCGTCCCGTTCGACCTGCGTTGCCAGTTGAGTGATGATGGGGGTGCCCTGACTGTCATGAATGCCTTCTGACGCCGCGATCACACAGCGGCCGTACTTGTCATAGGTAGTCTTGACGTCGGCCAGAAAGTTATCGATGCTGAAGGTGCGTTCCGGAACGTAGATCAGGTGCGGGCCGTCGTCCGGAAATTTCTTTCCAAGCGCCGCCGCCGCCGTCAGAAAGCCGGCATGCCGTCCCATCACCACGCCCAGATAAACGCCCGGCAGAGCAGCATTGTCCAGGTTGGCGCCCATAAATGCCTGCGCGACAAAGCGAGCCGCGGACGGGAAGCCCGGCGTGTGGTCGTTGCCGACCAGATCGTTGTCAATCGTCTTCGGGATGTGAATGCAGCGCAACGGATAATCTGCCCGCCGTGCTTCTTCGCTGACGATCCGCACCGTGTCGGACGAATCGTTGCCGCCGATGTAAAAGAAGTAGCCGATACCATGCGCCTTGAGAACCTTGAATATCTCATGGCAATACTTCAGGTCCGGTTTGTCGCGTGTCGAGCCGAGCGCCGAGGATGGCGTGTTGGCCACCATTTCGATGTTGTGGCTGGTTTCCTGAGTGAGGTCGAGGAAGTCTTCGTTAACGATGCCCGATACCCCGTGATAGGCGCCGTAGACCAGTTCGACATTGCGAAACTTTCGGGCTTCGAGGACGACGCCTGCCATTGATTGATTGATGACGGCGGTCGGTCCTCCGCCCTGAGCAACTAGTACTTTTCCACGTGGCATTATCCGGCGTTCCTCTCGGTTGATCAGACTGGAATGATGATCGGGCATGTGAGTAAATCCGTCTTCAGCATTGAGCCAAGCGGCAGGGAAACTCTTCTTCAAAGTCTACTATATTCGTCATCGTGGATAGTCGGCATCCATCAACCCGATTTGTCCATCAACAGATTTTGGCATTGGCGGTCGAGGTTTGCGTATGCTGGCAACGACAGGCTAAACGAATTGGCATACGAGAAGCGCCCCGGCACTTTGGTAGCGCTGGAAATTTTGTTAAGTCTAAAATAATAATAGTTGCCGTCGTTGTAATGGCGTCGTCAGTATCGACGTGATAAAATTGTCTGTTGAGTTCATTAACTATCGGGGAGATGTTATGTCGGCAGGACTGATGTTTGCACTGATCTGTGCGGTGGCGGCAATCGCTTATGGCTGGATCATGAGCCAGTGGATTCTGGCGCAACCGGCGGGTAACGACCGCATGAAGGAAATTTCGGCGGCGATTCAAGAAGGTGCGCAAGCGTATCTGAATCGTCAATACACCACGATCGGTGTTGTCGGCATCGTGCTTGCAGCAGCCATCTGGATATTCCTCGGTACGACCACCGCTATCGGTTTCATCATCGGTGCCGTGCTGTCGGGTGCGGCCGGTTACATCGGCATGAACGTTTCGGTCCGCGCCAACGTGCGTACCGCCGAAGCGGCGCGTACCGGCCTCAACGAGGCGCTCAATGTTGCCTTCAAGGGCGGCGCCATCACCGGCATGCTGGTGGTGGGTCTCGGCCTGCTGGGTGTCGCCGGTTACTACGCCGTGCTGAAAACCCTGGGCGGCGCGGGCGCCAGGATGGAAGACATCATTCATCCGCTGGTCGGCCTCGGCTTCGGTTCCTCCCTGATTTCGATCTTCGCCCGTCTGGGTGGTGGCATCTTCACCAAGGGCGCCGACGTCGGCGCCGACCTGGTCGGCAAGGTGGAAGCCGGTATTCCCGAAGATGACCCGCGCAACCCGGCCGTGATCGCCGACAACGTCGGCGACAACGTCGGCGACTGTGCCGGCATGGCGGCCGACCTGTTCGAGACCTACGCGGTGACGACGGTAGCGACCATGCTGCTGGGTGCGCTGCTGTTGAAGGTGAATCCCGCCTTCGCCGAGCAGGCAGTAATTTATCCGCTGGCGCTGGGCGGCTTCTCGATCATCGCATCGATTATCGGCGTGATGTTCGTCAAGGCTTCGCCGGGCGGCAAGATCATGAACGCCCTTTACCGCGGCCTGATGGTTGCCGGTGTGCTGGCGCTGGTCGCCTTCTACCCGATGACTACCTGGCTGATCGACGATCATCTGCTGGATGCCGTGCTGGGCATCAGCGGCGGTTCACAGATGCGTCTCTACGGTGCGACAGTCATCGGCCTGGTACTGACCGGCCTGATGGTCTATATCACCGAGTACTATACCGGTACCGAGTTCGCGCCGGTGCAGCATGTGGCGCAGGCCTCCACCACCGGTCACGGCACCAACATCATCGCCGGTCTCGGCGTATCGATGAAGTCCACCGCATGGCCGGTGCTGTCCGTCTGTGCCGCCATCTGGGCCTCCTACACCATGGGTGGTCTGTACGGCATCGCTATCGCCGCCACTTCCATGTTGTCCATGGCCGGCATCGTAGTCGCGCTTGATGCGTATGGCCCGATTACCGACAACGCCGGCGGTATTGCCGAAATGGCCGAACTGCCAGCTTCCGTGCGCGCCATTACCGATCCGCTGGACGCCGTAGGTAATACGACCAAAGCCGTTACCAAGGGCTACGCCATCGGTTCCGCGGGTCTTGCCGCGCTGGTGCTGTTCGCCGACTTCACGCATGGACTGGAATCGCTCAAGCCGGGCATCAAGTTCGCATTCGACCTCTCTGATCCGGCGGTCATCATCGGCCTGTTCATTGGCGGCATGGTGCCTTACCTGTTTGCCGCGATGGGCATGGAAGCAGTCGGTCGCGCCGCTGGTGCCATCGTTGTCGAAGTGCGTCGCCAGTTCAAGGAGATCAAGGGCATCATGGAAGGCACGGCCAAGCCGGAGTACGGCACCTGTGTCGACATGCTGACCAAAGCCGCTATCAAGGAAATGATGATTCCGTCGCTGCTGCCGGTGCTGGTCCCCGTTGTCGTGGCCTTCGGCATGAATGCGCTGATGGGCCCCGGTGCCGGTGTACGGGCTCTGGGCGGCGTGTTGATGGGCACTATCGTTACCGGCATCTTCGTCGCCATCTCCATGACGACAGGCGGTGGCTGCTGGGATAACGCCAAGAAGTACATCGAAGACGGCCACTACGGCGGCAAGGGTTCCGAAGCGCACAAGGCTGCGGTAACCGGTGACACCGTGGGTGATCCGTACAAGGATACGGCCGGCCCCGCAGTGAATCCGCTGATCAAGATCATCAACATCGTTGCCTTGATGATCCTGCCTCTGGTAGTGTGATTCCTCGCAACATGATCGATAGAACGGGCGGCCTGCGGGCTGCCCGTTTTTTCTTGGTGCTGGCCGTTCTGGCAAGTGCCGCAAGGGCGTGGGCGCAGGCCGAGCAGCCGGAAGCGGCCAGCGGCTTTGCGCCGCGACCGGCAGTGGCCAGCAAGGGTTTCATGGCGGTCACGGCAAATGTTTACGCCACCGATGCTGCTGCGGAAATTCTGCAGCTCGGTGGCAACGCGTTGGATGCGGCCATCGCCGCGCAATGGGTGTTGAATCTGGTCGAGCCGCAATCGTCAGGCATCGGGGGCGGCGGATTTCTGCTGCACTGGGATGCAAGGCGTCGTCGAGTATCCGCCTGGGACGGCCGCGAGATAGCTCCCCGTGCCGCCAGCGCCGACTTTGCCCGACGTGCCGATGGTACTCCGGCGAGTTTTCATGAAGTGTTGGCGACGGGCAAGGCGGTGGGGGTTCCCGGTCTCGTGGCCATGCTGGAAGTAGCGCATCGACGCCACGGCAAGCTGAGATGGGAGCGGCTTTTTAGCCCGGCGATACGGCTGGCTGAAAACGGCTTTGCCATCTCGCCGCGCCTGCACCTGCTGTTGCGCGAAGACGTGCTGCTGCGCGGCGATCCGGCGGCCCGTGCGCTCTACTTTCAGGAAAACGGCGAAGCAAAGGCGGTCGGCGATATCCTGCGCAACCCCGAGTTTGTTGCGACCCTGCGTGCCATCGCGACGGGCGGTGCAGCTGCATTGCATGGAGGCGTAGTGGCCGGGCGCATTGCCGCCGCAATAGAGCAGCGTGGCGGTACGCTGACTGCGGCGGACATGCATGATTACCGACCGCGGCAACGCAATGCCGTCTGCGGTCCGTATCGCCAGTGGCGCATCTGCGGCATGCCACCGCCTTCATCCGGCGGCATTGGCGTCCTGCAATTGCTGGGCTCGCTGGAGCGCACCGGTTGGCTTCCAGGCGACCCCGCGACACCAGACGGCGCACATCTGTTTGCCGAGGCAGGCCGGCTTACCTACGCTGATCGAGCGCGTTATTTGGCTGACCCCGACTTCGTTTTGGTGCCGCAGGGAGCACTGCTTGCACCAGAATATCTCGACCGGCGAGCACGTCTGATCGATCAACGGCGCAGCATGGGAATCGCCGCGCCGGGAGAACTTCCGGCACGTCACACGCAGGCCGACGATGATGCACCGGAACTGCCGGCGACGACACATGTTTCCATCGTCGATCGAGCAGGCAATGCAGTGGCTCTGACGAGTTCGATCGAAAGTGCTTTCGGCAGCCGGATCCAGGTCGATGGCTTTCTGCTCAACAATCAACTCACCGATTTTTCCTTTACGACGGAGCGTGACGGCAAGCCGGTGGCCAATCGACTGGAACCGGGCAAGCGACCGTTGTCTTCGATGGCACCCACTCTCGTTTTCGATGCCGGCGGACGGCTCCATGCCGTGCTGGGTTCACCCGGAGGCGGTCGCATCATCAACTATGTGGCGCGTACCCTGGTCGCGTTGCTTGATGGCCGGCAGGGGCCCGCAGCGGCGGTTTCCCTGCCTCATGTCGGCAACCGCAACGGTGCGACCGAAGTCGAGCGCGACCGGGTCCCGGAAGAACTCGCGCTCGAACTCGAAAGGCGCGGTCATATGGTAAAGCGCACCGACATGACCAGCGGCCTGCATTTGATCGTGCGCGTCGGCGACGGCTGGGTCGGCGCAGCTGATCCGCGCCGCGAAGGTTTCGCTCGCGGAGAGTGATCAGCCGGCCTTGCGGCGGAAGTCGCTGAGCCGGAAGCCGAGCAGCCACAGCGTTGCGAAGTAACTGGCGATGCCGCCCAGGACCACGCCTGAAAGCCGCAGCACGCGCTGGCCGCCGCTCATCGCCATCCACGCGGCCTCCTGGTCGCTGGCAAACCACAATACGCCTCCCAGAACGATCAGTGCGGCAAGGATCTTCAGCATGAACAAGCCCCAGCCCGGTCGAGGCTGGTAGGCGCCGCGCTGCCTCAAGCCGCGCCAGAGCAGTCCCGCGTTGAGGCAGGAAGCCAGGCCGATCGACAGGGCCAGGCCGGCATGCTTGAGCCAGCCGATGAAGGCGATGTTCATCAGTTGTGTCAGCGCCAGGGTGATCAGGGCGATCCGCACCGGCGTGCGGATGTCCTGCCTGGCGTAGAAGCCTGGCGCCAGCACCTTGACCAGAATCAGGCCGGTCAGGCCTATCGAATAGGCGACCAGTGCTTCACGGGTTCGCAATACGTCGGCCGCAGCAAATGCGCCGTACTGAAACAGGGTCGACAGCAAAGGGATGGCCAGCATCGCCAGCGCCAGTGACGCCGGCAGGGTCAGCATCAAGGTCAGGCGCAAGCCCCAGTCGAGCAGTGCCGAAAAGTCCTTGGTCTTGCCATCGGCATGGGTCTTGGCCAAGCTCGGCAGCAGAATGGTACCGAGTGCCGCCCCCAGCAACCCGGCAGGGAACTCCATCAGCCGGTCCGCGTAGTAGAGCCATGAGACGCTGCCACTTTCGAGAAACGAAGCGAAGATGGTATTGATCAGCAGGCTGATCTGCGACACGGAAACTCCCAGCACCGCTGGCGCCATGAGTTTGAGGATTCTTTGTACGCCCTCGTCGCGCCATACCGGGTCAAAGCGCGGCAGCATACCGATCTTTGCCAAGGCCGGAAGCTGGAGCGCCAGTTGTAGTGCGCCGCCCAGAAAAACCGCCCAGGCCAGCGCCAGGACAGGGGGATCAAAAAATGGTGCGGCGAACAGCGCCATGCCGATGAAGGACAGGTTCAGCAGGACCGGTGTGAAGGCCGGCAGGGCAAACCGGCTCCAGGTGTTGAGGATTCCCGCGGCCAACGCCACCAAAGACATGAACAGGATGTAGGGAAAGGTGATCCGCGTCAGTTCTACGGTGAGCTGAAACTTTTCTGCGTCGGCGCTGAATCCGGGGGCCGTGACCGCGATCAACAAGGGCGCGGCGGCCATGCCGAGTGCGGTGACGACGATCAGGATCAGGAACAGCACGCTGGCGACCCGATCCACCAGACTCCTGGTTTCGACTTCGCCGCGACGATTGCGGTATTCGGCGAGGATGGGAACGAATGCCTGTGAGAAGGCCCCCTCGGCGAACAGGCGGCGCAACAGGTTGGGCAGGCGGAAGGCGACGAAGAAGGCATCCGTCATCATGCCGGCACCGAAGCTTCTGGCAATGACGAAGTCGCGGACGAAGCCGAGGATGCGGGACAGCAGGGTCATCCCGCTGACGGTGGCCAGAGCACGGAGCAGATTCATGGCCGGTATGGTATCCGGGATGTTGCCGACAGAAGCGGCTTGCAATGGGCGGAAGACCCCCCTATAATCACGCGCTTTCCCAAGTACTACCGGATATCGATATGGCCAATTCCGTCCAAGCTCGCAAGCGTGCCCGTCAGGCAACCGAACACCGTGCTCACAACATGAGCCAGCGCTCCACGCTGCGTACTGCAATCAAGAAGGTACGCAAGGCAATTGACGCTGGCGACAAGAGCGCCGCGCAAGCCGTATTCAAGGAGTCGCAGAGCGTCATCGACTCGATCGCCGACAAGAATATCGTGCACAAGAACCTCGCCGCGCGGCAGAAGAGCCGGCTCTCGGCTGCCATCAAGGCACTCTAAGCCGCTACCGCACCCGGTGCTCCAAACAAACAAGGCTGCCTCGTTGTCCGAGGCGGCCTTTTTGTTTTGTGTCTCCGTCCCTCTGGGCGGCGACGGTATCCCAGGATGGCTTCGGCACAACGTTTGCTGCCGCGGATATTCGCTTGTAGCGCCACTCCTCGATGCTCCGTTTTTTTCTATTTCATCGAAATCACTATTGGCATAAAGGCTTTTTAAATCCTGATCTAAATTAGAGAAATAGGTTGAGTTTGCCGAAACCACTGCATATAATCGCCAGACTTCATTGAAGTGAAAGGGGTTTTATGCAATCCCATCAGTTCATAAAATATGCATTCCGTATCCGCACCCGCCTCGGCGTGATTGTGGACAATTTAATGATTCATGGTCGCGATGAGCACGACGCCCAACGCAAGTTGCGGCAGATCTACCACGATTGCAAGATTAT
>JAPLQZ010000109.1 GCA_026399415.1 Rhodocyclales bacterium | reverse complement strand
GAAGTGTTTGCCGATCAACTGGGCATCGAGTTGATGTTCGTCGCCGAACTGCTGGAGCGCGGCGCGAACGCCCTGGAGCAGGGCGATGCCGTCACACACCGGCGTTTGGAAAAGGAAATCAAGCGGTTCTGGACCCAGCATCTCGGACGCTGGGTGCGCGGCTACAGCCGCCTGATCGAACGTACCGCCGAGCACTCGTTCTATCGCGAGATGGCGCGTTTTCTGGGTGGTTTCGCGGCGGAGGAAATCGAGGCCATGAACTTGCGCATCGAGGACACCGATCAAGCGCGCCTGGAGGTGCCGAAGAGTGAAGTGCGTGTCGAATTCAATCCGAACGAACCGGTGTGCAACGGCTGCATGACGGACGCGTTGTCCACCACGCTGTCGGCGCCGGACAATGTGCGGCGGCTGGAAGAAATGCGCGCACTGAGTAACCTGGGCGACCTGCGCTAGGAGTCCGTGATGCTTCTCGACCTCGCCACGCCGAAAGCCCTGCCTCCGCCGGATCGCGGCGTACTCACCCGGATCGACTGGAAGGACGTTGCGATAATGTGGGACAGCAACGATCTGGGCGCCCTGCATGATTGGCTCAACGAACGCTGGTCACGCCTGATCCGCAACAGCCTGCTCGGCACCAGGGACCCCGAGGCGGAATTCCTGCAAGGGCTGGCTTTTGCCACGCTGGCGCTGTTCTTTACGCAAAACCAGAATCAGGATGGCGCCCTGCTGCTGATCGACGACGCGCAGATGGCGCTGGGCAAGTACAGCCCGCGCTTTCTGGGAGTCAATGTCGCTCCGATCCTCGGCGCCCTGCAGGAATTGCGCCCGCTGCTGGTGGGCCTCGCGCCAGACGCCAACTGTCCGCTGTATCCTTTCGTCTATCCGAAATTCGAATACACGACCTGAATTCGTATGCAATCAGCGGTAGTCGAGTCCACGCTTGTCGAGTCCGCCGAACCGCCAGCCCCTGAACAGTCGGCGCTGACGGTACGGCGCTGGCTGACCTATCAGGAAGACCGAGAAGTCGCCGAAGACGATTTCATCTTCGACGATCCCGGTGCCGAGGCGGTCGCATCGCTGTGCGCCGGCGTGATACTGCCGACCGGTGACGAGCAGCGCGCGGCCACCTTGCTGGCATCCGGCGCGGCCTGCGTTTTTGTCGGCGAGGCGGCGCTGAACGACAGCACGGCGATCGATCGGCTGGTCGCAAAGCATGGTGCCGAACGGATCGGCATTTACGCCCCGGTCAGGCGGCAAAGCGTCAGCTGGTCGTTTGAGACGGTGTCGAACGCCGACTTCAAAACCATCACTCCGTCGCATTGCGAACCGGCGTGGGAGGTGCTGCGCGCCGATGGCACGGGCACCGGCACCCTGGCCCACTGGTGGCTGGCCGCCATGCGCGAGCAGGGCGCCTCGCGCTTTCTGGTGTGGGTAGACATTCTCGACGACACCGACCTCAACCTTTGCGCCGGGCTGATCGAGGAACTTGGGCGCGCGCTGTGGGTCGGGCCACTCGCAGAGGCCATGCCGAATCTGGCGGACTGGATCGATTTCGGCCAGTGCAAACAGATCGTATTGTCCGCCGCCGCCTATGCGCAACGCGACAGTCTTCTCGGCCAGATGCAGGACTCCGCATGAGGCCGATCGTCGCATCGCTGCTTGCAATGCTTTGCCTGATGCTGGCCGGCGCGGCGCAGGCGGAGGTCAACCTCAAGGACAAGGCACAACTGGTCTCCGCCCTGTCCGCCAAGCCCCCCTGCTGCGTGATCGACGGCCGCAACGTAACCAGCCGCAAGCGCGAGATTCTGGAAGGCGCCCTGCCCTGGCGCAGCGACCTGAAAATCAACCCGACCGCGACCGTGGTGGTGATCGCCGACCGCGACCAGGATGCGCTCGGCATTGCCAATACGCTGGGCGGCAAGCATCCGGGCAAACCGATTTTCGCCGTCAAGGGCGGCCTGGCGACCTGGAAGGCCGCTTCGCTGTCGCTGCTTGTGGCGGCCGGCATGGACACGGCCATGAGCGGCCCGGTCAGCTTCGTCATCCCCGCCAACACCTGCGAACAGGGCAAACCCCTGCAAGAACTGCGGCCGGACAAAAAGAAGTGAGTATCGCGACACCCGAGTTTCGCGCCTCGCACTGCGTGCGCTACCGCTATCGTTACAGCGAATGCGCACGCTGCCTGGATGCCTGTCCGCACGATGCGATCAGCCTGTCCGACACCCGCGCAACGATCGACGCGGATCGATGCCGCAACTGCGCCCTGTGCGTTTCCGCCTGTCGCACCGGCGCTTTTTCTGCCGCCAACTTCAAGCCAATCGACATGTTGCGGCAGGCAATCAAGAGCGAGCGCTTCAGCATCGCCTGCGCACCTTCGGGCCACGCTGCCGAAGCCATCGTGCCCTGCCTCGGCGCGCTCGATGCCTCGTTGCTGGCCTACCTCGAAAAGCGCAAATTGCCCACCACCTTGCGCGGCGCCTCGCATTGCGCGGCGTGCGCGCACGGTGCCACGGGCGCCGCGCAACTGGCGGCGAATCTGGAGGCCGTGGCGGAGTTGCGTGCCGCCGCCGCGCCGGACGCCTGGCTCCCGATCGACATCGTGCGCGACATCCCCGCCACGCCTGACGAAGCCCCCCGCTTCGCCTCTGGCCGTCGTCATCTGTTCCGCCGTTTGTTGCGGCGTAGCGTCGATGAAGTCGCCGCCGCCGTCGAGCCCAAGCCGGCGGCCGAGCCCGTGCCCGACAAGGCCATCCGTCCCGGCGCCTATGCGCTGACCGAACAGCGCGAACTGTTGCAGATCGTCGCCGGGCGCAAGGACGGCCAGCCGTTCCGTGTGGCCGTGCATGAGGCCCTGCCGGCGCTTGACATCACCATCGCTGCGGGTTGCACCGTCTGCGAAGCCTGCTTTCGCGTCTGCCCCACCGGCGCCATCAGCATCACCGAGAACCCGGGCGACTGGGCGCTGATGTTCCAGCGCGACCGCTGCGTCGGCTGTGCGGTCTGCCTCGAAGTCTGCCAGCCGCGGGTACTCGATGCCGCCGCCAGCTTCGATTTGACGCCCGATCAGCCGGCACGTCCGCTGATCAGCCTGGCCAAGCAGCGTTGCAAGCGCTGCGACCGCTTCTTTGTTTCGCCGCGCCCCGAAGAAACCTGTCGGGTTTGCAGCGACGATCAGGATGCCTTCACCGCCATCTACGGCTAACAAGGAGATATCGCATGGAATGGGAATTCACGCCGCAGGAAGTAGTCAAGGGCCAGATTGTCTACGGCCTTGCCGACTTTCGTCAGGGCCTGGCCGAAGAGGTGCGACAGAACGTCACCGGCGACACGGACGTGTTCGCCCGCACCTACCATCTGCTCTACGACCTGTGCTATGCGCTGGCCACCAGCAAGGACATCGAGGCCCACCTCGCCGCCTACGCCTATGACCCGCCGACGGTGGAGTTCCTGCGCGAACTGGCGCCGGCGATGAGCGCCAATGTCGAGATGCTCGGCGCGATTCTGCAACGCCAGATCATGGATCGCGTCGAGGCCGGCATGCCGCTGGAAAGCGCCGTGACCGAGGTGGCCGACTGGCACCGCCAAACCGTGGCTGAGCAGCCGCCGGCCGTGCACTGAGGAACGCGCTGCGAGTGTCAGCAGCAATGCCCCCGCCCCCGTTCCTGGATCGGCGGACAGGGCACCGTGCCGTAGGAGCAGAACACGCAGCAGTCGCCCGGCTTGGGCTTGAGCAACACATGGCAGCCTGCGCACTCGTAATACCACTGACAGGCATCGGTGGGCATGGTCTCGGTCTTGACGTGGCCGCACTGCGGACAGGTCAGCGTCGATTCGAGAATGATCTCAGCCACGTTCGTACCAGCCCTTGCTGGAGTTGACCACCTTGACCACCAGCAGCATCACTGGCACTTCGATCAGCACGCCGACCACGGTCGCCAGGGTAGCGCCGGACTCGAAGCCGAACAGGCTGATGGCGGCGGCGACCGCCAGCTCGAAGAAGTTGGAAGCGCCGATCAGGGCAGACGGACAGGCGACGTTGTGCTTCTCGCCCACGGCGCGATTGAGCCAATAGGCCAGCGCCGAATTGAAGAAGACCTGGATCAGGATCGGCACCGCGAGCAAGGCAATGATCAGCGGCTTGTCGATGATCGCCTTGCCCTGGAAGGCGAACAGCAGCACCAGCGTCGCCAGCAGTGCCGTGATCGACCACGGGCCGATCTTCGCCATCATGGCGTCGAAGTGGTCTTGGCCCTTGGCGAGCAGCGACTTGCGCCAGATCTGGGCGAGGACGACCGGGATCACTATGTAGAGCACCACCGAGGTGAATAGCGTGTCCCACGGCACGGTGATGGCCGAGATGCCGAGCAGGAAGGCCACCAGTGGCGCGAAGGCGACCACCATGATGCTGTCGTTGAGGGCCACCTGCGACAGCGTGAACAACGGATCGCCATGGGTCAGCCGGCTCCAGACGAAGACCATGGCCGTGCAGGGTGCGGCGGCGAGCAGGATCAGGCCGGCGATGTAGCTGTCGAGCTGGTCGGCGGGCAGCATGGGCGCGAACAGGTTGCGAATGAACAACCAGCCGAGGAAGGCCATCGAGAACGGCTTGACCAGCCAGTTCACGAACAGCGTGACGCCGATGCCTTTGACATGATTCCTGACTTCGTGCAGTGCGCCGAAATCGACCTTGACCAGCATCGGGATGATCATCACCCAGATCAGCAGGCCCACCGGCAGATTGACCCGGGCGATCTCCATGCGCCCGACGGCCTGGAAAACGCCGGGCAGGCACTGTCCGAGGCCGAGGCCGATGAGAATGCAGAGGAACACCCAGACGGTCAGGTAGCGCTCGAACACGCTCATCGGCGCGCCGGCGGATTGCTTGATGGCGACTTCACATTGGGCGGACATTGTTTCAGTCTCCTGTTTGAATTCGCCGCGCCGCCACCACCGACTCTTGCGGCGTCATGGTTTCCAGCGGCAGGACAAGGAAGGCCTCGATGCGTTTCCTGAGCGATTGATAGGCCTCTTCGAAAGCCTCGCGCCGCGCTTCCATCGGTTCGACGCCGGCCGGGTCGGCGATGCCCCAGTGCGCCGTGGTCGGGTGGCCGGGCCAGACCGGGCAGGTTTCCGCGGCCGCATTGCCGCACACGGTAAAGATGAAATCAATAGTCGGCGCTGGCGGGACGGCGTTCGCCGAGAATTCATCCCATGATTTGCTGCGCGCGCCCTCGTGCGGTACACCGTGCTTCGCCAGCGTCTCCAGCGCCACCGGATTGACCACGCCGCCGGGTTTGCTGCCGGCCGAATACGCCTTGACCCGGCCCTTGCCCAGCTGGTTGAACAGCATCTCGCCAAGAATGCTGCGAGCGGAGTTGCCGGTGCATAGGACCAGAATGTTCAATGCCCCGCTCATGATGAATAGGCTACGGATGAGGTTGAAAAAGTTTGCCGCTGACCACGCCGCCGCCGGTCTTGACCAGCGTCAGGGTCCAGATTGCAGCGAGCAGAATCCACGCCAGCCAGCCGAATGCCAGCGGCGTATTCAGGCCGGTCACTTCGCTCAGGCGCTGGCTGCCGAGCGTGAATGCTCCCAGCGGAAAGGTGAAGGCCCACCAGGCCAGAGAGAATGGCAAGGGGGCGGCTTTCCGGACCGACCAGGTAAACAGCATAGCCAGCACCAGCCAGAAGGCACCGAAGCCCCAGATTAGAAAGACGGCCATCAGCCAGGCCGATTTGTCGCCGGCGAACGGCGTCGCAGCAACCAGATTGAGCAGGCTCACGACGATGATGCCGACCGGCGCCAGATTGATCCAGAAGGTCGGCACCATCATCGGCGGCAGGCGCTTGTGCACGTAGAAGCGATGGAAGGCCAGCGCCAGCAATGCCGTATACATGAAAATGCCGGCGCCCAAGCCGATGCCGTTTATGGTCAGCGCCAGATCGCGCAGGGCGTCGGGCTGTGCGGCGAGCAGCGGCGCGCCGGCTACCGGAATCACCACCATGCCCACCGGCGGTATGAAAATGCCGGGCGTGATGTGATCGAGATTGACGTGCTCCCCCTGAAAGATCGAGAGCAGCACGGCCAGGGTCAGGCCGAACAGCAGCGCCACGCCCAGCCACCAGGCGACCAGCGCGGCCGTGTCGAAGCCGTCGAAGGCGCGCAACTCGCTCGCCAGCACCAGCAAGGCGATGGCGTAGGAAGGATAGAAATTCGCCGCCACCGGATGCTTGAAGCTGGCCACCACCGCCGGCCAGGCCATTGCCCAGCGTAACAGCCAGGGGATGCTGATCAACGCGAACAACACCAGATTGAACCAGTGCAGCGCCCAGGCCAGGCCTGCCAGCATCGGCAGTTGATGCGAGAAATGCAGCGTCGCCAGGGCAAAGGCACCGGTGCCCATGACGGCGGCCGGCCACCCCGGGGCGAAGGTCTTGACGATGAGTTGAAAGTTTACGGGGACGGGCGATGTGTTCATGTCGAGGGGTTATTGAGAGGATGGGCGCAACCATGGTCGAGCCCGTCGAGTTCGATCTGGATCGTCGGATGCGTGATGTGAAAATGTTCGTGCAACTCATGGGCGACCCGCTCCAGAAAAGCGTCGCCCGGATGTCCGCCGGGCATCACCAGATGTGCGGTGAGCGCGATGTCGGTGGTGCTCATGGCCCAGACATGCAGATCGTGCACCTCTTCGACACCGGGCAGGGCGCGCAGCAGGATATCGACGTCGGCGAGGACGACGCTTTCCGGCACGCCGTCGAACAGCAGATGCAGGGACTGGCGGAACAGGCTCCAAGTGCCGGCGATGATCACCAATGCGATTGCCATGCTGGTCACCGGATCGAGCCAGGCCCAACCGGTCCACAGGTAGAGCGCGCCGGAGCCGACCACGCCGAGCGAGACCAGGGCATCGCCCGCCATGTGCAGGAAAGCGCCGCGAATATTCATGTCGGTCTTGCTGCCCGACATGAACAGCGCGGCGGTCGCGCCATTGACCAGCACCCCGATGGCGGCGATGACGATGATGGTCAGCCCGTCGGTGGGGGCCGGAGATTGCAGGCGATGTCCCGCTTCCCAGAGCAAGGACCCCATCGCCACCAGCAGCAGCACCGCATTGGCGAAGGCGGCGAGGATCGAGGCGCGCTGCCAGCCGTAGGTGTGACGATGGTCAGGCAGCCGGCCCGCGGCCAGCGCCGCCACCCACGCCAGCACCAGCCCGGCAACGTCCGACAGGTTGTGCCCGGCATCCGCCAGCAGCGCGAGGGAGCCGACCCGCCAGCCGTAGAACGCTTCGATCGCGACGAAGCCCAGGTTGAGCGCAATGCCAATGGCGAAAGCGCGGCTGAAGTTCGCCGCGCCATGGTGCCTCCCGTGATCGTGGTGCGTGTGTGCCGACATGCCGGGCGAGGTCAGAACCAGCTTTCGACCTTGGCCCGCGCCGGCACGCCGCCGGCATGGACCACTTTGCCGTCGATCAACACGCCGGGCGTGGACATGACACCGTGGCTCATGATCTGTTGCAGGTCTTCTATTTTTTCCAGCTGGATCTCGATACCCTTGGCCCGCGCGACTTCATCGATCAGTTGCAGCGTGTTCCTGCAGTTGGCACAGCCGGTGCCGAGGACCTTGATGATCTTCATCACTCCCTCACAAGACAAGATTGAAGACATAGCCGACGATCAGAATGCCGAAGGCGACCACGCCGGCAAAGGTTGCGATCAGCGGCAGCTTGAGCACCTTGCGCAGGATGATCATTTCCGGCAGCGACAAGGCGATTACGCTCATCATGAAGGCGAGCACGGTACCCAGCGCGGCGCCCTTGCCGATCAGCGCCTCGACGATCGGAATGATCCCGGCGGCGTTGCTGTACATCGGCACGCCGATCAGGACGGCAGCCGGAACCGACCACCAGGGCGCGTCCTTGCCCATGATCGAGGCCATGAAATCCTCCGGCACGTAGCCGTGGATGGCGGCGCCCACGCCGATGCCGGCGAGGATGTAAGGCCACACCTTGCCGACGATATCCTTGACATGAGCGACACCGGCATCGATGCGCTCGGCCCAGTGCAGCGTCTCACCCGCGTAGTCGACCGACTGGCTGGCTTGCATGGCACGCACCCACTCCTCCAGATAGCGCTCCATGTTGAGCCGGCCGATCACCATGCCGGCGACGATCGCCACCGTAAGGCCCAGTGCCAGATACAACCCGGCGACTTTCCAGCCGAACATGGCGAACAGCAGCGCCAGCGCTACTTCATTCACCATCGGCGCCGAAATCAGGAAGGAGAAAGTCACGCCCAGCGGCACCCCCGCCGAGAGGAAGCCGATGAACAGCGGCACCGCCGAGCAGGAACAGAACGGCGTGACGATGCCCAGGCTCGCCGCCATGACATTGCCGACGCCGAGCCGCTTGCCGGAGAGCATCGCCCGCGTGCGCTCGGGCGAGACGAAGGTATGCACCACGCCCATGAGAAAGACGATACCGGTGAGCAACAGCAGGACTTTGGGCGTGTCGTAGAAGAAGAAATGCACGGCCTCGCCCAGATGTGTCTGGCGCGTCAGGCCGAGTGCCGCAATTGCGCTGTCGGCAAAAGGACTCAGGCTGGCGTAGGCGGCGACCCACGCGGCGAAACCGAGAACCAGCCAGCCCCAAGGCGGACGCCGTGGCATATTGTCAGTGTCAGTCAAAGTATTCATGGTGCGTTTCAGGCAGCGCAGCGCTCGGGCCGACCGTTCATGCCTTTCAGCCGCTTCAGATCGGCCTTGAGTTCCGGCACGGCACCTCTCGACAGGGTTTCCAGCAAGGCGTCGGCCCATGCCGGCAGGGGGGCGGCAAGCCGATAGAACATCCACGTGCCTTCCCGCCGCGGCACCACTATGCCGGCATCCTTCAACACGCCCAAATGGCGCGAGATCTTGGGCTGGATATCGTCCAGTGCGGCAGTGAGTTCGCAGACGCACAACTCGCCCTGCTCCACCAGCAAACCAAGAATGCGGCGACGCGTGGCATCGGCGACGGCGTCGAATATCAATTGAGTATCCATCGATTTGAATATACGCGTGGCGCCATATATGCGTCAAGGAATATTTGAGCATGGTCAGCGGCAACTTGTCCTCAAGCGGAAAACTGCGAACCATCTGGCGCGAGAAGCCGTCCGCAGGCAGAATCCCTTACCGACTTCTAACAAATACATTCATGGTCAGTCGACGACAGTTCATGCGCGGAGATTTCAGGTCCCGCCGCACACCGCAACGCCCGCCCTGGGCCTTGACCGAGGAAGCCTTCCTCAAAGCGTGTTCGCGCTGCGGCGACTGCGTTGCCGTCTGTCCGACGCAAATCATCGTCGTGGTGCGCGGTTTTCCGCAGGTGGATTTCAAGCTCGGCGAATGCACCTTCTGCGGCAACTGTGCCGTCGCCTGCAAGGACGGCGCCTTGCCGCGCGCCACGCGCAAGGCCACGCCCTGGGCGATCAAGGCGCAGATTGCCGAAAATTGTCTGGCGAAAAAAGGCGTGGAGTGCCGGGTCTGCGGCGATCCGTGTCCGGTGGTCGCCATCCGCTTCAGCCCGCGTCCGGGCGGGCCGCCGGTAGCCGAAGTCGATACCGGTTCATGCACCGGTTGCGGCGCCTGCGTGGCGCCCTGCCCGGTGGCGGCCATCAGTCTGGCCTGACGCTTACTTGATGTTGCCGATGAACCGGTTCTCGACCAGCGCCGGCGCATCGACCTGCGGCACATGGCAACTGGTGCAGACATGGCGCGAGGCATCGAAAGTCTTGCCGCCGGCAAGGAAATGGCTGTCGCCCAGTTTCGGCGAAGTCTTCTTCACATAGTTGGCCGGGCCGTGGCAATCCATGCACTGGTTCTCGGTGAGCGTCACTTCGTCGAAATTGTCCACCGCGTGCGGGATCAACGGCGGCTGCGTGCTGAAGGTGCGAGCCACGACGGGCTGCGTGCCCGGTCGCTTGCCGGCATAGGCCTTTTCCGCCGGCGCAGGATCGGCGGCGGCGACATCGCTGCCGCGCATCGAAACCAGAGGCTCGTAGCTGGCGCAACCGACGATGACGGTCAGCAGCGATGCAAGAAGGATGGTGGCGGTTTTCTTCATGATGGACTCCCCGGACGAGATTGATGGTTGATCACTTCGGCGCCGCATGCGGGACACCGGTTAAGGGTACGACGGTAGTGTTGAAGCGGGTGCCAAAGGCGAACACATCCTTTGAGCAGACGTCGATGCAGCGACCGCAGTTGGTGCAATTGGCTTCCAGAATCAGTGGCGGCGTGCCGTCGATGGCTTTCAGTGCCGGACGGATGACTTGTGGTTCCGGACAGACGGCGAAACAGTCCATGCAGTCGTTGCAGGCGGCGCGCGCCGGCAGTTTGACGCGCAGCAGCGACAGCTTGCCGATCAGGCTGTAGAAGGCACCGACCGGGCACAGATGGCCGCACCAGCCGTGGCGCATGACGAACAGATCGAAGAGGAATACCGCAAGCACTACCGCCCAGGCCAGACCGAGACCGAAGAACAGACCGCGATGCATCATCGATACCGGGTTGACCATTTCCCAGGCGATGCTGCCGGTCGCCGCGGCCACCACCAGCGTCATGCCGAGCATCCAGTAACGCGTCGGCCGGCTGATGTGGGCGCTGCCCTTGAGGCCAAGTCGCACCCGCAGCCAGTAAGCCGCATCGGTCAGCAGATTGACCGGGCAGACCCACGAGCAATAGCTGCGGCCGCCGACCAGCAGGTAGAACGCCAGCACGATCGCCGCGCCGGTCAGCGCCAGTCTCTCCGGCAGCTGTTTGGCCAGCATTGACTGCAGAATGACATAGGGATCGGTCAGTGGCAGGAAGTCGAGGGTGTAGCTGAAACTGAGATTGCCCTTGACGATCCACAGGCCGAACCACGGCCCGACCAGAAACAGCAGCAGAATCCCCAACTGACTGCTGCGACGCAGGATCAGCCACTTGTGCGCCGCCAGCCAGCCTTTGGCTGCAATAGCTTCGGCACCGGGACGCAAGGACAGGCTCATAGCTGGTTCCCCTGCTTCGCCCTGGGCAAGCCGACGGGCCCGGGAGGAGTCGGCGCTGGCGGGACGGCGCCGGGACTCCCTGAGAGACCCTTGCCGCTTTCATACTTCATGCCCTCGGGCAGGTTGTACTGGTGTTCGACGTCCGGCGCCACCAGGCTGCTGCCGGCTTTTTCCTTCTCCACCCAGCCCAGACGGTAGTGCGAACTCAAATGACCCTTGGCCATGGCGAGCGGGAACACCTTGATCGAAGCCACTTCGGTGGGGCAGGCCTTTTCGCACTTGCCGCAACCGGTGCAATGGTCGGAATGCACCGTCGGAATGAACAGCGTGTGACGACCGGTGCGCGCATTGGTCTGCGGATCGAGCGTGATGGCCTTGTCGATCACCGGGCAGACGCGGTAGCAGATGTCGCAGCGCAGTCCGAGGAAGTTGAGGCAGGTCTCGTGGTCGACCAGCACGGCGAGGCCCATCTTCGACTTGTTGATGTCCTTCAGGGAATGGTCCAGTGCCCCGGTCGGGCAGGCCTTTACGCACGGAATGTCCTCGCACATCTCGCAGGGTAACTGGCGCGCGACGAAGTAAGGTGTTCCGGTCGATAGCGGCTCTTCGGGTTTGGCCAGATGCAGGATGTTGAACGGGCAGTCGCGCACGCACATTCCGCAGCGGATGCAGGCGGCAGAGAAGTCGGCTTCCGCCAGCGCGCCGGGCGGCCGTATCGCGGCCGGCGGCAATGCCCTGGCATGACGTGCGTATAACCCGACGCCCAGCCCCAGGAGGCCGACGCCGCAGGCCATGCGCGCGGTGTCGGCGAGAAACTGGCGACGGGCTGCCGCACTGGGCTTGTTCTCGTTGTCCATGATCCCTGGCCGGGAAGCGCACGTAGTTCATGACTCCCCTATTTGTCCAATGGGCGTGATCAGGCCTTGACCACCTTGGCGGCGCACTTCTTGAAGTCGGTTTCTTTCGAAATCGGACAAGTGGCATCCAGGGTGAGTTTGTTGACCAGACGGTGCTCGTCGAAGAAGGGGATGAAGATCAGCCCCTCGGGCGGCTTGTTGCGGCCCTTGGTGTCGACTCGCAATTCGATCTCGCCGCGCCGCGTGGACACCTTGACCACATCGTTGCGCTTCAAGCCGCGCTTCTCGGCATCCTTCGGGTGCATCCACACCACCGCATCGGGGAAGGCCTTATACAGCTCCGGCGCGCGGCGCGTCATCGAGCCGGTATGCCAGTGCTCCAGCACGCGACCGGTACACAGCCACAGGTCGTAGTCCTTGTCCGGCATTTCGGCCGCGGGTTGGTAGGGCAGCGCGAAAATCTTGGCCTTGCCGTCGGGATAGCCGTAGAACTTGACGCCTTCGCCTTTCTTCACATACGAGTCATAGCCTTCGCGGAAGCGCCACAGGGTTTCCTTGCCATCGACCACCGGCCAGCGGAAACCACGCGCCTTGTGATAGGCATCGAAACTCGCCAGATCGTGGGCGTGACCACGGCCGAAACCTGCGTATTCCTCGAACAAACCCTTCTGCACGTAGTAGCCAAAAGCCTCGGACTCGTCGTTGGTATAGCCGGCCCAGGCATGGGCGTTGACCTTCGCTGTTTCTTCCTTGGGGAACTTGTTGACCTGGCCGTTGGCATACAGCACGTCGTACAGGGTCTTGCCCTTGAGTTCCGGCGCCTTGGCCAGCAGATCGGCCGGCCAGACTTCCTCGACCTTGAAGCGCTTGGAGAACTCCATGTACTGCCAGAGGTCGGACCGACCTTCGCCCGGTGCCTTGACCTGCTGGCGCCACATCTGGCCGCGACGCTCGGCATTGCCGAACATGCCTTCCTTTTCCATCCACATCGCGCAGGGCAGGATCAGGTCGGCCGACATGGCCGACACCGTCGGATAAACGTCGGACACCACGACGAAGGCTTTCGGGTTGCGCCAGCCGGGATAGATCTCGCCGTTGATGTTCGGTCCGGCCTGCATGTTGTTGGTGGTCGAGGTCCAGTAGAAGCCGATCTTGCCGTCCTTCAGCATGCGCGACTGGAGCACGGCATGGTAGCCGGGCGTCGGCGGAATCGTGCCGGTGGGAAGCTTCCAGGCCTTTTCGGCGAATTCGCGGTGTTTGGGATTCATCACCACCATGTCGGCAGGCAGGCGGTGGGCGAAGGTGCCGACCTCGCGCGCCGTGCCGCAGGCCGAAGGCTGGCCGGTCAGCGAGAAGGGGCTGTTGCCCGGCTCGGAGATCTTGCCCACCAGCAAGTGCACGTTATAGATCATGTTATTGACCCAGGTGCCGCGCGTATGCTGGTTGAAACCCATGGTCCAGTAAGAGGTGACCTTGACCTTCGGATCGGCATAGGCCTTGGCCAGGGCTTCCAGCCTGTCCTTGGGCACGCCCGAAATCTCGTGGGCCTTGTCCAGCGTGTATTCAGCAACGAACTTGGCGAAGTCGTCGAAGCTGATCGGCGAATGCGCGTTTGGATCGCCCTTGGGCTTGCCGTCGGCCCCAGGATAGCCGTTGTTGTTGGCCACCTGCTCGAGCGGATGATTGGGCCGCAGGCCATAGCCGATATCGGTGACGCCCTTGAAAAAGCCGACGTTCTTCTTGACGAAGTCCTGATTGACGGCGTTGTTCTGGATGATGTAGTTGCAGATGTAGTTGAGGATCGCCAGATCGGACTGCGGCTTGAAGATCAGTTCGTTATCGGCCAGTTCGCAGGAGCGGTGACTGAAGGTCGACAGCACGTGGATCTTGACGTGATTGGCGGTGAGGCGGCGGTTGGTGATGCGCGACCAGAGGATCGGGTGCATCTCGGCCATGTTCGAACCCCACAGGGCGAACACGTCGGCATGTTCTGCATCATCGTAGCAGCCCATCGGCTCGTCGATACCGAAGCTGCGCATGAAGCCGGCGACGGCGGAGGCCATGCAGTGGCGCGCGTTGGGGTCGATGCTGTTGCTGCGGAAGCCGGCCTTCATCAGTTTGGCGGCAGCATAGCCTTCCCACACCGTCCATTGGCCGGAGCCGAACATGGCAACGCCGTAGGCGCCCTGAGTGGGTTCTTTCAGTGTCGCCTTGACCTTCTCGGCCATGATGTCGAAGGCGGCATCCCAGGAAATCGGCGCGAACTCGCCGTTCTTGTCGAACTTGCCGTCCTTCATGCGCAGCAGCGGCCGGGTCAGGCGGTCCTTGCCGTACATGATCTTCGACAGGAAGTAGCCTTTGACGCAGTTGAGGCCCTTGTTCACCGGTGCGTCCGGGTCGCCCTGAGTGGCCACCACGCGGCCATCCTTGACGCCCACCAGCACGCCGCAACCGACGCCGCAGTAGCGGCAGACACCCTTGTCCCAGCGCACGCCGTCCTGGCTCTCCGGCAACGCAGCCTGCGCCACGCCGGGGATGCTCATGCCAGCGGTGGCAGCCGCCGCGGCGATGGCATTGGTCTTGATGAATTCACGTCGCGTCAATTTCATTTCAGATCTCCTTGTAGGGCTCGGATTCGGATTGGTGATAGACCATGGCCGCCGACATGACACCGTCAAGCTGGCCAATAAGCTGGTAGGTGGCGGCGTTGCTGCCGTCGTCCTCGGTTTCGATGGTGACGATCATCTTGCCTTCGGGCGAGATGGCATGCACCTCGACGCCGGCAAGCGTGGCCAACCCGGCCTGAACGAGCGCCACGTCGCGCGGATGGGCGTGGACGATGGCACTGGATATGTTCATTTGATGCAAGGCTCCTGGTGTCGGGCACTGCACGGCGCCGCTGCATGGGTCGCCGAGTTGCAATCCCCCTGCAGTTCAGAGGGGTTTGTGCACATGCCACATGCTAGGCCTGCAGAAGGTTGTTGCCTTGATGTTGATCAAACAAAAAGACTAAGTCGATAAATTGCTGAAAACCGGGAAGCAGATATTGGCGATGCCTCAAGAAGCGCATCCGGAATCCCAGGCGCCGGCGTTCGCTCAGCTGCCGAGGAACCCCCGCCAGACGGTTGGATGCCTGGCGCTGGCGGTTATCTTACGGACATCAGGTAGGCTATGAAATTGCCTTTTTCGTGAGCGCGGCAATCTCTTTCATGGAGATCCATGCAATGCGCCGTAAAGTTGGCCTCTACTTTCTGGACATCGATAAAACGTTCCGGATTTGCGGAAGGCGCCAGCGGTTTAATGGGCGCCTTGGCCTTAATGTGTCTGCCTTCATTCCTCGGATCCTCGGTATGACAACCGGAGCAGGTAAAGTCACCCGACTGCCAGGTACG
>JAPLQZ010000009.1 GCA_026399415.1 Rhodocyclales bacterium | reverse complement strand
CATTCGGGCACCCGACATGAAAACCCTTCTCGTTGTGTACCACTCGATGACCGGCGGCACCGAACAGATGGCGCGTGCGCTGGTCGCAGGCGCTGCTGCGGACGATACCGTAACTACACGGCTGCTGCATGCCTCGGCAGCCGGCCCGACAGACGTGATCGAGGCCGATGCCTATGTATTTGCCACCCCGGAAAATCTTGCGGCGATCTCGGGGCTGATGAAGGATTTTTTCGACCGCTGCTACTACCCCGCGCTCGACCGGATCAATGGCAGGCCATACACAGTGCTGGTCTGCGCCGGCAGTGACGGCGAGAACGCGGCGCGACAGATCGAGCGGATTGCCAAAGGATGGCGCCTGCGGCCAGTTGCCGATGCCCTGATCGTTTGCACCCACGCACAGACGCCGGAAGCAATACTCTCACCAAAGACAATCGGTGCGATGGATCTGGCCCGCTGCCGGGAACTTGGGGCAACGCTTGCTGCCGGCCTGGCCATGGGCGTGTTCTGATCCTGCAATGAATAACCCCGGCACATGGCCGGGGTTTGTTTGATGCGGCCGACGTCAGGCCGGCGGCTGATCCAGTCCGAAGACCTTGTGCAAAACCCTGACGGCCAACTCCAGGTATTTCTCATCGACCACGACCGAAATCTTGATCTCGGAGGTCGAGATCATCTGGATGTTGATGCCTTCTTCGGCCAGGGTGCGGAACATCGTGCTGGCGACGCCGGGATGCGAACGCATGCCGACGCCCACGGCGGAAACCTTGCAAATCTTGTTGTCGCCCTTGATGGCGCGTGCGCCGATCTGCGGCTTGATCTGATCTTCCAGCATCTTTTTCGCGCGCTCGAAATCACCGCGATTGACCGTAAAGGAAAAGTCCGTCGTGCCATCGTGACCGACGTTCTGGATGATCATGTCGACGTCGATGTTGGCGTCGCCGATCGGGCCGAGGATCTGGTAGGCGATGCCGGGACGATCGGGCACGCCGAGCACGGTAAGCTTGGCCTCGTCGCGATTGAAGGCGATGCCGGAGATGATCGGTTGTTCCATGTTGGTGTCTTCCTCGAGAGTGATGAGCGTGCCGTTGGTCTCCTGACCTTCTTCTTCGAAACTGGAGAGCACGCGCAGTTTGACCTTGTACTTGCCGGCGAATTCCACCGAACGGATCTGCAGCACCTTGGAGCCCAGGCTGGCCATTTCCAGCATTTCCTCGAAGGTGATGCGGTCCAGCTTTCTGGCTTCGGGCACGATGCGCGGGTCGGTGGTGTAGACGCCGTCGACGTCGGTGTAAATCTGGCATTCGTCGGCCGTCAGCGCTGCGGCCAGCGCCACGGCCGAGGTATCCGAGCCGCCACGGCCGAGCGTGGTGATGTTGCCCTCGGCGTCCACCCCCTGGAAGCCGGCGACGATGATTACGGTATCGTCGTCAAGATCGCGGCGCATGCTGGCGTCGTCGATCTCGAGAATGCGCGCCTTGGTGAAGGTGCTGTCGGTCAGCACCTTCACCTGGCCACCGGTGTAGCTCTTGGCCTTGAGGCCGAGATCCCGGATCGCCATCGCCAACAGGGCGATCGTGACCTGCTCGCCGGTGGAAAGCATCACGTCGAATTCGCGTGCGTCGGGCTGGGGAGATACCTCCTTGGCCAGAGCGATCAGGCGATTGGTCTCGCCGCTCATGGCGGATACCACCACCACCAGTTGGTGACCCTGCGCCTTCCAGCGCGCGACGCGCCTGGCGACATTGCGGAT